>JACPCG010000038.1 GCA_016179925.1 Candidatus Rokuibacteriota bacterium | reverse complement strand
CGCTCGACGGCGCGGCCGTCGAGCGCCCGATCCGCGTCGCACTCACCCCGGATCCCGCGAAGCAGGGCGTCCACCCGCACGTGGCCGCGGCCGTCCGCGCCGCGGGGGCTTCGCTCGCGAACGCCGGCTACGCCGTCGAGGAGGTGGACCCGCCCGACGTGGCGGGCGTCGCCCGCTGCTGGGCCGCGCTCGTGATCAACGAGACGCGGCACGTCACGCTGCCGTGGATCCGCAAATACGGTGATCCAGACGTCAACCGCGCCGTGGAGCTGACCCTCGAGGCGACGCCCGACGTCGGCCTGGACGGCTATATCCGGGCGCTCGCCGAGCGGGCGAAACACATCCGCGACTGGATGCTCTTCCTCGAGCGCTATCCGCTCGTGGTCGGCCCCGTCTCGACCGAGCCGCCGTTCGTCGTCGGCTTCGACACGGCGAGCGTCGAGCGCACGGCCGAGGTGCTGCGCGCCCAGCGGCTCCTGGTCGCCGCCAACCTGCTCGGGCTTCCCGCGGCCTCGGTCCCGACGGGCATGGCGAACGGCGTCCCGCTCGGCGTGCAGGTCATCGGCTCCCGCTATCGCGAGGACCTGTGCCTCGATGCCGCCGAGGTGATCGAAGCGCAGCACGGGCTCCCCACGCCGATCGACCCCGTGCGCTGAGACAACACGTCGATGTTTCGCGAGCCCGGTTCACCCTGATGGGCGGCGGCGGCGGGATCTTCCTGCTCGCGCGGCTGCTCGGCATCGAGCACCGGCTCGGCATCTGGCTCGGCCTGCCGGTGGTCGATCTCGTGAGCTTCGTCGTGATCGGCCTCGGCGGCCTCGTCCTCATCTGGACCCTCGGCCGGCGGCTGCGCGTCCTCCTGGCCGTGATGAAGCCTAGGGCCGGCGCCGCAGCAACTGGTGGCCGGTCATCGTCAGCACCGTCTGGCCGTGCTGGTTGAACGCCTGGTAGCGGAGGGTCGCGATGCCCCGGTCGGACTTCGACGACGACGGGCGCGCGGCCGCGACTTCGACGACGACCCGCATGGTGTCGCCCGGCCGAACCGGCAGGAGCCAGCGGATCTCGTCGAGCCCCGGCGAGCCGAGGCTTGACGCCGCGAGCGCGCCCGTCTCGAGGAAGAGCCTGAAGGTCAGCGTGAGCGTGTGGAGCCCGCTCGCGATGAGCCCGCCGTAGGGGGTCCGCGCCGCCGTCTCAGCGTCGAGGTGAAAGGGCTGAGGGTCGTAGCGGCGGGCGAACTCGACGATCTCGGCCTCGGTGATCGCGAGGCTCGCCGACTCGAACCGGCGCCCGACCGTGAAGTCCTCGAAGTAGAGCGCGCTCACCCCGCCAGTATCGCATCGTGTCCGAGGCGCAGTCAGCGCGCCATGAGGGCGATGAGCCGGTGCGCGAGGCCGCCCGCCAGGAGCGCGAGCGCGATCGTGAACCCGGAGATCAGGAGGGCGCGCCGCCAGCGAGGACCGCGGTCAGCGCGCGCACGTCCTTGAAGGTTTCGGCCCGGTGGACGGCGTCCACGACCTGGCGGGCGCGCGCCTCGCCGAGCACCGGCCCCGCGAGCGCCAGGAACTTCGCCGTCACCTCCTCGGGGGGCGCGGGGTTCGCGGCGTCGCCGCGCGGCACGGTCGTCGTCTGCTCGAGCATCCGCCCGTCGCTGAGCGCGATCTTGACGTGCGCGGTTGGGTGGTCCGTCCGCCTCGGGGACATCTTGGGCTCGGCGCGGATCTCGATCTTCCGCGCGAGGTCGCGGATCCGCGGGTCGCCGAGCGCCGGAGGCTCGAACGCTGCGAGATCGGTCCGGCCGAGGACGATCGCCGCGGCGACGGAATACGGGATGGAGAACTTCGCTGCGAGCATGCTGGCCGGCTCCGTCGACGCCATCCGCTCGCCGAACGGGATCGTGGTGACGCGGATCCGCATGACGTCCCCGGCTTCGAACGGCTGGGCGCAGCGGAGCGCCATGACCGCGTCGAGGGCGAAGTGATTGAACCGGCAGCACGCGTGGAGCTTGAAGTAGTTCCGCTCGATCCGGTGGCGCTCGCCCGTCCCCAGCTCCTCGAGCCGCTCGACGGCGAGCGCAGGCTCGAACCGCTCGGCGAGGATGGTCCCGTAGACGTCCGACGGCGCGTCGCCGAGCCCCGTGAAGCCGCACCGCTGGAGCTCCACCGCGAGGATGCCCTGCAGGCCGGAGCGGCCGGGATAGAGATTGCGGATCGTCGCGCCGTCCAGCGCCGGCGTCCAGGAGTTCGCCGGGCTCATGGACGCCGCGAGGTTGATGACCTCGCGGATCGTCGCCGCCGGCGCATCCGCGAGCCTCGCGACGGCGACGGCGGTGCCGATGGTCCCCCAGGTGCCGTGGGAGTGCACGTTCGCCCGCTGACTCGTGGCGCCGCCGAGGCGGGAGCAGACTTCGTAGCCCGCGACGACGCTCTCGAGCAGGCGGCGGCCATCGAGCCCCTGCTCTTCGGCCACGGCGAGCGCGCCCGGGATGACGTGGATCGCGGGATGGCCGCCGCCGAGACGGTTGCCTTCGTCGACTTCGAGCGCGACGCCCGCGGTCGCGTTCGTCAGCGCCGCCCAGAACGCGTCGGCCCTGGCGCGATGACCGAGGAGCGTCGCGCCGCCCTGCGGCGAGCGAATCGCGGCCAGCCCCGCGAGCTTCGCGTTCTCGGGGAGCGCGCTGCCGGCGAGGATCGCGCCGAGCGTGTCGAGGAGCACCAGCCGGGCCGCCGCCACCGTCGTGGCGGGGAGGGCGTCGAAGCGCGTGCCCTCGACGAAACGGGCGAGCCGGTCGAGATAGTCGGCCATCAGCGGACCGCGCCGCTCACGGGCGGGAGCGGGCTCGCGCACGCGAGATAGCGACCGGCGCCGGGCTTCGGCTCGACCTCACCCTGCGGGTTCAGCACGACCTGACCGCGCACGAGGGTCATCCACGGCCGGCCGCGCACCTTCCAGCCCTCGTAGGGCGTGAAGCCGGCGATGCCGAGGTGCTGCGTCCTCGCGATCGTCCCCTCGGGGGCCGGATCCCAGATCGTCAGATCGGCGTCGGCGCCGATCCTGATCGCGCCCTTGCGGGGGTAGAGCCCGAAGATCCGCGCCGGGTTCTCCGAGAGCACGCGCGCGAGCCAGGTGATGGGCAGCCCCCGCTTCACCACGCCCTCGCTGTACATCAGCGGCACGAGAGTCTCGAGCGACGGGGCGCCGAAGGGAATCGGCTTGCCCTCGGCGTCCACGATGATGCGCTCGAGGCCGAGCTTCGTCGAGAGGTGGACGACGTAGGCGGGGCAGCCCGTGAGCCGGCCGATGAGGACCGCGCGGTTGATCGCCTCCTCCTCGGTCCAGTCGGGGCACGTCGCCGGGAAGTCGGTGGGCGCCGTGCGGCCCTCGGCGATCGCCTTGTCCTCGAGGTAGCAGAGGACGTCGCCGTTCTCGCAGTGGAGCTGGCAGAGGCCGCCGAGCCTGGCCAGGCGCTCCATGGTCTTCGCGATGAACTCGTCGGAGACCATGCGCTTGCCGCGCTTCTTGTAGGTCATGAAGAGCTTGAACGACGTGACGCCCAGCCGGAAGGCGTCGGGGATGCCGTCGAGGATGCGGGGTTCGTGGTTCAGGATGAAGTGGAAGCCGAAGTCGAGGACCGAGAGCGCCTCGGCCTCTTCCCTGAGCCGAGCAGCGGCCTGCGGCAGCGTCTCGCCCTCGTCGTAGATGACGAACGGCAGGAGCGTGGTGAGCCCGGTCCGCGCCGCGGCCACCGGCGCCGTCTTCCAGTCGTCGTACTCGGGACCGACGTGCAGGTGGCAATCGATGAGCCCGGGAAGCACGTACTTGCCCCCTGCGTCGATCGTCCGCTCGGCCGGCGGCAGCATGGAGGCGGGCCCGAGCGCGACGATCTTGCCGCCCTCGATCGCCACGGCCGCCTCGACGACGTCCGACGCGGTAACGACCCGGCCGCCGGTGACGAGCGTGTCCACGGAGCGCGCGGTCACCGGTTGGGCTCCTTCTCCGTCACGGGCGCGAGCACGGGCCCATAGTGCCGGGGCTGGCGCCGGCCGAGGAAGTTCCAGCGCTTCCTCACGGGGCCCATCTGGTCGAGGTCGATCCGTGCCACCACCAGCTCGTCGCCGCTCGTCGCCGCCTTCGCGAGCACCTGGCCGAGCGGGTTGATGATGCAGCTCCCGCCGATCAGCTCTACGCCGTCCTCGACGCCGGCCTTGGCGACGCCGACCACGAAGCAGAGGTTCGCGTAGGCGCCCGAGCGCAGGCACAGCTCGTTCAGGTCGAGCGCCAGTGGCGAGGCCGGCGTGTTGTAGCCGATCAAGATGATCTCCGCCCCCTGGAGCGCGAGACAGCGGTAGCTCTCCGGGTAGCGACGGTCCTGGCAGATCGCGACGCCCATCCGGGCGCCGGCGCAGTCGAAGACCCGGTAGCCCGTGTCGCCGTGGGCGAAGTAGTAGGGCTCGAACACCTGGGCGAAGCCGTCGGGGGCCTTCGTCCCCGGCAGGTGGATCTTGCGGAACGTCCCGCAGAGCCGCCCGTCGCGGTCGGTGAGGAGCGCCGTGTTGAAGTACTTGCCCTCGGCCTTCTCACAGAACCCGACGTGGACGGCCACGCGGGCTTCGGCCGCGCGGCGCAGGAGCGGCTCGAGGGGCTTCGGCGGCACCTCGGTCTCGAAGAACTGGTCGAAGTCGGGGCGGACCTTCTTCGGGAAGTAGGTCGTGAGGGCCATCTCGGGATAGGCGATCAGCTCGACGCCGTCGCTGATCCCCTGCCCGAGCAGGCCGAGCATCCTCTCGACGATCGCTTCGCGGGGCGTGCCCTCGTTGTTCGGTCCCATCTGCGCGGCGGCGACCTTGAGGTGGCGCGGCATCGTGGTTCTCCTCCCTCGCGCGGCGTCGGCCCGCGCGTCCGCCGGATACCCGGTGACTCACGCTGATACCGCATCCGCCAGCCGTCGGCAAGCGGTGCCGCGTTCGCGGCGATTGACACGATACACCCAGCTCGTGTAAGGCGACCCCATGAAGCCCTGCGTGCCGACACCAGGCCACCCACGGTCTGCATCGGCCTCGCGGACTTCGCGACGATGACCGCGCCCAAACGCACCGCCATCCGAGCCCGCTGGATCATCGCCTTCGACAGCCGCGGCCACCGCCTGCTGCGGGACGGCGTGGTCGTGCTCGAGGGCGATCGCATCCTCCACGTGGGGCCGCGCTTCGACGGGAGGGTGGACGAGACGCTGGACGTCTCCGACCGCGTCCTGACGCCGGGGCTCATCTCGACCCACGCCCACATCGCGGGCTCGCCGCTCGACCGCTCCTTCATCGAGGACCGCGGGAGTCCCCAGTTCTGGTACTCCGGGCTCTTCGAGATGCTGGGTCGTGGCGGATGACGCCGCTCCGCGACCCCGTGAAGAACATCGTCTACAACGCGACGGACGAGGACGTGGACCGCGTGTACGTGAACGGCCGCCTCGTCGTGGACGGCGGGCGCGTCCTCGCCGCCGACGAGCACGCGATCCTCACCGCGCTCCAGGCCGGCGGCGAGCGCATGTGGCCGCGCATGGCGAAGTTCGACTGGGACGGCCGCGGCGCCGACCAGCTCTCCCCGCAGACCTACCCCGAGTGGAAACGGTGACCGGGCGCGAGCCGTAAGACACGTCGCTGAGACCATCCAGCCCGGCAGTCGGATTACAATACCATCCGACCGAGTTTGAAGGGCAGGAGACGAGATGATTCGACGAAAGCCCGGCTCGGCGAGTGACGTGGGGGGGGTCGAGGTCCTGCATCCGAAGGTCGCCGAAGCCCTGCGCGCCATGTCGGGAACGCAGCGCCTGCGCCTCGCCCACGAGGAGTGGCGGCTCGTCCGCGAGCTGCTCACAGTATTCCTGGCCGCCCGGCATCCCGAGTGGGATCCCGCTGAGGTCCGGCGGCAAGTCGCCAAAAGGCTTCTGGGTGGACCAGGCTGAGCTTCTCAAGTACGTTGTCGACGCCTTCGAGGCCCTCGGGATCGACTACATGATCGGAGGAGCCCATGCGGCCGTCTTCTACGGGGAACCCCGATTGACCCGTGACATCGACGTGGTGGCCAACGTCAGACTCGAGCATGTCCCTCGGTTGCTCGAACGCTTCCCGGCGGGGGAGTTCTACCTCAGCGAAGAGGCGGCCCAGGGCGCGATCTTGGGTCGAGGCCAGTTCAACATCATCCATCCTTCTTCCGGGTTGAAGATCGACGTGATTCTCACGAAGGGCACCGAGTACGACGCGGTGCAGCTGTCGCGGCGGGAGCGTCACGCGATGCTCGAGGGGCACGACGCGTATTTCGCCCGACCGGAGGATGTCATCCTATCCAAGATGCTGTACTTCCGGGAAGGCGGGTCTGAGCGGCACGTTCGGGACATCATCGGGATTCTCAAGGTGTCCGGCAGCGAGATCGGGATGGCGTACATCGCGGAATGGGCAGCCCGCCTTGGCCTCGCCGAGATCTGGGAGTCCGTTCGCCGGCGAGCAGCCGAAGGGTAAGAGCCTGTCGTCCGGGCTACCGGCGCGAGGCGAGCATGCGGTGCTCGAGCCGGGAGAGCAGGCGCACCCCTGGCCAGAGCAGCACGAAGTACACCGCTGCGGCCAGCACGATCGGCGCGGGGTTGAAGATGACGGAAGTAGCTCGAGGCGTTCAGCAGGAACGCGAGCACCACGGCGGCGAAGGCCGGCCGGCGGAGCTCACTCGACGGCCAGACGGTAGCCGACACCCGGCTCTGTCAGCAGATACCGGGGGCGGGCGGGCTCGGCTTCGAGCTTGTGCCGCAGGTGGCCCATGTAGACGCGCACGTAGTGGGCCTGGTCGGTGTGCGTCGGTCCCCATACCTCGCGAAGCAGCTGCTGGTGCGTGACGACCCTTCCGGCGTGCTGCACGAGCGTCGTCAGGAGCTTGTACTCGATCGGCGTGAACCGCACTTCCTGATCGCCGACGAACACCCGGCGGTGCAGCAGATCCACCTGGAGGGCGCCGACCTTGAACGTCGCCTCGTCCGCGGCGTGCGAGGCGCCGGCGGTGTGCCGGAGCGCCACGCGGATCCGGGCGAGCAGCTCGCCCGCGCCGAACGGTTTGCTGACGTAGTCGTCGGCGCCGGCGTCGAGCGCGGTCACCTTGTCGCGCTCCTGGCCGCGCGCCGAGAGCACGATGACCGGCACGTCGGTCCACTCGCGCAGCCGCCGGATCACGGCGAGGCCGTCCATGTCCGGCAGTCCCAGGTCGACGATGACGACGTCCGGTTGCCGGGAGCCGACTTCGACCAGGCCGGCCGCGCCCGTCGTTGCCTCGAACAGGCGATAGCCCTCGCGCGTCATGGTGGCCCGCAGGAAGCGCCGAATCTGCGGCTCATCCTCGATCAGAACGACGGCGGGGTCAGGCATCGACGGGCAGCGAGACGGGCGGCGCAGCGGTGAGCGGCAGCGTGAAGAGAAACGCGACACCGCCCTCGGGAAGGTTGTGGGCCCAGATCCGCCCGCCATGGGCTTCGACGATGCCCCGGCAGATCGCGAGGCCGAGGCCGGCGCCCTGACGGGTGCGCGGCCCTGCCTGGTAGAACTTCTCGAAGACTCGAACCTCGTCGCCGGCCGGGAGTCCCGGACCGTGATCGGCAATCTCGACCGTCACCTTGCGGTCGGTCGCGGTCGCGATGATCCGGATCGCGCTGTCGTGCGGCGTGTGCTTGACGGCGTTGTCCAGCAGGTTCAGGAGCACCTGCTCGATGAGCACGTCGTCCATGGCGACCAGCGGGAGCTCCGGCGGGATGCTCACGGTGACCCGACGATCACCGAGGCTCCCGGCCAGGCGCCCGAGCGCGGCCCCGATCACCTCCTCCATCGGGTGCCAATCGCGGCGGAGCTGCAGGGCGCCCGACTCCAGCCGCGTCATCTGCAGCAGGTTCTGGACGAGCCGGTTCAGGCGTTCGGCCTCGTCGCGGATCGACTCCAGCAGCTCCTGCTGAACCCGTCGATCCAGGGGAGTGCCACGGTCGAGCATCGTCGTCGCGGCGCCCGTGATCGCGGCGAGCGGCGTCCGGAGATCGTGGGAGACCGACGTGAGCAACGCGCTACGAAGCCGCTCCGTCTCGGCGCGCACGCGCGCCCCCTGGGCCTCGTCGGCCAGCCGGGCGCGCTCGAGGGCGAGCACGGTCTGGTTCACGAAGGTCTCGAGCTGGTGGAGCGGCTCGGGCGTCCGGAAGGTATCGCGCTGCCGGGGCCGCACGCTCACGACGCCGAGGGGGCCGCGGTGTCCGAGGAGCGGCAGGTACACGGCGCGCGCCGACTGCGACGTCGCCGTGCCCGGCCCGGCTGGCCGGCGGTGCTCGATGACCCATCGCCCCAGCTCGAGGTCGTTCTCCTCGACGGCGAAGCCTCCCTCCAGCCGGCTGGCGGTCAAGCGCCCCTCGGTGTCGGGGAGGAGCACGGCGACCTCCGCTCCGAAGACGGCCGCGATGTGCCGCGCCGCGATCCCGACGAGATCCTCGACGGCGCCGGTTCCCGCCAGCTCCCGGCTCATCGCGTAGAGGGCCGCCGTCCGCTGTTCGCGCTGCCGGGCCGCCTCCGCCTGGCGCCGGATGCGAAGCGTCAGACCGCTGATCACGAGGCCCACGACGAGCATGACGGCGAACGTCAGCACGTACTGCGTGTCCGCGACGACGAACGTGAGGTGCGGGGGGACGAAGAAGAAATCGAAGGCCGCGACGCTCGCGGCCGAGGCGAGGACCGAAGCGCCGCGTCCGTAGCGGGTCGCGATGACGACGACGCCGAGGAGGTACGTCATGATGAGGTTCGCCGGGTCGGCGAACGGGAACACCAGCCACGAGAGTCCGGTGGCGGCAGCGACCACGGCCACGGCCTGCGCGTATCCGGCCTCGAGCCAGGCGAGTGCCGCCGGGCGTTGAGGCTGCTGGGTCAGGTCTCTGGGCACATCCTGAAGTGTAACGCCGGCCGGGCGCGGCCGATGTCTCGCTCACCGCGGGACGGACGGCTCGCGGACCTCGCTTTCGGGGCCCGATGGATCTCCGACGGGCGTGACGAGCGCACCAGCCGCGCAGGTGTCCTCCGGGCGGGCCGGCCGGGACAGGATCACGCGGACGGTGATCGTCTTCGCCGCGCAGTCGCACCACTCGAGCAGATCGAGGGCGACGCGGTTCGCCCGTATCCATCTCAGGGTCGCACCCGAGGCGGCGACGGCGATCGCGCACTCCAGCGCGATCCGAAGCGCGGGCGCCCGAACCGCTAGCTCGGCCAGCGCGAACGCGGCGACCGCCAGCAGCGCGATCGCGTAGAGGCGACGCCAGCGGGGGCGGGGCCTCGTCGCAGCGGTCGCGCCGGCGTCACCCATCGGTCGATGACCTCACCACTCCATCGTGACAGGCTTCCGGTAAAGGCACCGTCAAGAAGCCGACGCCGGCCGTAAAAATCTCGTAAAAATCCGACCCCGACGCCCCGAGCGCCGCCGACGCGGGTAGAGTCGCCTGTGCTATGCGGATCACTCTGCTGAAGCGATTGCTGGTCGGCGCCCCGATGCCGCTCGCCCAGGCGCGCCACGAGCGGCTGAGCAAGACGGTCGCCCTGGCGGTCTTCGCCTCCGACCCGCTGTCGTCGGTGGCCTACGCGACCGAAGAAATTCTCCTGGTGCTCGTCCTCGCCGGCAGCGCGGCCCTCAGCTATTCGCTCCCGGTCGCGCTGGGCATCGCGGCCTTGCTGGCGGTGGTCGTCACCTCGTACCGACAGACGGTGCAGGCCTACCCGCAGGGCGGGGGCGCCTACCTGGTCGCCAAGGACAACCTGGGCACGTTCCCGGCGTTGACGGCCGCCGCCGCCCTGCTGACCGACTACGTGCTGACGGTCGCGGTCTCGGCGGCGGCCGGAATCGCCGCGCTGACGTCAGCGGTCCCCGCGCTCCATCCCCATCGCGTCACGCTGTGCGTCCTGGCAATCGCCGCGGTCACGGTGGGGAACCTCCGCGGCGTCCGCGAATCCGGCAGGTTGTTCGCCGCGCCGACCTACTTCTTCGTCGTCAGCATCCTGGGCACGGTCGGGTACGGCCTCGTCGCGGCGGCCTTCGGCCTGCTCCCCGAGGCCCCGTACGAGCCCCATCCGCCGGGCCTCGAGGGGATCGGGCTCTTCTTGTTCCTGCGCAGCTATGCCGCCGGCTGCACGGCGCTCACTGGCGTCGAGGCCGTCTCCAACGGCGTGCCCGCCCTCAAGCCGCCGGAGGGACGCAACGCCCAGGTCGTCATGACCTGGCTCGGAGTGCTCTCGATCACGATGTTCCTCGGCATCACGTACCTGGCCTACGACTTCGGGATCGTGCCGGGCGGCGACGAGACGGTCGTGTCGAAGATCGCGCGCCGGGTGTTCGGCGGGGGACTGCCGTACTACGGCGTCCAGGCGGCGACCATGCTCATCCTGCTCCTCGCCGCCAACACCTCCTACGCCGGCTTCCCGCGGCTCTCGTCGATCCTGGCGCGCGACCGGTTCGTGCCGCGGCAGTTCGCGAACCAGGGCGACCGGCTCGTCTTCTCGAACGGGATCCTGATCCTGAGCGGCTTCGCCATCTTCCTGATCGTGCTCTTCGCCGCCGACACCCACGCGCTCCTCCCTCTCTATGCCATCGGCGTGTTCATCTCCTTCACCCTCTCGCAAGCCGGCATGGTCCGCCGGTGGCTGCGGCTCAGGGAGAAGGGCTGGCGCTGGCGCGTGTGGGTCAATGGCGTCGGCGCGGTCGTGACGGGGATCGTCCTCCTCACGCTGGCGGTCACGAAGTTCGCCGAGGGGGCCTGGATCGTCGTCGTGGTCATTCCGCTCCTCGTCGTCACGTTCATCGTCATGCACCGGCACTACGAGGCGGTCGCCGTCGAGCTGTCACTCGAGGGCTTCGACGGCCCGCCCCGGTTCCAGCACACGGTGCTCGTCCTCATCGGCGACGTCCATCGGGGCGTCGTGCGCGCCGTACAGTACGCGAAGACGCTGGCGCCGACGGCGACCGTGCGGGCCGTCTTCGTCGAGACGGACCCGGCGCGCACGGCCAAGCTCGAAGAGAAGTGGGCCAAGTGGGGACTGGCCGTCCCCCTGGTCGTCCTGACGTCACCCTACCGGTCACTGCTGCGGCCGCTCCTCGACTACCTCGACCAGATCCAGGCGCGCGGCGACGATCAGATGATCACGATCGTCCTGCCCGAGTTCCTGCCGCGACGGTGGTGGCAGCACATCCTGCACAACCAGACCGCGCTGCTCGTCAAAGGTGCGCTGCTCTTCCGCAAGAACACGGTCGTCGCCGACGTGCCGTACCTGCTCAAGCG
>JACPCG010000037.1 GCA_016179925.1 Candidatus Rokuibacteriota bacterium | reverse complement strand
GAACGCCGGGTTCTCGGCGAGGAAGCCGTAGCCGGGATGGATCGCCTCGCTGTCCGTGACCTCCGCCGCCGAGATGATCGCGGGGATGTTCAGGTAGGAGAGGCGGGCGGCGTCGGGGCCGACGCAGATGGACTCGTCGGCGAGCCTGACGGGGAGCGAGTTGGCGTCGGCTTTCGAGTGGGCGATCACCGAGCGGATGCCGAGCTCGCGGCACGTGCGGATGATCCGCAGCGCGATCTCGCCGCGGTTCGCGATGAGGATCTTATGGAAGATAGGAGGTCACCCGCCCAGCAGCCGGCGCCACTGGGACTCGATCTCCGCCATCCGGAGCCCGTACACGGCGGGCGTCGCGTCCGCCATCGGCTCGCCCGCGCCGAGCCGCACCAGGAGGCCGCGCATCGCCTCCATCCCGCCGCGGTCGAGGAGGTCCCGCACGATCCAGAGCGCGATGTCGTAGCCGGTCCGCGCACGCAGGGGATCGGAGTCGGCGACGAGCGCCTCGACGCCCGCGAGCGTGAGGCTCCCGGGCACGCGCAGCATCGGGTCGGCCGCGTCGCCCTCGAGCGCCTGCGCCAGACCCTCGTGGAGCCACCGCGGCGCCCGGCCGCGCGACAGGTGGTGGATGGCGGCGTGCGCATACTCGTGGACGATCAGCCGCTCGAGCTCTCGAGCCGGCGGCAGCGCCGGGCCGACGGGCAGCCGGACCTTGCCGTCGAAGAGCCCCGTGGCCCAACCGTGGACGCGCGTCACGTCCTGGAACTGCTGGTGCTCGTACAGCACCACGGTCAGCCGCTCGCGCGGACGGTACCCGAGCGCCTTCCCGACCCGCTCGGCGGCAGCGTCGAGCAGCGGGACGATCGTCCGACGCGCGTCCTCGGCGCGCGCCCCGCGGTACTTCACGACGAAGCGCGCCGTGACCTCGCGCTGGAACCCCGCCTCCGCGAGCCGCTCGCGCTCCACCTTCTCGAGCAGGCGCCGCGCCGCCTCGTGGGCGGGCTCCCGCTCGAGCACGGCCTGCAGGTGCGCGATGGCGCGTGTCGGGTCGTCCCGATGGTCGTAGAGATGGGCGAGGAGGAGCCGGACCTCGGCGTCGGATTCGGCCAGGACCGCGCGCTCGAGCGGGCCGAACGCCTCTTCCGGGCGCCCCGCGTGCACGGCGGCGAGGCCCACGCCCTTGAGCAGCGCGGCGGCGTCGGGCATCCCGACGAGCGCCTGGCGGAAGAGCGCGAGCGCCTCGTCGGGCCGCCCTTCGCGCAGCGCCTGCCAGCCCCAGCCCTCGAAGCAGCGGCTCAGGTCCTGGCGCCGTGCGGCGTTCGCGGGGTCGGCATCGGCCGCCTGGCTGAACCGCTCGCACGCCCGTGGAAGCTGGCCGGCGGCGTAGAGCCCGATCGCCTCTTCCGTCAGCGCGCGGGTGTCGGCGGCGGCGAGGACGACGGTCCGGCGCGCCTCGCCGGCCTCGTGGCGGCGGCCCTCCCGCCAGCCGAGCGCGAGGGTGGCGAGGGCGAGCGCCGCGAGCGCGGCGACCGAGAGCAGGCGGAGGGTGCGAGCGCCGTTCACCCGTCCGCTCAGCGCGTCGGATCGATCAGAAACAGCGGCTGGCCGTACTCGACCGGATGCCCATTCTCGACGAAGACCTTCGCGACGCGGCCGGCGACCTTCGACTCGATCTCGTTCATGAGCTTCATCGCTTCGATGATGCAGAGGATCTGGCCTTCCTTCACGAGGTCGCCCTCTCGCACGTAGGGCTCCGCGTTCGGCGATGGGGCGCGATAGAAGGTGCCGACCATCGGCGCGTCGACCGTCACCATGGACGGCGGCACGATGTCGGCGACGGCGGGCGCGGCCGGCGTCTCGGCGGGCGCGTGCGCCGCCGGCGCCGCGGGGGCCGGCCGGGCCGCGCCGGGACGCTGCAGGCGGATGCGGACCCCGCCCGAGGCGACCTCGATCTCCTGGAGCCCGAACTCCTCGAGCGCCTCGCCGAGCTGGCGCACGAGGGCCAGGACGGACTGGTCGCTCGTGCCGCGCCGCCGGCGGGCCATCATGCGCCCGCCGCGGCGACCCGCCCGAGATACTCGCCCGTGCGCGTGTCCACCTTGACGGTGTCACCCTCGCTCAAGAAGAGGGGGACCTGGACGACCGCGCCGGTCTCGAGGGTCGCGGGCTTCGTCCCGCCCTGCGCGGTGTCACCGCGGACCCCGGGATCGGTGCGGGCGATCGCGAGCTCGACGAAGTTCGGCAGCTCGACGGCCACGGGCGCGCCCTCGATGTAGAGGACGTCCACCTCGGTGTTCTCCTTCAGGTAGTCGCGCGCGTCGCCGACCTCGTCGGGCGAGAGGGAGACCTGCTCGTACGACTCCGTGTCCATGAGGTGGTAGCGGTCGTCCTTGTAGAGAAACTGCATGTGCTTCTCCTCGAAGTCGACCAGCTCCACCTTCTCACCCGAGCGGAACGTGTTGTCGATCACCTTGCCGAGCCGCATGTGCTTGAGCTTGGTGCGGACGAAGGCGCCGCCCTTGCCGGGCTTGACGTGCTGGAAATCGACGATCATGTACGGGTTGCCGTCGTACATGATGCGCAACCCCTTCTTGAACTCCGCGGTCGAGATTTGCATCGCGCCTCAGCCTTTCCGTCGCTGGCGAGCGCGGAGCGTCGTCTCCAGCCGCTCGCGCGCCTCGGGATTGTCGGGGTCCTTCCGGAGGATCCGGGTGAATGCCTGCGCCGCCTCCTCGACCAGGCCCTGCTCGAGGCAGAGCGTGCCGAACGCGACCGTCGCGAACGTGTCGTCGCCGAGCACCCGCCCGAGTCCGCTCGCCTCGCCGCCGGGCGGGATCGTCGCCCGCAGGAGGCCGAGCAGCGAGCGCGATTCGCGGTCGCCCGGGTCGAGCCGCACCGCGGTTTCCAGATGCGTGAGGGCTTGATCGATGTGTCCGAGGCGGCGGTGGATCTCGGCCGCGAGGCGATGGCCCTGGACGTCCTTCGGCGAGAGCTCGAGGATCGCTCGCGTCTCCGCGAGCGCCGGCTCGAGATCGCCCTCGGCCGCGAGGGCCTTGGCGAGGATCAGGCGCGCCGTCGTGTAGGACGGGTATCTGACGAGCCCGTTCCGGCAGAGCGCGATCGCCTCCCGCATCCGCCGAGCCTTCCGGTAGAGATCGGCGAGCTGGGCGAAGGCGAGGGAGTCCGGGTCGCGGTGGAGCCGCTCCTCCTGCCGGCGGATGGCTCCGGCGAGTGCGCCATCGTCCACTGACATCGCAGATTCGTTATACGGAGCGCGGGGTTGCGTTGTCAACACGGGTCAGGGGCGGAGCTCGCCGAGCGCCGCCAGGACTTCGCTTCGGGGAACGTCATAGACGAGGCGGAAGGCTCCGATCTCGGGCGCCAGCACGAAGGGGACGCGCCCATCCCGCGCCTTTTTGTCCCGGGCGATCGCGGCGAGCACCGCTTCGCCGTCGATCCCCGCGGCGCGGACGGGCAGGCCCACGGCGGCGAGCAGGCCTTCCTGGCGCCGCACCGTCTGCTCGGAGGCGAGACCGAGCCGGAGGGCCAGGCGCGCCTCAGCCACGATGCCGAGCGAGACGGCCTCGCCGTGGGCGAAGCGGGCGTAGCCGGTGACGGCCTCGAGCGCGTGGCCGATCGTGTGGCCGTAGTTGAGCACGTGGCGGAGTTCGGCCTCTCGCTCGTCACGTTCGACGACGGCGGCCTTCAGCCGGCACGAGCCGCCGATGATCCGCTCGAGCGCCGGAAGCTCGCGCGCGGAGAGCGCGGGGGCGTCGCGCTCGACCTCCGCGAAGTAGGCGGCGTCGAGCACGATCCCGTGCTTGACGATCTCCGCGAGCCCGGACCTGAACTCCCGCCGCGACAGCGTGAGCGTGGTCGCGGGGTCGCAGATCACGAGCCGCGGCTGGTGGAAGGCGCCGATCAGGTTCTTCGCCTTCGGGTGGTCGATCGCGGTCTTGCCGCCGATCGAGGCGTCCACCTGGGCGAGCACGGTCGTCGGCAGCTGCACGCAGCTGACGCCGCGCATGTACGTCGCCGCGGCGAATCCCGCCACGTCGCCCACCGCACCGCCGCCGAGGGCCAGCACCGTCGAGGTGCGGTCGAGGCCGGCCGCGAGGAGCGCCTCCCAGCAGCGTTCGGCGACCGCCAGAGTCTTCGCGGCCTCGCCCTCGGGCACCTCGACCGGCGCCACCAGAAGGCCGGCGCCCTCGAGGCTCCGCGTGACGGTCTTGCCGTACAGGCGCAGGATCGTGGCGTCGCTCACGAGGGCGGCGCGGGAGCCGACGCCGAGCGCGCTCAGGCGGGCGCCGACGGTGTCGAGCGCGCCGCACTCGACGACGATGCAATACGACCGCGCACCGAGATCAACGTTGATGACCATCTAGACCATTTCACCGCTCGCCTCGGACGGCGGGGATTCCCGGATTTCGCTCGCCTCGCACGCCGGGGCCCCGGCCCCAGGCCGTGCCGCGGCTCGCCCTGCGGCCCCGCGGAATCCGGAGATCCGCACCTGCAGGCTACCAGCTTTTCAGGCTGTCGAGATAGCCGTCGTGGTTTCGGCGGATCTCCTGGAGACTGTCGCCCCCGAACTTCTCGAGAAACGCGTCGGCGAGCACGATGGCCATCATCGCTTCGCCGACGATGCCGGCGGCCGGCACGGCGCAGACGTCGCTCCGCTCGACGACCGCGTCCACCGGCTCCTTCGTGGCGAGATCGACGGACTTGAGCGGCGTGCGGAGGGTCGAGAGCGGCTTCATCGCGGCCCTGACGACCACGGGCTGGCCGTTGGTCACGCCCCCCTCGAGGCCGCCGGCGTTGTTCGTCCTGCGCTTGAACCCGCTCTCGGGATCGAACAGGATCTCGTCGTGCACGGCCGAGCCCGGCCGCCGCGCGGTCTCGAACCCGAGGCCCAGCTCGCACCCCTTGATCGCCTGGATCGAGCAGAAGGCCTGCGCGAGGCGGCCGTCGAGGCGCCGGTCCCACTGCACGTACGAGCCGAGCCCCACCGGGCAGCCGAGCGCGACGACCTCGAAGACCCCGCCGAGGGTGTCGCCCTTCGCCTTGGCGTCGTCGATCGCCGCGATCATCGCGGCCTCGGCGGCGGGGTCGGCGCAGCGGACCTCGGAGGCCTCGGCGCGCCGCCGGAGATCCTCCCAGGGGAGGTCGAGCTCGGGTGCGATGCGGACGCCGCCGATCTCGGTGACGTGGCTCAGGATCGTGATGCCGAACTCGGCGAGCAGGCGCTTGGCCACCGCGGCGACCGCGACGCGCGCCGTCGTCTCCCGCGCGCTCGAGCGCTCGAGGACGTTGCGGATGTCGCGATGGCCGTACTTCATCGCGCCGGCGAGGTCCGCGTGCCCGGGCCGGGGCCGCGTGACCTGCTTCTCGGAGGCCCCCGGCGGGAGCGCCGCGACCGCCATCGTGGACTTCCAGTTCTCCCAGTCCCGGTTGGCGATCTGGAGCGTGATGGGGCTGCCGAGCGTCGAGCCCCAGCGGACGCCGGAGAGGATGCGGGCCTGGTCGCGCTCGATCTTCATCCGCCCGCCGCGGCCGTAGCCGCGCTGGCGGCGCGCCAGATCCTCGTTGATGTCGCGTTCGGCCAGCGGCAGGCCGGCCGGGACGCCGTCGATGACGGCGACCAGGGCCTCACCGTGGGACTCGCCCGCGGTGAGGAAGCGGAGCGCCGGCGACATTACTTCTTCGCGGGCGGCGGCGGCGCCTGGGCCACTTCGAGCTTCAGGACGTACGGCGTGATGAACACGATCAGCTCGCGGTTGGGATCGATCGAGCGGCTCTTCGCGCGGAACAGGAAGCCGAAGACCGGAATATCGCCGAACAGCGGGACCTTGCGGGTGGTCTCCGAATCCTGCCGCTGGCGGATGCCGCCGATGACGAGCGTCTCACCTTCCTTCACGATGACCTGGGTTTTCGCCTCGCGCTTGTCGATGGCCGGAACCTCGCCGCCGGTCGTCACCGTGTTGGCGCCCCGCGAGTTATTCTCGACGAACACGACCAGCTTGACCTTCGTGATGTCGCCCTCGCGGATGACCGTCGGCGTCACCTCGAGCTTCAGCACGGCTTCCTTGAACTGGATCTGGGTGCCCGCCGAGCTCACGGTGGCGTAGGGGATCTCGCTGCCGAGCTTGATCGAGGCCGTGGCGTTCTCGACCGTCACGATCTCCGGCTTGGCGAGCGAGGTGGTCTTGTTCAGCGCCTCGAGCGCGTCGAGGACGAAGTTCAGGTTGAGCTTCCTGCCGACGATCCCGAAGGCCAGGCCCGCGGGGGTGCCCAGCGTACTGGCGACCGGGAAGTCCACGAGGTTGCCGCCCAGCGGCAGCCCGCTGACCGCGCTGATGGGCAGAAATTGGCTGAGCGCGAGCGGCCCGGCCGGCGGTATTGGAGCGACGCCGCCCGTCGGCTGCGCGCGCCCCGCGAAGCCCTGCCCGACCAGCGCCGTCTCCGACCCGACCCGGCGCGTGCCCGCCCCGCCCCACGACACGCCGAGGGCGAAGAAGTCCGTGCGGTTCAGCTCGTTCATCCGCGCCTCGATCTTCACCTGCGGCAGCGGCACGTCGAGCTTCTCCTTGATCAGTTTCTTGATCCGCTCGAGGTCCGCCTCGTAGTGGCGGATGAAGATCGAGTTCGTCGGCTTGTGGGCCTGGATCGTGATGCCCTTCGCCAGGACCTCGGCCGACGGCGTGGCCGGCGGGGCGCCGGGCGGGGCCGGCTGGCCGTAGACCGCCGAGAAGGGGGGCGCAACGGGCGGCGGCGCGCTCGGGGCACCGCCGGTCAGGCCGAGAATCCCCTGGAGGGTCTTCACGAGCTCGTCCGGATCCGCGTACGCGAGGCGGATCGTCTCCTCCTTGAGGGGACCCCGCGCCTGCGCCTCGCGGAATGCGGCCTCGGCGGCGCGCTGCCGGTCGAGCGCCTCCTGCTCCTTCAGCTTGGCCTCGGCCGCCTTCGTGCGAATGTCGGTCTCGGCCTTCAGCTTCGACTCCTCGACGCGCGCCTGGGCCTCGCGCTCCTTGAGGAGCTGCTCGTTGGAGACGATGCGGATCACGCCGTCCTTCTCGACCTTTTGCAGCCCGCGCGTCTCGAGCACGGTGCTGAAGGCGAGGTCCCACGGGACGTTCCGCAACGACATGGACATCTTGCCCTTGACGTCGTCGCCGATGACGATGTTCTTGGCGCTCTCGGCCGCGAGGATGCGGAGGAGATTCACGACGTCCGCGTCCTTGAAATCGAACGAGATCAGCCGCGAGCCGTTGGAGGGCTGGGCGGCCGGCGCCTGGGCCAGGCGGACCGGCGCCGGAATCGGCGCGGGCGCCACCCTCGCAGGCTCGGGCGGGGCCGCCGGGGCCGGCGCCGGTGCGGGCGCCGCGGGAGCGGCTGCAGGCGCCGGGGCCGCGGCGTCGTCCTTCATGACCACGGACCGGGTCGCCCCCGGCGCCGCAGTCGGGATGATGATCGTGAGCCCGTCCTCCTCCTCACGGATGGCGTACCCCACGTCGCGAGTCAGGTCGAAGACGACTCGCGCGATGCCCTTGCGGTACTGGCTGCCGCGGATCTGCCTGAGCGGCTCGGCGCCGACGGCCAGCGGGGTCTTGCGCCAGGCATAGACCGCGTCCTCGAGGTCCACGATGAGCCGGCTCGGCGTGTCGATCAGCTCGGCGCGGTACCTGGGCTCCCGCGACGTCGTCACGTGGACGGTCAGGGCGTCCGGCTGCGACGTCACCGTGACGTTACTCAGCACCATCTGTGCCGTCTGCGCCTTCGCAGGCGCGATCGGTGCCAGGAGCAGGAGCGCCACGTTTAGGGCCACCAGCGCGATGGAGATCCGTCGTCCTGATTTCATTTAATTTGTCGCCAGCTTGAGTACCACGCGGTTAGTGGGTGAGCCGGGCGTCGGCGGCACCTGGAAGACCACGCTGTCGGAGCCGATCTCCAGCAGGCGGCCATCCCCGAGCGCGTCCCCGGGTTTGAGGATGTATCCGAGGCCCTCGGGCGTCTCCAAGAGCGCGAGCGTCGCGCTCGAGCGTCTGGAACGGATCGCGCCGTCCCTTGATCTCGTACTTCGGGATCTCGGGAAGCGCGGGTTCCGGCACCGCGGGCACCAAGGGCGGCTTCGCCGCGGTGGCGACCGGCGGAGCGGCGGCGACCGGCGGCGTCGGCGCCTGAGCGGGCGGTGGGGGCGGCGAGCCGCCGCACGCCGCGAGAGCGGTCGCGAGGCCGATCGAGGCGACGAGCGTCAGGCGCATGCGTATGCCCGACTCCTTCATCTCTTCGGCCCCGGCTTCGGTGATCCGACGGGCCGGTACTGGTAGGTCGCGAGCGTCAGCTCGGCCCGCACCGGGTTCCCCGGACGGCCCCCCCCCGAGAGCTTCATGTCCTTCACCGTCACGACGCGCGCGAGCTTGGCGACGCGCTCGAAGAACTCGCCGATCCGGTGGTAGGAGCCCTCGGCGTTGATCACGATCGGGATCTCGGCGTAGTAATCCTTGATCTGCGCCTCGCGCGGCTGGAAGAGCGAGACGCCGAGCCCCGCCTGCGTCCCCGCGTCGGAGAGCGTCCGGTACAGCGTCGGCATCTCCCTTTCGGTCGGCAGGCGCTCCTTGAGCGCGTTGATGCGTGCCTCGAGCTCCACCACCTCTCTGCGGAAGCGCGCAAGATCGGCCACGATCGCCCGGTTCTGGACGAGCTCGCGCTGGAGCGAGGCCTCCTGCGTGCGGAGCTGGGCCACCTTGGTCTCGAGCGGCGAGAGCAGCAGGAAATACGCCGCCGCGCCGATGATGGCGAGCCCCATGACGCCCAGGACGATCTTCTGGGGCTTCGGGGCGTTGACGATCGGGTCGAAGAACGCCGGGAGCGCCATGCTAGCCCTCGAAGCGGCAGGTGACGTCGAAGGTCACCAGGGGGGTCGGCCGGCCGAGATCGCGCCGGGAGACCACGATGTCCACGTCCTTGAACTTGCCGGACGCGCGCAGGTTCGCCATGAAGTCGGCCACCGCGCTGGTCGAGAACGCCGTCCCGGACACCTTGACCCTCGAGTCGCGCTCCTCGAAGCCCGTGATCCACAGGTCCTTGGGAACCATGTTGGCGAAGACGTCCACGAGCACGATCGGCTTCGTCTGGCCCTTGGTGAGCTCCTCGAGCACCACGAGCCGCTTGCGGAGCTCCGCGGCCTGGTCCTTCACCTGGCTGCCCTGACTGATCGCCACCTTGAGCTGGGCGAGCTCCTTGTTGGCGCGATCCACCTTGGCCGTGAGGTCCGACCCCTCGCTGGACAGCGACCACCAGTAGACGCCGATCCCGACGACGACGACGACATAGAGGATGCCGAACAGCCAGCCGAGATTGAAGGCGGGGAGCGTCGGGAGCTTGAAGGCGATGCCGCGCCGCCGCTTCGTCTCGGGCGCGAGGTTGATCCGGATCATTTGCCCTTGTCCCCCGGCCGCCGGAGTGCGAGGCCCACCGCCACCGCCAGCGCCGGACCGGCGGCGTTGACCTCTTCGGCGTACGCCGGATCGACCTCGATCCGCTCGAACGGCCGTGCCAGCTCGACGGGGATGCCCCAGTTGGACGACAGGTAATCGTTCAGCCCCGGGAGCTGCGAGCAGCCGCCCGCGAGCACGATCTTCCCGATGCGCTCGGATTCGGCCGTCGAGGCGAAATAGTCGAACGTGCGCTGCACCTCGAGGGACAGCTCCCGTGACACCGCTTCGAGCGCGGGGACGACCGCCTCCCACCTGACGCCGACGTCACGGCCCAGCTTCGCGGCCTCCGCCTGCTCGAAGGGGATCTTGAGCTGCTGCGCGATGGCCTGCGTGTAGTTGTTGCCGCCGAACGGGATGTCGCGCGCGAAGATCGTCGAGCCTCCGCGGACGACGTTGGTCTTCATGATCGAGGCGCCGATGTCGATGAGCGCGACGGCCTCGCCCTGCTCCTCGGGGAAGTTGAGCTCGAACTGGTTGCCGAGCGCAAAGCTGTCCACGTCCACGATGGTGGGCACGAGGCCCGCCTCCTCCACCACCGCGGCGTACTCGAGCACCTTGGACTTCTTGACGGCGACGAGGATCAGGTCCAGCTGGCCATCGTGCTGGCCGACCGTGTGGTAGTCGAGGAACACCTCGTCGATCGCGAACGGGATGTGGTGCTCGGCCTCGAGCTGGACGACGTCGTGGACTTCCTTGGCCGGGACCTCGGGAATCTGGACCTTCTTGATGATGAGCTCGCGGCCGCAGATGGCGATCGCGCTGTCGGTCTCCTTGATCCCCGCTTTCGCCACGGCGGTCCTGATGGCCTCGACGACCGTCGGCGGATCCTTGATGGTTCCGTCGGCGATCGCGTCCGGGGGAAGGGGCGCGATCCCCAGGGCGGCCAGCCTGTACGAACCGCCCGCCTCCCGGAGCTGGAGGGCCTTGACCGCGCTCGAACCGATGTCGAGGCCGAAGACCTCGGAGGCCTTGCGGAAAAATGCCATGGTTTAAGTACCTTTCTCCCTCGTGGATTAGTAGTATAGGCGCGGCGCCCCAGGGGGCCAATATTTTCCCATGTACCACATTTGGCGTCGGGACGTGGTCGAGCCCCTACCGGCGGAATGCGATCCCCGGTCCAACGTAGGTCCAACCCATTGTAGCGCGGCGGAAGTCGCTTAGAGTTCCCGCCAGTTCGACATCGCGCAGCACGGGTGGAGGGAGGCCCCCGGCGACGGCGACGCCACCACGCGCCTGACGACCACCTCGATCGTCCGCGTCGTGTTCGCGAATTTCCCCGTGGACCGCATGATCACCGCGCCGTTGGCGTCGAGTGCCGGGTCGGAGTCGGTCGCCCCGCCGGTGATCGCGGTGTCGTCGGCCAGCGAGTCGTTCCGGACGCCGACCGAGTAGGTCCCCTCCGCCGCGGTGAGCCCGGGGAGCGAGGCCCGAGTCAGAGATGGCAGGGCCACCCAATGGTCCCCTGCGGCGTTTACGGTCGCCAGGAGCGGGCTCCAGGTCTTGTGCTCCCCGGCGGCCGCCACGAGGGTGTTGTAGCCGACCTCGATCCCGGCCTCGGCGAGATACCGCGCCCGGGCTCCATCGCTGAGATTGCGCGAGATGCCCGGCTCGAAAGCGCTCACCGAGAAGAACGCGAGCGCGAGCCCGGTCAGCGTCAGGAGGACCATCAGGGTCAGGACGAGCGCCACACCCCGCTCGCCGGCTCCGGGCAGCTCCCACCGGCCCGTCACGCGTACACTCCTGTGTCCTGAGTCAGAAGTTCGTCGACCCGCTGCGCGGGTCGGGGTGGCGACCACTCTCCCCGGAACCGTGGCTTCTGCGTGTCGGCGGAGCTGGAGACCTTCATCTTGTGGCCCTTCCGAGCGGGCGCATCGTGTTGCGAGGGAGCGTGTTCCGGGGAGAGCGCCCCCGCCCCGCCCGGCGATTTGTCCCGCGAACTTCTGAATCGGAGCACTAGGTCCGGGCGACCAGCACGGTGAGGAGATCCACCTGCCGCTCCCGACCGGCGCCGCCCACGAGCGGCCGATAGCGCACCGTCACCCGCACCCGCTTGCACGCGACCACCGCGGGCGCGGCGTCGGCGCAGTCGTGGCCGCCGTAGTCGGCGATCTGGGTCTCGCGGCGGTAGCTGGGCGCGTCCGGGATCGCGCCGAACGCTTCCGTGGTGACACCGGCCGTGAGGCGGGGGTCCGCCCAGTCGACGAGCGCCAGGCTCTTGACCGCCTCGATCCGCTGCTCGGCGAGGAACGTGGCGACGGTGTGGCGCCGCCCGGCCTCGACGCTCTCCGTCGCAAACTGGAAGCCGGTCACCACGGCCAGGAGGCCGACCACCAGGACGGACGTTGCAATGAGGAGCTCGACGAGCGAGAACCCGGCCGCGCCTTTCATTTTTAGCGGGGTCCGCGAGGCCGGCATGAACCGTGGGTGGCCTGAGAAAGATGCGCGTGGCGTCCTTTGGAGCGGGGTCCGCGAGGCCGGCATGAACCGTGGGTGGCCTGAGAAAGATGCGCGTGGCGTCATTGGATGCTCACCCGGCCTGACGCGGCGACGATGACACGGAGCCGAGCGCCGGTGACCGGGTGAGTTACCGTGTAGCTCCCGCCCGGGGTCGCTGCGCCAAGGCTCGTCAGGATGACCTTGGGGCCAGCGCTCTCCACGATGAGGCCGCTCGCGAGCGGAAGCGCCGCCGGGCCGGGGGCGGGAAGTGGAGCGCCCGTGCACGCGTTGGCGCTCACACGCTCGAGCTTCACGCTCCCGCCGGTGACGGCCACGCAGACCGGCGCGTTCAGCGAGATCGCGAGCTGCCGCGCGTGGGTGATGGCGCCCGCCAGCTCGCGGGCGCCAGCCCGCAGCGCCGAGGCGTGCCGGTAGCTGTAGAGCGCCGGGGCTGCGAGCCCGGACAGCAGGGCGGCGAGCGCCAGCACGACGCCGAGCTCCGCGAGGGTGAATCCCCGCGCGCCTATCCTCCAAACCCGCTCACGTACCACGCCACCACCCTCTCGCCCCAGAAGAGTCCGGTGGCGCCACCCAGTGCAAGGAACGGACCAAAGGGAACCGGATCCTTTCGTCCACGGAGGCCGGTTGCGAGCAGCCCGCCCGCCAGGATGCCGCCGACGAGGACCGCCACGAACAGCGAGAAGAGCAGCACCTTCCAGCCGAGAAAGGCGCCGAGCATCGCGGCGAGCTTCATGTCGCCCCCACCCATACCCGCGGGCTGCACGAGGATGATGACGAAGAACACGCCGCCGCCCACGAGGGCGCCGA
>JACPCG010000036.1 GCA_016179925.1 Candidatus Rokuibacteriota bacterium | reverse complement strand
CGCCCAGCTCGCGGCGCTGGCGCGCAAGGAGATCGCCGCCTACGTCTGGGGCGACGGCGGCGCGGTCACCGAGCTCCAGGGCAAGTCGAAGGTCCTGCTCCGCCTCGACGCGGTCACGCCGAAGTGGATCAGTCAGATCCAGTACGCCTCGGAGGACGCGATCCGGAAGCAGGCCGACGCGATCCGGAAGGCCCAGCGCGCGATGTTCCGGGCGCTCAAGCTCATGCGCGATACCCCGCGGGAGGCGGCGGAGATCTGCTCGAAGAAGCTCGGCTGGACGCCCGAGGCCGTGCTCGGCGCCCACAAGATCTCGGGGCCCCTCCTGCCCGTGGACGGCCGCATCAACGTCGACGCGCTCGCCGCGATGCAGGAGACGCTCCTCGAGCACGGCCTCATCAAGAAGAAGCTGCCGCTCGACGAGCACTTCACGAGGGACTTCACGCCTGTCAAGATCTAGCGGACGACGGCGGGCGGCCTGGGCGCTGGCGGGCCTCCTGCTCGCGGGCGCCCCGGCCGTCGCCGACGCGCAGGTCTTTCTCGGCTCGCGTCCGAGCCCCGATTTCACGATCGGGCCGCTCTTCGTGCGCGCGCGCGTCACGCCGACGCTGGGCCCGGTGCAGGTCAGCGTCCTCTGGGGCCTCGTGGTCCCACCGACGAAGAGCGCCGTCGAGCAGGACCTCTACCTGCTCTGGCCGGGCCTCGTGGACGGCGAGATGGTCGCCGGGGCGCCCGACCCCGCGCTGAGCCGGTCCGTCGGTGAGCGGGGGTTCACGGTGATCCGCGAAGGGCGCCTGCCGCTCTTCGCCCGACACATCTACACGGGTGGGCAGCGCCCGCCGCCCGAGGCGATCGAGGGGGGCGCCCCGTTCGTCACCTACGTGCGGGAGGCCGGGGCCCTTGGACGCACCTCCCCGGCGACGTACATCCGCATCCCATGGACGCCGAAGCTGGTCAATCCCACCTTCCTCATGGAGCTGCGGATGACGCTGGTCGACTCGATCAAGGAGCGGAGGGCCTCGTGGCTCGAGAACCGCATCTGGGGCCGTCGCCACACGATCACCCTGAGCTTCCACGACGTGCGCTCCCGCGCCCTGTTCCCGATGTACCTGGCGCACCGCAATCGTGTCGCGCACCTCGCCGACGATCCCTCGCAGCTCCTGATCAACTTCGGCGACTCGGAGCACCTCAAGATCTACGAGGTCTCCCCGCCGGCGAGCCGCCGGCAGCCGAGCGAGACGCGCAAGGACACCGAGGTGGTCTCGCTCTACCTCGATCCGTCCGAAGGCCTTCGGCCTCAGGTGCTGGCCGTCCAGTTCGGCTACTTCACCGGCTGGCAGTCATGGGCGCTGGTGGTGTTCGCCGCCCTGTTCTTCGTGCTGGGCAACATCGCCGGCCCGCTCATCGCCGTGCTCGCGCGGCGGGTCGGCGCGAGGCTCGCCGGGAGGATCCACTTCGGCCCCCGCGGCCAGGCCGTCGAGCGGCAGACCGGCACGGTGGTCCCCCGCGAGACGCTGACGCGCATCGAGCCCGGCACGACCACGCTCGAGGAGGTCTTGCGCCTCTGCGGCCCCGAGCCCGAGGAGCACGAGCAGCTCGCGATGCCGGAGCGCCGGATTCTGGTCTATCGTGGACGAAAGATCGTGCCCCAGCGGCGGCGGCGGCTCGGGTGGCTCGCGACGGTGAGCCGCTGGGATGCCGAGCACCACGAGGTCGAGATCACGCTCGACCGGGGCGTCGTCCAGGGCGTACAGGCACGCGTGCGCCGCACCCATCTGGAGAAGCCGGACGGAGGGTAGCGGCGCTCCGCCTTTCCGTATATAGTCCCGCTTACCACTCATCAGGGAGGTCACCATGGTTCAGGTCACGCGACGCGACTTGCTGAAAGCGGCGGTCGCCGCCGGTGCCGCTGCGGCCGTGCCCGGCACGCTTCCGCGCCCGGCCGGCGCCCAGACGACCCAGAAGCGCGAGCTGGTCGTCGCCCAGGGCGGCGACATCTCGACGTTCGACCCGCACATCAGCACCTCGTCGAACGACATCCGCATCTCGTTCAACATCTTCGACAACCTCGTGAGCCGCCATCCGGACGGCAAGCTCCATCCGGGGCTGGCGACGGAATGGAAGCTCCAGAGCCCCACCCAGTGGACGTTCAAGATCCGCCAGGGCGTCAAGTGGCACAACGGCGACCCGTTCACGGCCGCGGACGCGAAGTGGAGCCTCGAGCGCACGTGGGACCCTGCGCACAAGACGCGCGTGAGCACGGTCTTCACCTCGATCGACCGGATCGAGACGCTGGATGCCGGAACGCTCATCATTCACACCAAGAAGCCCGATCCGCTGCTGCCGGCGCGGCTGGCCTTCTACGGCGGCCAGATCGTGTCGCGGCGGTACTTCGAGCAGGTGGGCGCCGACGGCTTCCGCAGCAAGCCGATGGGGACGGGCCCGGTGCGCTTCGTCTCCTGGACCAAGGACGACAAGGTCGTCCTGGAGGCGAATCCGGGCTACTGGGGCGGCAGGATCGACGCCGACCGCGTCATCTTCGGCGCCGTGCCCGAGATGGCGCCGCGGATCGCCGCGCTCCTCAAGGGCGAGGTGGACGTGATCACGCAGCTCCCGCCGGACCACGGCGAGCGCGTGGCGGGCAACCCGTCGACGAAGGTGGTGGGCGCGCTCTACGCGGGCCTGTACGTCCTCGCGGTGAACAGCAAGCGGCCGCCGCTCGACAACCCGCTCGTCAAGCAGGCGCTGTCGCTCGCCGTGGACCGCAACATCATCGTGAAGGAGCTGTGGCGTGGCCGGGGCATCGTCCCGAGCGGGCCCATCGCGAAGGGCGACAACCACTTCGACGCCTCGCTCCCCCCGCTCGCCTACAATCCGCGCGAGGCGCGCGAGCGGCTCAAGAAAGGCGGCTACAAGGGCGAGGAGATCGTCATCGAGACGACCTCCGGCTACACCGCCAACGACAAGCCGATGTCCGAGGCGATCGCCGCGATGTGGAAGGACGCCGGCATCAACGCCAAGGTCGAGGTGGTCGAGTACTCCGTGCGCGCCCAGAAGAACCGCGACAAGACGTTCAAGGGGCTCTGGTGGTCGGACCCGACCTCCACGCTCGGCGACCCCGACGGCATGATGTGGCGGCTCCTGGGCCCGGGCGGGCCCCAGGACTACTGGCGCCACGCGCGCTGGGACGAGCTGGGGGACGCCGCGCGCTTCTCGACCGACGAGAAGTTCCGGGCCCAGGCCTACCGCGAGATGACGAAGATCTCCAACGAGCACTTCCCGTGGATCCCGATCATCCAGCCCTACGAGGACTACGGGCTCCAGAAGTACGTGGAGTGGACGCCCAACCCCAACCAGCAGTTCGAGGTGCGGCGCTTCGCCTTCAAGTTCCGCCGCGCGTGAGCCTGATCCGCGGCCGGGGCCGAGCGTCGGCTCCGGCCGCCTCCCTCCATGCGCGGCGTCCTCGCGTTCCTCGGCCAACGCCTGCTGCGCGCGCTGATCGCGCTCTGGCTCGTGTCCACCGTCGTCTTCGTGGTGATGCGGCTCAGCGGCGATCCGGTCCCGCTGCTCCTGCCCCCCGACGCGCCGCGGAGCGAGATCTTCCGCGTCCGCGCCGAGCTGGGCCTGGACCGGCCGCTGCCCGTCCAGTACGCGACCTTCCTCGGCAATGTCGCGCGCGGCGACTTCGGCCGCTCGATCCACTTCCGCGAGCCGGCCTTCCGCGTCGTCCGGGGGTACCTGCCCGCGACGCTCGAGCTGGGGCTCACCGCGTTCGTCCTCGCGGTGCTCGTCGCGGTGCCGGTCGGCGTCTTCTCCGCGGTCCGGCGCAACTCGCTCCTCGATCACGGCGCGATGGGCGTGGCGCTCGTCGGCCAGTCGGCGCCGACGTTCTTCATCGGCATCCTCCTGATCCTCCTGATCTCGCTCAAGGCCGGGCTCCTCCCCACCTACGGCCGCGGCGACTGGCGGCACCTGGTCCTCCCCGCCCTCACGCTCGGGATCTTCGCGATGGCCTCCATCGCGCGGCTCACCCGCTCGGCCGTGCTCGAGGTGCTGCGCGCCGACTACGTCAGGACGGCGCGGGCCAAGGGGCTCTCGGAGTGGTTCGTCGTGGCCAAGCACACGCTCAAGAACGCCGCGCTCCCCATCGTGACGATCACCGGGCTCCAGTTCGGGACGCTGCTCGGCGGCGCGGTCGTGACCGAGACGGTCTTCTCATGGCCGGGGATGGGACGGCTCGCGATCCATTCCATCTACAACCGCGACTACCCGGTCGTGCAGTGCGCCGTCTTCCTCTCCGCGGTCATGTTCATCGTCATCAACTTCGCGATCGACCTCCTCTATGGCTTCCTCGATCCCCGCGCCCGCCCTCGCTGATGAAGAGCGTCTCTCTCAGGTCCCCCGCGGCTGAAGCCGGCCCCGCCGGCGCCGCTCCCGCAGCCGCCGGCACGGTCAGGCGCCGGACGACCCGGCTCGCGCTGACGGGCGCCGCGTTCGTGCTGTTCCTCGGGGCCGTCGCGGCGGCGGCGCCGTGGCTTGCCCCGCACGACCCGACGCGCCAGTCGCTCCGCGCGCGGCTCGCCGCGCCCACGCTCGAGGCCGCCGATGGCCGGACCCACGTCCTCGGCACCGACCATCTCGGGCGCGACGTCCTCTCGCGGGTGATCTACGGCTCGCGCGTCTCGCTCGTCGTGGGCCTCGCCGCGGTGGTGGTCGGCGGCCTCGTCGGCGCCAGCCTCGGGATCCTCGCCGGCTTCCGCGGGGGGCGGTCGGACACGGTCATCATGACGGTCGCCGACGCCCAGCTCGCCTTCCCCTTCATCCTGCTCGCGATCGGGATCATCGCCGTGCTCGGGCCGAGCTTCCCGACGCTGATCGTCGTCATCGGGTTGTCGGGATGGGTCTCCTACGCGCGGGTCCTCCGCGCGCAGGTGCTCGTCCTGCGCGCACGCGAGTTCGTGGACGCGATCCACGCCCTCGGCGGCTCGGCGGCGCGCGTGATCCTCCGCCACATCCTCCCGAACGTCCTCTCCTCGCTCGTCGTCATCGCGACGCTCGAGCTGGCACGGGCGATCGTGCTGGAGGCGACGCTCTCGTTCCTGGGTCTCGGCGTGCAGCCGCCGACGCCGTCCTGGGGCGGGATGGTCCACGAAGGGCGGGAGTACCTCGACACCGCGTGGTGGATCTCGACGTTCCCCGGCATCGTCCTGATGCTCACGTCCATCGTCGTGAGCCGCACGGGGGACTGGCTGCGCGATTTGCTCGACCCGACGCTGCGGGGGGAGTAGCGGTCGCCGCGAGCTAGGACAGCGTCGTCGCGCCGTGCGTGACCCGGATGCGCGAGAGCACGCAGAACGGGAGCGTCACGGTCTCGGCGCACGCCCGACAGTAGAAGTCGATCTCGAGCCCCCCCGCGCGGTGACGCTCCAGCATGACCGGCTTGCCGCACCGCGCGTGGTGGATCGCGCCGTCCAGCGTGCGGTAGACGGTGACGATCTCGGCGTCGAGTGAAGCGCCCAGTGTCTTGCCCATGACCGCCCCTCGCTCCTTTCCTGGCACGGTATCAAGGTGTAGCAAGTTGCGTTCCGGGGCGTGGGGCCTGGGGAAGTCCGCGATTTCTCACGCCGGGCGGGCAGAGTCCAGTGCCGAGGTGTCAAGGAACTGTGCGGCGTGGGGTGGGAAGCGCCTGCCCGGCCGGAGCCTGGCCGCGAGGCGCTACCCCCGCCAGTGCGAGAGCTTCTCGTTGAGGTGATCGAGGGCGAGGACGATCGCGATGGACGCCGCCGAGACGAGCGCCGTGGCGGCGAAGAGCTCGGGGGCCTGGAAGCCGTTGGCGAAGGCGCTCATGACGTAGCCCATGCCGCGCACGCCCGCGAACATCTCGACGACCAGCACGCCGAGCAGGCAGAAGACGAGGCCGAGGCGCATCCCCGCGAGGACCGAGGGCACGATCGCGGGCAGGAGGACCTTCCAGTACAGTTGCCACGTGGTGGCGCCGTAGGAGCGCGCCACGGTCACGAGCGTCCGGTCCACGTCGCGCACGGCGCCCATCACCAGCACCAGGATCGGGAAGAGGCCATGGATCGTCCCGTAGAAGATCGCGGGGGCGGCGCCGAAGCCGAGCACCAGCACGATCCACGGCAGCACGAGGATCTTCGGGATGCCGTAGAGCGCGATGACGAACGGGTTCAGCACCTCGCGCAGCAGGCGCACCGAGCCGACGACGAGCCCCGCGGCGACGCCGAGGACGACCGAGAGCACGTACGCCACGGCCGTCTTGCCGAGCGTGTCGGCGAGTGCGGCGAGCGCGGCGCCACCGATCCTGGCGAACGCGATGGCCACGGCGGTCGGCGCCGGGACGAAGAGCGGGTCCACCCAGCCGGCGCGCGCCGCCCCTTCCCAGGCACCGAGCGCGGCGAGAATGCTCGCGAGCTGCAGCGCGCGCACGCGGAGGGTCATGGGAGTCATTCGCTCCACTTTCTGGCTCGCCGCTCGACGAGGCTCGCGAGAGCGTCGGAGCCCACGATGAGGACCAGCGTCATGAGCACGAGCGCGACGTAGTCCGCCGTGCGGAGGAGACCGTAGGCGTGGTTGATGAGGGCGCCCATGCCGCGCTTGCTGCCCAGGATCTCGCCGACGATCACGCCGATGACCGAGAGCGCGAGCCCCGTCCTGAGCCCGCCGACGAGCGTGAAGAGCATCGCCGGCACCATCACGCTCGCGAAGACCCGGACCGGGCCCGCGCCGTAGGCGCGCGCGACGGTGACGAGCTGGGGGTTGACCTGGCGGATGCCGGCCAGGACTGCGAGCGTCACCGGGAAGAACCCGAGGAGGAAGCCGAAGGCGATCTTCGAAGCGGCGTCGAGGCCGAAGAAGAGCATCAGCGACGGGTACCAGACGACGGCCGGCACCGCGTAGAGGGCGGCGAGCATCGGGCCGTAGGCGCGCCCGACGAGCCGGTTCATGCCGAGGGCGAAGCCGCACGCGAGCCCGGCGGCGACGGCGAGGCCGTAGGCGAGCGCGATCTCGCGCAGCGTCAGGAGGAGGCTCGCCGGGAGGTCGGGATACGAGCGCAGCAGGAGCAGCTCCCGCAGCGCCGGCAGCACGGCCGAGGGCGGCACCGCCATGAGCGGGTTCGCCGCGCGCCCGGCCACCTCCCAGACGGCGAGGACCGCGGCCAGGAGGGCGAGCCGGACGAGGACCGTCACAGGCGGCCGCCCATCGCGCGGAGCGACTCCTCGCGGATCTCGCTCCAGAGCTTGGCGCGGAGCGCGACGAGCTCCCCTGACTCCATGAGCCGCGGGTAGTCCATCCCGACTTCGAGCACCGACTTGATCCGGCCCGGGCGCGCCGTCATGACGGCGATCCGCGTCGAGAGGAGCAGCGCCTCCTGCAGGCTGTGGGTCACGAAGATGACCGTCTTCTTCGTGCGCCGCCAGATGTCGAGGAGCCACTCGCCCATGAGCAGGCGCGTCTGCTCGTCCAGCGCGCCGAAGGGCTCGTCCATCAGGAGGATCTTCGTGTCGATCGCGAGCGCGCGGCCGATCGCGACCCGCTGCTTCATCCCGCCCGACAGCTCGCGCGGGTACTTGCCCGCGAAGCCGCGGAGGCCGAGCGGGCCGAGCAGCTCCGTCGCCACGCCGCGCCGCCGCTCCGCCGGCACGCCCTGCAGCTCCAGGCCGAACTCGACGTTCTCGAGCGTCGTCCGCCACGGGAACAGGCCCGCATCCTGGAAAACCGTGGCGACGCGCCGCGGGTCGGGCCCCGTCACGGGCTGGCCGTCCACGAGGACGCGCCCGCTGTCGAGCGGGACGAGGCCGCCGAGCATCCCGAGGAGCGTGGACTTGCCGCAGCCCGAGGGGCCGATGAGCGTGCAGAACTCGCCCTCGCCGACCGCGAGCGACACCTCGTGGAGCGCCTCCACCGGCCCCGAGCTGGTGAGGTAGCGCTTGGTGACGTTCTCGATCGCGATGATCCGGGGGGACGCGGTCACGAGAGCTGGAGGATCTCCCGCGCGATGACCAGCCGCTGGATCTCGGAGGTGCCCTCGCCGATCTCGGTGAGCTTGGCGTCGCGGAAGATGCGCTCGACCGGGAACTCCGTGATGTAGCCGGCGCCGCCGTGGATCTGGACGGCCTTCGTCGCCGCCTTCATCGCCGTCTCGGAGGCGAAGAGCTTCGCCATCGCCGCCGCGTGCATCGCCGGGCGCCCC
>JACPCG010000035.1 GCA_016179925.1 Candidatus Rokuibacteriota bacterium | reverse complement strand
GAGTCCACGCAGAAGTAGCCCTGGCGCTCGAACTGGAAGCGCTCGCCGGCCTTGACGCCGGCCAGCGCGGGCTCGACGCGGCAGCCCTTCAGCACCTCGAGCGACCTGGGATTCAGCACCGACTTGAAGTCCTCCGCCTCGTCGGGCTTGGGCGCGCTGAAGAGCGTGTCGTAGAGGCGCACCTCGGCGCCCAGGGAATGCGACGCGGAGACCCAGTGGATGGTGCCCTTCACCTTGCGCCCGCCGGAGTCGCCGCCGCGGGAGGCGGGGTCGTAGGTGCAACGCACCTCCACCACCCGTCCGGAGGCGTCGCGCGTGACGCCGGTGCACTTGACGATGAAGGCGTAGCGCAGGCGCACCTCGATGCCGGGGGATAACCGGAAATACCTGGGCGGCGGGGGATCCCGGAAGTCCTCCTGCTCTATATAAAGGATGCGGGAAAACGGCACCCGGCGGGTCCCGGCGGCGGGATCCTCAGGGTTGTTGACCGCCTCCAGCTCCTCGGTCTTCCCCTCGGGGTAGTTCTCGATGACCAGCGTCAGCGGCCGGAGCACGGCCATGCGCCGCTCGGCGCGTCGGTTCAGATCCTCGCGCACGCAGTGCTCGAGCAGCGCCACCTGCACGAGGTTGTCGGCCTTGGCGACGCCGATCCGCTCGCAGAAGTCGCGGAGGGACTCGGGCGTGTAGCCGCGGCGGCGCAGGCCCGCGAGGGTCGGCATGCGCGGGTCGTCCCAGCCGGCGACGAGCCCGTCGTTCACCAGCTCCAGCAGCTTCCGCTTGGACATGACGGTGTGCGAGAGGTTCAGCCGCGCGAACTCGATCTGCTGCGGGTGGTGGACGCCGAGCTGGTCGAGGTACCAGTCGTAGAGCGGGCGGTGGTCCTCGTACTCGAGGGTGCAGATCGAGTGCGTCACGCCCTCGATCGAGTCGGACTCGCCGTGGGCCCAGTCGTACATCGGGTAGATGCACCACGTGTCGCCCGTGCGCTGATGGGTGGCCTTGCGGATCCGGTACATGACGGGATCGCGCAGGTTGATGTTGCCCGAGGTCATGTCGATCTTCGCGCGGAGGGTCTTGCTCCCCTCCTCGAACTCGCCCCGGCGCATGCGCTCGAAGAGATCCAGGCTCTCCTCGACCGGGCGGTTCCGGTACGGGCTCTCGCGCCCGGCCTCGTACAGGGTGCCCCGGTGCTCGCGCACCTCCTCCCGCGTCAACTCGTCCACGTAGGCCTTCCCGTCCCGGACGAGCTTCACCGCCCACTCGTAGAGCTGCTCGAAGTAGTCGCTCGCGTGGTAGAGGTGCGGGCCCCAGTCGAAGCCGAGCCAGCGGACGTCCGCCATGATCGCGTCCACATACTCCTGGCTCTCCTTCGTCGGGTTCGTGTCGTCGAAGCGGAGGTGGCAGCGCCCGCCGAACTCCTCGGCCATGCCGAAGTCGATGCAGATCGCCTTGGCGTGGCCGATGTGCAGATAGCCGTTCGGCTCGGGTGGGAAGCGCGTGATCACCTTGCCCCCGAAGCGCCCGCTGGCGTTGTCCTCCAGGATGATCTCGCGGATGAAGTTGGAGGGCCTGTCGCGCGCGTCCTTGTCCCGGAACTCTTCGGCGCTCATCACCGCTCAGTGTATCGCAATCGTGACGTTGCGCGCGCCCGCCTCCGTGTCGCCGACCTACCGGCGTAATTCCGGTACGACGGCCCAGCCCCGCCTCTCTGTCATCGCGGCCAGTACATCACGACACCGACGCCCGCCAGGCAGAGCGCGCCCCCCACGATGTCGTATCGATCGGGCGCGATCCCGTCCACGCCCCAGCCCCAGAGGAGCGCGAGCACGACGAAGACTCCCCCGTACGCCGCGTAGGCCCGGCCGAAGTGAGCCGGCTGATACGTGGGGACGATACCGTAGAGAAAGAGGACGGCGGCGCCCAGGAGACCGACGACCCAGGAGGCGCCGTTCCGCCACCACTGCCAGACGAGGTAGCCGCCGCCGATTTCGCAGAGACCGGCGGCCACGAAGAGCACGAGGGACCGAGCGATCGCCGTCATCGGCGGCTCCTTTCGCGCGGCGTGATCGCCGCAGCTCTACCAGGCGGTCTCGACCAGGCCAGCCCCGGCGGGCGGGCGTCAGGAGCAGCGGCCCGCGTCGGTGATCGTGAGCCGGAGCGCGCCCGTCACCGGGTCGTACTCGAAGTCGTTCCCGGGGCACTGGAAGCGCGGCGGCGACTGGAGGAGCCCGACGACCGCGGCCTTGTCGGCGGGCCACCGGCCGTTCTGCGCCTGATACGCCTGCACCAGGCCCTTGACCGCGTCGAGCGTGGCCTGGTCGGCCGCGAGCTTCGCGTGCGCGATCGGGCGCTCTTCCTGGAGCTTCTCGACGGTCTTCGCGGTGGAGCCGAAGTACTGGAAGAGCAGATAGCCGGCGACCGCGACGACCGCCAGCACGATGACGATCTCGATGAAGCCGAACCCGCGCTGATCGATCCGAGGTTTCCGCATGGCCTTATGGTCTCCTCCCGACCATGTTATACGGTAAGGCGTGAGCACCCGTGGCGATCTTCCTCGCAATCCCGAGTTCGTCCGCGTGGACGGCTGCGACCTCTGTCGCGCCGCGCGGATCAGCCCCTGGTACTGGGAGGACGAGATCTGCTGGATCGCCGAGTGCGAGATCTGCGAGGTCCCCATGGTCGTCTGGCGCTACCACGGCACCGAGCCGCCCGTCGAGCACGTCGCGCACATGCGCGAGCGCTTAGGCGAAGTCGCCGCGGCGCAGCTCGGCGAGTTCTGGGTGGACGCCCACATGCGCAATATCCCCGACCACTACCACGCGCACGCCCGGCCGAACGGCGGCTTCTTCGGCCACGGCTTCCGGCGTCGGATGGCGCCATGAACAAGCTCCTGACGTTCGCTCTGCTGGCGGCGGGCTGCGCCGTGGCGCCGGCCACTCCGGCGCCGCCGACCGCCTCGCCACCCGAGCTGATCGCGCTCCGCCACTTCTTCGCCAGCCGCGAGGCCAACTGAGGCTATCGCGTGTCGCCGGACGGCACGCGGCTCGGCTGGATCGCCTCCCACGGCGGCCGGAGCACGGTGCACTTCCGCACGCTCGGCGCGGAGGACATCCGTCCGCTCGATACGCAATCGCGGCGCACCGTCTTCGGGTTCGCGTGGGCGGCCGACAGCCGCCGCATCCTGTACCTGCAAGAGCAGGACGGCGACGAGAACCACCACGTCTACCTCACGTCGACCGACCGCCCGGACGATCGGCCCGTCGACCTCACACCGGCGCCCGGCCATCGCGCCTGGATCGCTCGGGTGATCCGCTCCGATCCGAACCATATCGTCATCGCCTGGAACAAACGCAACCGAAGCTTCTTCGACCTCTACCGGGTGAGCCTCACCACGCACGCGCACACACTGATCGCGGAGAACCCCGGCGACGTCATGGACTGGCTCACGGACTGGGACGGCCAGCCGCGCGCGCGACTCCGCCGCCTCAGTCCCGGCGAGCGCGCGCTCGAGCTCCTGCGCGGAGGCTACGTCGTCTTCCCCGACGAGGGCCATCGCCGCGACTATGGCAACTGGCGGAACGCGCTCCGGCACTACACGGAGGTGGAGGAGTTCCTCGCCGGCTGTCTCGGCGTGCGGAGATCCGGGTGAGGAGAAAGGACCGATGACCGTCGACCGCTCCTATGTCGCCCTCAACGAGACCCAGCGCCAGCGACTCTCTGCGCTCGTCCGGCGCCTGAGCGATGCCGAGCTCGGCCGGGCCCTCGCGGCCGGCTGGACGGTCGCCGGCGTCCTCGGCCACCTGGCGTTCTGGGATGAGCGCATCCTCGTGCTTCTCGAGCGCTGGCAGCGTGAGGGAGGGTCGGCCGTACCGCCGCCCCTGGATCATGGCGCCGTGGACTGGATCAACGATGCCGCGAAGCCGCTGCTCCTCTCGCTGCCCCCGCGCCGCGTGGCCGCGCTGGCCGTCGCCATCGCTGAGGCGGTGGACCGGGAGGTGGCGGCGCTGCCGGACGAGCTCGTCGCCAGGAACGCAGCCGCCGGCAACCCGGTCAACCTGCTCCGCGCCGAGCACCGGCGGGAGCACCTCGACGAGATCGAGCGGACGCTCGGCGGCTGACCGGCCGACCCGACGCGCGTCGAGTACGGATGGGCTGGATAATCCCACCCCCGAAGAAGCCCGCGAAGACCCGGGCCGACCTCGCGCGGGAGAGAGCCGCGAAGGTCCAGTGGCTCATCGGGCACGGCTACCTCAAGTCGGCACGCCTCGAGCGCGCCCTGCTGACCGTCCCTCGGGAAGACTTCATTCCCGATGACTACCGGGACTACGCGTATCTGGAAGTGCCGCTTCCCCTCCCGGGGGAGCGCGCGACCATCTCCTGTCCCCACAGTTACCCGCTCTTCTATGAGCCTCTCGGCCTGGACGAAGGCCATCGGTTCCTCGAGATCGGTCTGGGGTCGGGCTATGGAGCCGCGGTGGCGCGCGAGGTCGTGGGACCTCGCGGACTCGTCGTCTCCGTTGAACTCGACCCGCTGACCTTCGCCTTCGGCCGACGCAACCTCGAAGGCGCCGGCTACCACGACATCGTCCTCGTTCAGGGCGATGGAGGTCTCGGCTATCCCGAGATGAGTCCCTACGATCGAATCGCCGTCACGGCTGCGTGCCCGAGGATTCCTCCTCCCCTGCTCGAGCAACTCGTGACCGGCGGACGGTTGATCGCGCCCGTGGTCGAGGGCGGGATCCAGAACCTCGTCCTCGTGGAAAAGCTCCTCGACGGCACCCGCTCGCGCTGCCTCTGCGAGGTGCTGTACGTTCCGCTGAGGGGTGTCCACGGAGCGCCCGCGCCGCCATAACCGACGAACGCACAGGTCCCGCAAGGTCTCACCAGCCGATCAGCGGCGGGGGGAACGGCAGCCCCAGCGACCCTTGGCGCCGTCCCTCGGGACTGAACCGCTCGATTCGTTGGGATGAGGGATCGAATCTGCCGTATCCCGTGGGCTGGGAAGCTGCGCTGTAGAACTCGACACGCCGCACTTCCCTGTCCAGGATCGCGTACTCGGCCAGCCGACCCGTCATATCGAAGCTATCGATCCGCTCGCGGCTGTGCGGGGGAAGGACGCCGATGAATGTCGTGACCGGGCGCCACGAGACACGCCGGTAGCCGTCAGTCCGATCCCAGTAGGCCAGCGCGGCCGAGTACGCCCTGCCGTCGGGCAGGCAGAGCACGGACACCCGTCGGACGTCTCGCCGCCCTCCGGGTCGCGTCCGTCGCCATTCCTCCGCCCATCCTCTCGTCGCCTGTGAGCACGGGCCCCGGAAGTCCGCGGCTCCCGGCGTCGGTTGGGCTGGCGGCATGAAGCGCCAGCCGATCAGCATCGATCCCACGATCGCGCACAGGAGGAAGCGTCCCAGCCGCATCGGTGCACCCTTCTCGAACCCTCTCGTCTCGCCCGATCACTGATCAATTTATGGAGCAACGTCGATGCCAGAACGGACCGACCGGAAATCGCTAGGTTGCGAAGGTGCGGCCACGCACGTCCTGAGGCGCCGCCACCCCACGGGGCGCGCCAGACCCGGCGCGCCGGAGGCCGTTCACGAGCTGCTCGGCCTGGCGGATCGGCTCCGGGACGCGGAAGCGCGAGCAGGAGAGCACCCAGTGCACGGCCGCCCGCACGCCGATCCGGTGGCCGGGCGAGACGAAGAGCGGCTTCACCCGGGCGCGCGTCCTCACGACCGCGCCAACCTCGTCACCATCAAGGGCTGTCGGGCCGCAGCGGGTTGGAGCGATCAGCGAGGGAGGTGGCAGACACCTCTACTTTTTTGATGCAATCAGCTCTTGACAGGAAATCGGGCCGGAGCCAGGATGGCGCCACGGCTGGGAGCTAGGCCCAGGTGGAGAGGCAGGCGCCGACAAAAGCCATAGAGCGTTACGACCCTGCGGATCACAGGGCAAGCTACGGCGGCGACGACTAATCTACCGAGACCACCTAGCTGGCGGAGCGGTAGAGACAAAACACCTACCTCTCGAGAAGCCGGCGGATCCTAGGATTCGCCGGCTTCTTTTTTGCGCATGCGGGGGCTCCGCGCCGGGCCCCCCGTCGATCATGATCCGAGCGCCCCCATGCGCGAGCAGGAGACCTGCCGGCGCATGGCCAGGCGATTTCCGGGCGCCAACCCCGAGCGTCACGAGCCGCACCGCGGCTCCCCGTGCCGTCGGATTGCCGTCGCGCTCTGCTCGCCGAGCACCCGGCGGAGCCACGCGCCGATGTCGCGGACCTCAGCGTCGCAGACGGCGTGGGGGATCGGGTACTCGTGCCAGTCGACGCGGTAGCCCTGCTCCTGCAAGAGATCGCGCGAGCGGCCGGCGCGGGCGAGCGGGATCAGCGGGTCGTGCGTGCCGTGGGCCAGGAAGATCGGCACGTCACGGTTCGCCGCGCTCGCCTCGGCGGCCAGCGTCGCGGCGAGCGGCAGAAAGGTCGAGAGCGCCATGACGCCGGCGAGACGCTCGGGGTGGCGGAGCCCGGTCTGCAGCGCGATGGCGCCCCCCTGCGAGAATCCCGCAAGGAGGATCCGCGCGGCCCGAATGCCACGCGCCTTCTCGCGTGCGATCAGCGCCTCGAGTCGCGCCTGCGAGGCGCGCACCCCCGCCGCGTCCTCGCGCCGCTCGCCCTCGAGCGCGTAGACGTCGTACCAGGCGCGCATCACCATGCCGCCGTTGATCGTCACCGGCTGCCTGGGCGCGTGGGGGAATACGAAGCGCACGCCTGGCGCTTCCGGCACGCCGAGCGCGGGGACGATCGGCTCGAAGTCGTAGCCGTCGGCGCCGAGGCCGTGCAGCCAGATGACGCACGCTTCGGGCCCAGGTGCCGTCTCGACCTCGAGCGCTTCGAGCAGCCCGGGCGACTCGCTCACACCCCTACCCGCGCGGCTTGACCCACGTCTCGGACCACGCCAGGCACGCGCTCGAGGACTGGCGGTCGCCGCGCGTCTCGGGCCAGGGCCGGCCCGTCGCGACGCGCCCGTTCATCTCGACCTGGGCCGACTTCGCCGGGAAGAACGTGCTGAAGACGCCGATCGGGCGGTTGTTGAAGCCGGGCGGCATCGTGAGCACGAACGGCTCGACGCAGTCCCACCACGTCATCCGGATCCGGTCGGATGTCGCGACGATCGTCTCGACCGCGCTCGACTGCGGCCCGCCGCTCCGCGAGAACTCAGCGCCGAAGACGGGCAGGCCCGTGTCGGCGAACGCGGGGAAGAGCAGCGTCTCGATCGTGCGCTGCAGCCAGCGCGCGACGGCGACGTTGTCCGCGTAGACGCGCGCCTGGCCGTCGGTGAGCGCGCTCTGGATGAAGAGCGCGTGCCCGCTGCCGGCCGGGCACCACAGCACGCGCCAGTGGCTCAGGCGGTCGGACTGCGTCTTGCCGCCGTCCGGGCTCAGCCGGATGAACGAGTTCTCGCCGGTCATCAGGACGTCGTTGGGATCGACGGGCGCGGCCATGGCTTCTCCTCTCGGCTCCGGATAAACGTTCAGCGCTTCTTGGGCGGGTGGGCGCGCACCGCCGCTTCGTTTACCTCGGTCCCCCAGCCGGGACCGGTCGGCAGGTGCAGGTGGCCGTCCTTGATCACGGGCTTCGCCGTGACGAGATCGTCGTACCAGGGCACGGTGTCGGGGTCGATCTCCTACGGCTCACCGGCCCCGGCGATTTTCATGGCGGGGACTATAGCAGGGACGCGGCGGCCGCGCCCTGGGCAGAAAAAAGGCTCGGGGGTGGGACCGGTGCTCCACCCCCCGAGCCGGCTTTGGCTGCGCAGCGTCCCCGCTGCGCGTCCCGACGTGCGCCGGGATGTCAGTGATGCAGACGACCTACTCCGCGCGCCACCGACGCTGAAGCGCCCGTGGCGCGCCAGTCCAGCCGGGTGGAGTCTCCATAGGCAATCTCCGCCTCGGTTTGCGCCACGACCAGGAGGAGGCGCCTTCCCCTCCCGTCAGCTCACCAAGTACGCCCGACCGGAACGGCAGTCAAGTTGTAAAATGGCGGCGCGATCCACCCAGAAAAGAGGAGCGCCATGACAGCCATCACCCAGTCCGTCGACCTCGACCGCCGCGGCCGCATCGCCGTCCTCACGGTCAACAACCCGCCCGTCAACGCGCTGAGCCAGCACGTGCGCCAGGGGTTGCGCGATGGGATCCAGCAGGCGGGCGCCGACCCGGCCGTCGGCGCCATCGTCATCGTCTGCGCCGGGCGCACGTTCCCAGCAGGCGGGCGCCGACCCGGCCGTCGGCGCCATCGTCATCGTCTGCGCCGGGCGCACGTTCATTGCCGGCGCCGACATCACGGAGTTCGGCAAGCCTATGAAGGAGCCGGGCCTCCACGAGGTGCTCGACCTGATCGAGTCGAGCTCGAAGCCCGTCGTCGCCGCGATCCACGGCACGGCGCTCGGCGGCGGCCTCGAGGTCGCGCTCGCCTGCCACTACAGAATCGGCGTGAAGGCGGCGCGCTTCGGGTTCCCCGAGGTCAAGCTGGGGCTTCTTCCGGGTGCGGGAGGGACCCAACGTCTCCCGCGAGTCGTCGGTGTGGAGAGGGCTCTGTCCATGATCGTGAGCGGCGACCCGATCGGCGCCGAAGAAGCGCTCCGCCACGGGCTCGTGGACGCGCTCGTGGACGGAGACCTCACCGGGGCGGGCGTGGCGTTCGCCGAGCGCGTGCTCGACGAGCGGCGGCCGCTCAAGAAGATCCGCGATCTCGACGACAAGCTCGCCGCCGCGCGCGGCCGGCCCGAGGTCTTCGCCGATTTCCGCAAGTCGGTCGCCCGCCAGACGCGCGGCTTCCGCGCACCCGAGAACTGCATCAAGGCCGTCGAAGCCGCGGTCAACCTGCCGTTCGTGGAGGGCCTGAAGCGCGAGCGGGAGCTGTTCCTGGAGCTGATGGCCTCGCCCGAGTCGAAGGCGCAGCGCTACTTCTTCTTCGCCGAGCGCGAGGCGGCCAAGATCCCCGACGTCCCGGCCGACACCGCGACGAAGGAGGTCAAGAAGGCGGCGGTGCTCGGCGCCGGCACGATGGGCGGCGGCATTGCGATGAACTTCGCCAACGTCGGCATCCCGGTCACCGTCGTCGAGATCGCCAAGGAGGCGCTCGACCGCGGCCTCGGCGTGGTCCGCAAGAACTACGAGGCGACCGCCAGCAAGGGCCGGCTCACCGCGGCGGACGTCGAAAAGCGAATGGGGCTGATCACGGGGAGCACCGACTACAGCGCCATCGCGGAGGCCGACATCGTCATCGAGGCCGTCTTCGAGGAGATGCCGATCAAGAAGGAAGTCTTCGCGAAGATCGACAAGATCTGCAAGGCGGACGCCGTCCTGGCCACGAATACTTCGACGCTCGACGTCAACGAGATCGCGGGCGCGACGAGGCGGCCGGAGAGCGTCATCGGCATGCACTTCTTCAGCCCCGCCAACGTCATGCGGCTCCTCGAGGTCGTGCGGGGCGCCAAGTCGTCCAAGCCCACCGTCGCGACGGCCATGGCGGTCGGCCGGCGCATCGCCAAGGTGCCCGTGTGCGTCGGCGTCTGCTACGGCTTCGTCGGCAACCGCATGCTCCACCAGCGCGGGCGCGAAGCAGAGAAGCTCATCCTCGAGGGCGCCCTGCCCCACCAGGTCGATAAGGTGCTGGTGGACTTCGGCTTCCCGATGGGGCCGTTCGCGATGGGCGATCTGGCCGGCCTCGACGTCGGCTGGCGCATCCGGAAGGGCAAGGGGCAGAAGTCGGCCGTCGCCGACCGCATCTGCGAGCTGGGGCGTTTCGGCCAGAAGACGGGAAGCGGCTACTTCCGCTACGAGAAGGGCGACCGCACGCCGATCCCCGACCCCGAGGTGGAGAAGATCATCGTCGACGTGGCGACGGCGCAGGGCATCACGCGCCGGCACATCGCCGACGAGGAGATCCTCCAGCGCCTGCTCTATCCGATGGTCAACGAAGGGGCCAAGATCCTCGAGGAGAAGATCGCGATCCGCGCGAGCGACATCGACGTGATCTGGGTCTACGGCTACGGCTGGCCCGTCTACCGCGGCGGCCCGATGTTCTGGGCCGACCAGCTCGGGCTCAAGACGATCCGCGACCGGATGCTCGAGTTCCGGCGCGCGACCGGCGACGATCTCTGGACACCGGCCCCGCTGCTCGACCGCCTGGCGACGGCGGGCCAGGGCTTCGTCCAGGCGTAGCGGGCACGGCATGGCCGGCGAGGACATCTACGGCAGCCCCGAGCACCTGGCGTTCCGCGCCATGGTGCGCAAGTTCGTGGAGACGGAGCTGGCGCCGCGGGCGCGCGAGTTCGACGAGATGGGGCGCCCCGACAAGGCGATCTTCCGCCGCCTCGGGGAGATGGGCCTCCTCGGCATCCGCTACGACCCGAAGTACGGCGGCGGGGGCCTCGACTACTCGTATCACGCGGTGTTCCTCGAGGAGCTGACCCGCTGCGACAACTCCGGGGTGGCCATGGGCATCAGCGTGCAGACCGACATGGCCACCCCGGCCCTCCACCGCTTCGGCAGCGAGGAGCTGAAGGAGAAATACCTCGTGCCCGCGATCCGCGGCGAGCACGTGGCGGCCATCGCCGTGACCGAGCCGGGCGCCGGCTCCGACGTGGCCGGCATCAAGACGCGGGCGGTGCGCGACGGCGACCACTGGGTGATCAACGGCTCGAAGATCTTCATCACGAACACGGCCAACGCCGACTGGCTGTGTCTCCTCGCCGTCACCGATCCCGACGCCGGCTACGGCGGCTTCACCCAGATCGTCGTCCCCACCGACACACCCGGCTTCAGCTATCGCCTCCTCGACAAGATCGGCAACCGGGGCTCGGACACCGGGCTCCTGTTCTTCGACGACGTGCGGGTGCCCGTCAGCAACACGATCGGGGATCCGAACCGCGGCTTCCAGCAGCAGATGAACCAGTTCCAGGACGAGCGGATGGTGCCGGTGGTGACCTCGCCCGTGTCGGCGCGCCACCTGTGGGAGCTGACGCTCGCCCACGCCCAGCAGCGCGTCGCCTTCGGCAAGCCGCTCAGCAAGATGCAGGTGAACCGGTTCAAGTTCGTCGAGATGATGATCCAGATCACCGCGGCCCAGGAGATGGCCCACCGCTGCATCCGCAAGATGGTGGCCGGCGAGGACGTCACGCTCGACGTCTCCATGGCCAAGGTGTTCTGTGCCAACATGAAGCAGTACGTGGCGACGACGTGCGTGCAGCTCTTCGGCGGCAGCGGCTACATCTGGGAGAATCCGGCCGCCCGCGCGTTCGTCGACTCGCGTCTCAGCACGATCGGCGGTGGCGCCGACGAGGTCATGAAGGAAGTCGCCGCCAAGCTCCTCAAGATCTGACGCTCTCGACGACGAGCCTCACGAAGTCGTTCATGCTCGCCTTGTCGATCCAGCGGACGACCGCGACCAGGTCGTGGTCGGGATCGATCAGGATGAGGTTGCTCCCCGCCCCCCTCGCTGCGTAGCACGACTCCGGCGCGCTCGGGAACTGCATGCGCGCGGTGTTGAGCCACCAGAGCAGGCCGTACTCCGGGCTGATCGCGCACGGCCGTCGCATCTCCACGACCCATGACTTCGGGATGAGCTCGCGGTCCTCCCACTGGCCACCGCGGTGGATGAGGAGGCCGAAGCGCGCATGGTCACGGCTGCCCATCCACAGGCCGCCGCCCCAGTGCGAGCCGCCCGGCACGGACGGCATGCGCACGCCGGCGATCGCGACCCACGAGGTCCGGTAGGGCTGCCACTCCCATTTCCGGGAGGCGCCGATCGGGTCCATGATGGCGCTCTTCAGCACGCCGTGCAGCGGCCGGCGGAACACCTGCAGCAGCGACAGGCTCAGGCGGTTCACGCGGACGTCGTTGTACTCCCAGAACGTGCCCGGCGTTCGGAGCTGGCGCGGCTGCCCCTTGTCGGAAGCGCCGAGCTCGCTCTTGCCGACGTCGCGGTTGTGGTCGATCGAGTCGGGCTTGCCCCAGAGCGTCCCCTGCCACTCGCTCGTCTGCTGGAGCAGATGGCGCCAGGTGATCCCACGGTTCTGCGCCGACTCGAAGCCGTCGTCGAGGGCGTAGTCGCGTACGGGGTCGTCGATGGACCGGATCAGCCCCTGCGCGAGGGCGAGGCCGGCGAGCACCGCGAGGTAGCTCTTCGCGACGCTGAACGTCATATCGGGCCAGCGCGTGTCGCCCCACTCGGCGGCGATGTACCCTCCGCGGAGGATCAGCCCGTTCGGGCCGCCGCGCCCGCGCACCGGGCCGAGCACGTCGTCGGGCGCCGCGGGCTCGTCGGCCACCCCGATGTAGCGCCGCGCCGCCGTCATGAAGTCGCGCCGCCAGGTCGACTCGTGAGTGCGGTGATAGTCGATCGCGGCCCTGAGGCCGTCGGCGCTCATCCCGAGGTCGGCCGGCGACTTCACCTGCCAGTCGTCCCGCGAAGGGTAGTAAGACACCGCTTCCCATTGTATCCTCCGCACCATGACGACACCGAGACTCATGGGTGCGGAAGTCAAGCGCAAGGAAGACCCCCGGCTGATCACGGGCACGTCGGCCTACGTGACCGACATCGCCCTGCCCGGCATGCACCACGTCGCCTTCGTGCGGAGCCCCCACGCCCACGCGCG
>JACPCG010000034.1 GCA_016179925.1 Candidatus Rokuibacteriota bacterium | reverse complement strand
CGTGCCCGTCAGGCTGTCGGAGACTCCCGGGGCCATCCGCACACCGGCGCCTCTGCTCGGTCAACACACGGACGAGGTGCTGCGCGACTGCCTCGGGCTCGACGACGAGGAGATCGAGCGGCTGCGGCAGGCCGGCGCGATCGGCAGGCGACGCTGACCAGGGAGGAGTCATCCATGGCACGACTGGAAGTGCTGACCACAGATCAGATTCGCGATCCGGAGCTCCGCGCCATGATGGAGGCATCCGGCGATGAGATGTACGGCGTCTACGGCCACTGCCCGGACCTGTTCAAGGCCTTCTTGCACTTCTATCGGCCCGCCAAGTACGGAGGCCAGCTGCCGTTTGCCCTCAAGGAGCTGGTCCGGCTGAGAGTCGCCGCGCTGAACGAATGCCAGCGCTGACGGCTGGCGCGCGAGCCCTCGGAGAGGGCCCCGGGACTCTACGATGACCTGCTGCCGAAGCTGGCCGGGCAAGCGCCGGCGAGCCCGCGGGAGCAGGCGGCCCTGGACTTCGCCGAGCGTCTCGCCCGAGACCACACGACGATCGACGAGCGCGTCATGGCCCGGATGCGCGAGAGCTTCAGCGATGCCGAGCTGATCGAGCTCGGGCTCGTGACGGCGGCCTTCATCATGCTGGGGCGACTGCATCGGACGTTCGGCGTGGCGCCCATGGGCCCCAAAAGCCATACCGTCCTCGCGGGCTCACCCAAGGAGCAGAGCGCATGAATTGGCAATCGGAGATGGACGAGCTCAGGCGCCGGGAGCAGTTCGCGGAGCAGCTCGGCGGAGCCGACCGCGTGCGACGCCAGCACGAGGGCGGGCGCTACACGATCCGCGAGCGGTTCGCCAAGCTCGCAGACCCGGGCACCTTCCACGAGATCGGCAAGATCGCGGGCCGGGCGGTCTACGACGAGCAAAACGACCTCGCGAGCTTCACCCCGTCCAACTTCGTGTTCGGGCGGGCCAGGGTCGACGGGCGTCCCGTCGTCATTGGCGGCGACGATTTCACCGTGCGCGGCGGGTCGGCAGACGCGACCATCAAGGCCAAACACAACCTGTGCGAGCGGATGGCGAACGAGCTCCGGCTGCCGCTGATCCGTCTCGTCGAGGGCTCCGGCGGCGGCGGCTCGGTCAAGACCATCGAGACGACCGGCCGCGCCAACGTCCCCGCCATCGACGGTTGGGAATGGGTCGTCGCCAACATGGGCACGGTCCCGCGCGTGGCGCTCGGCCTCGGCTCGGTGGCCGGGCTCGGCGCGGCGCACCTCGCGGCGGCGCACTACTCCGTCATGATCAAGGACAAGTCGGCGCTCTTCGTCGCCGGGCCGCCCGTCGTCGCGCGTCTCGGCCAGAAGCTCACCAAGAACCAGCTCGGGGGCTGGGAGATCCAGCTCAAGGCCGGCGCGGTCGACCACGCCGTGGACACCGAGGAGGACGCCTTCGCTTGCGCCCGCCGGTTCCTCTCCTACCTGCCGTCGTCGATCGACGAGCTGCCGCCACGCGGGCCCATGAGCGACGATCCCGAGCGCCGCGAGCCCTGGCTCTTCGAAGCGATCCCCCACGACGTCCGCAAGCCGTACAAGATGCGCGCGATCGTCGAGGCGGTCGTGGACAAAGGCTCGTTTTTTGAGATCGCCTCGCTCTACGGCCGCGCGGTCCTCACCGGCCTCGCGCGTCTCGACGGCTGGCCGGTGGCGCTGATGGCGAGCGATCCCTTCTTCTACGGCGGCGCCTGGACCGCGGACACGTGCCAGAAGGTCGAGCGCTTCGTGGATTTGGCGCAGACCTTTCATCTGCCGGTCGTGTATCTCGTCGACTGTCCCGGCTTCCTCATCGGCCTCGACGCCGAGCAGACCGGCACCATCAAGCAGGGCGTCCGCGCGATGAGCGCGATGTGGCAGACGACGATGCCCTGGTGCGCGGTGATCGTCCGCAACGTTTTCGGTGTCGCCGGCGCGGCCCACCGGAACGGGTCTCGCTACTGCACGCGGTACGCCTGGCCCTCCGGCCGGTGGGGCTCGCTCCCGCTCGAAGGCGGGATCGAGGCGGCCTACCGCGCCGAGCTGGACGCCGCCGCCGACCCGAAGGAAAAGCTCGCGGAGATCGAGCATCGCCTCACCAAGCTCCGCTCACCGTTCCGCTCGGCCGAGACCTTCTGGATCGAGGAGATCATCGACCCGCGCGACACGCGGCCGCTCCTCTGCGAGTTCGCCAACCTGACGGCGCCGCTGCGCCGCCCGGGGCCGTCGACGCATCACATGCGGCCGTGAGGGACGAGATCACCAGCTGCGGAGATCTCGGCGTTCCGTCCACTCGAACGACAGCACTCGCACCTGATAGGACGCGGCCTCCCGCACGGACGACGCTTCGAAGAACGCCCGGCCGTTCGGCGGAACGCCACCCAGCACCCACGTGGTCGTCTTGGCGACGACCTTGCCGGACCGGTCCACGCTTTCGACGACCAGCTGCATCCGAGCAGCCCACCGGTTCGACGTGTTGTACACGTAGCCGCTGATCGTGCGGCCGGTCTTCTTCCACTCGAATCGGAAGTAACTGTCGGGGCTCCCCGGCGCGTAGTTCTGGCCGGCCGCGCTGCCCGGGCTCATCGGGAGCGCTGCGGCCAGGACCGTCAGTGTTCCACCGAGGAGAAAAGTCCGGCGCGGCAGGCCCATCAAGATGAATCTATCTCAACTCCGGGATCCGCAGCGGGCAAGAACAGGTCGTTGACCTCCTCCGCAGCCGAGAGCTACTCTCGGCCCACACTCGATCTCGCAGGAGGGACGCGATGAAGATTGTCCGTGCGGGCTCGCTCATCGATGGCACCGGCGCTCCACCCGTCCGGGACGCTGCCGTGCTGATCCGGGACGGTCGGATCGAGGCCGTGACGACGGCGAGCCCACGCGCGAGCTGGCCGGCGGACGCGGAGGTGATCGACGGCTCGCGCCTCACCCTGCTGCCTGGGCTCATCGACTGTCACGACCACCTCGCCTTTCACGGCTATGAGCTCGTCAGGCGCTGGGGTCTCGACGAGCCGCAGAGCACCCGGCACCTCCGGACGGCGCAGGTGGCGAGCCAGATCCTCGCGTCAGGCTACACCGCGGTGCGGGACGCCGGCGGTCTCGATGCGGGCTTTCGGCTCGCGATCCAGGAAGGCTTGATCACCGGGCCGCGCCTCGTCCTGGCGCTCGCGATCATCTCGCCGACCGGCGGAATCGGCGACCGCATCAGCCCGTCCGGTCACGTGTCGTCGTTTCTCCACGATCCGAGCCTCCCGCCAAGCGTCACCAACGGCCTCGAAGGCGTGAGGACGACGGTCCGGACGATGGTCCGCGCGGGCGCCGACGTGATCAAGTGCGCCACGACGGGAGGCGCCAGCTCGCGCGCCGGCCACGGCCCGAAGGACTCTGCGTTCAGCCTGGACGAGATGAAGGCGCTCGTGGAGGAGGCCCACGCCCTCGGGCGACGGGTCATGTGCCACGCGGTCGGCGGCCCTGGCCTGCGCCTGGCGATCGAGGCGGGGGTCGATTCCGTCGAGCACGGCTGTTACCTCGACGACGACCGCGAGCTGATCCCGATGATGGCGGAGCGAGGCACCTTCTTCGTCCCGACCCTGACCGTCTACGAGTACCATCGCGAATCGCCGGCGCCGCACGTGCGCGAGCGCGCGCGGGCGCTGCGCTCGCATCACCTCGAAAGCGTCGGCCGCGCGCTGGCCGCGGGCGTCAAGGTCGTGGCCGGGACCGATGCCGGAGGCCACGGGCATCCGAACAACGCGCTGGAGCTCGAGCACCTGGTCGCAGCCGGCATGACCCCGCAAGTGGGCGGATCTCGTTCTCGTCGACGGCGACCCGTTACAGGACATCCGCGTGCTTCAGGACGTGCGACGCATCAAGCAGGTGATCAAGGGTGGGGTGGGCGTGACCGCACGCGACTAGGACTGCCGCTCAGAGCTGTCCTGAGTCTCCCCACCGTTCGAGCAGCGCGCGATACGCCGCATCGTCGTAGCGCCCAAGGCTGAATGCGGGCGCGTAGCGCGGCAACGGGCGTCCCGTAATGTGGTCGGCCAAGAGGTCGGCCGCGCCGTTCGAGGCCATCAGCCCGTACCCGGACAGCGCGCCGAGCACGTACGCGCCCTCGACGGGCAGCGGGCCCGCGAGGAAGCGGTTCTCGCGGGTCTTCGTGTAGTAGCCGCCATCCACGAAGCACCGCGGCAGCCGCGACAGGTGCGCCGCCAGCGCGGGAATCGGCCGCGACATGCCGCGCAGGGCGATCTCGGCGTACGCGGGATCGAACTCGATGGGGAACGTCGGCTCCACCGGCTCGACGTCGTACGTCCAGATCAGGAGGACCACCGGGCTCTCCCCCGCGCCCTCGGGCCGGCCGTGCACGCCCGCCGGGAACTCGTCGAGGAGCCGCCGCTGCGCCGCCGATCGGGCCAGCTCGCCGCGCTCCTCCTCGGACCAGGGCAGCCGGACGGGATCGGTCCAGATCACCATGGGTGCGTGCCGCGGCACCGCGCCGAGCACGTCGTTGAAGGCGACCTTCGCGTGCCGCTCGCAGAACACCGGCAGCTCGACGCCGAGCAACCGGCCCACCTGCTTGACGAACGGGCCGGCGGCGTTCACGAAGCGCGGCGTCGCGATCGTGCGGTCCCCGCCGGGCGCGCTCACCGTGACCGCGCGGACCCGCCCGCCCCTCGTGTCCACCCGCTCCACGCGCCCCGCGACGAGCCGCACGCCTTTGTCGCGGGCGCGCTCGAGCAGATACATGCCGAGCTGCTGGCCGCTGAACCACCCGCAGCGCCGGGCGTGGAGCACGGCGACCGTGTCCTCCGCCAGCCAGGCGAAGTGGCGCCGGAGGAGCGTCCGGTCCGTGATCACGTCGGCGCCCGTCGGCTGGTCCTCGAAGCCGTCGGCCGGCGCCGGGCGGTAGTCGCTCCCCGGGCTCGCATGGAGACGGACCGGGCCGGAGCCGAGCGCCGCCGCCTCGTTCGCCCGCTCGATGAACTGTGGCACGCGCGCCGGGTCGGCCGTGGCGAAGAGATAGCCGCGGCGGTTCAGCCGGAACACATTGCCGCTCTCGCGCGCCAGCTCCTCGAGCAGGTCGATGGACCGGTTCATCAGCGCGACCATCGCGTCGCCGGGGCCCGGCCACCAGTTCCGGTAGCACTCGGTGGACTTGTCGCTGGTCAGCGAGAGCGGCGGGCGTTCGTCCACCAGCACGACGTCGGTCACGCCGCGCCGCACGGTCAGGTGGTAGGCGGCGGCGATCCCGGCGATCCCCGCCCCGCAGATCACGACTTCGGCGGTCCGTCCCCGCCCTTCCGGGGCGCTCACGCCTGCTCGACCCTCCGCTTGCGATCCTCCTCGCGCCGGCGCAGATCGATCCGGCGAATCTTGCCCGAGATGGTCTTCGGCAGCTCATGCACGAACTCGATTTCGCGCGGGTACTTGTACGGCGCCGTGACGCGCTTGACGTGTTCTTGAAGTTCTTCGATCAACCGGGTCGAGGGCTCGTGTCCCGGCACCAACACCACGAAGGCCTTCACGACGCTCCCGCGCATCTCGTCGGGGCTGGCCACCGCCGCCGCCTCGGCGACGGCCGGGTGCTCGACGAGCGCCGACTCCACCTCGAACGGACCGATCCGGTAGCCCGCGCTGATGATGACGTCGTCGGCGCGCCCGACGAACCAGAGATAGCCGTCCGCGTCGCGCACCGCGCGGTCGCCCGTCACGTACCAGTCGCCGCGAAAGCAGCCCGCCGTGGCGTCCGCGTTGCGCCAGTACTCGCGAAAGAGCCCGACGGGTCGGGCGGGCCTCACCTGCACCGCGATGTCTCCCTCGACGTTCGGCGGGACCTCCCTGCCCTCGGCGTCGATCACGGCCACCGTGAACCCGGGCATGGGCTTGCCCATGGATCCCGGCTTGACCGGCAGGCAGCGGAAGTTACCCACGAGCAGCACCGTCTCGGTCTGCCCGTAGCCGTCGTAGATCGTGAGCCCGGTCCCCGCCTTCCACGCCTCGATCACCTCGGGATTGAGCGGTTCCCCCGCGCCGACGCAGTGGCGGAGCCTGGCGAGCTTGAACTGGCGGAGGTCTTCCAGCACCAGCATCCGGTACGCCGTCGGGGGCGCGCAGAACGTCGTCACCTCGTACTTCTCGAGCAGCGTGAGACAGCGCTTGGAATCGAACTTCCCGCGGTCGTCCACGATCAGCAGGGCCGCGCCCATGTGCCAGGGGCCGAAGAAGTTGCTGTACGCCGCCTTCGCCCAGCCGGTGTCGGAGAGGTTCCAGTGCAGGTCGCTCGGGCGCAGGTCGAGCCAGTACTTTCCGGTGAGCCGGTGAGCGAGCCCGTACGACACCTGGGTGTGGAGGACCATCTTCGGCCCGGCCGTCGTGCCCGACGTGAAGTAGACCATGAGCGGAGCGTCGCTCCGCGTCTTGTCGAGCGCGACCTCGATCGAGGCGCGCTTCATGACGGCCTCGAAGCTCTCCCATCCCGCGTGCGCCCCGCCCACGAGGAGCCGCCGCGCGACGGTCGGGCACTCCGCCCGGATGGATTCGACCTTCTCGGCGTTCTCGGGATCGGTGATGATCATCTTCACGTCGGCGCTCCGGACGCGGTACCGGATGTCCTTCGGTGTCAGCAGCGTGGTCCCCGGCATGGGGAGAGCCCCGAGCTTGATGAGCCCGAGGAGGATCACGTGCCACTCGGGCAGGCGCGGGAGGATCACCAGCACGCCGTCGCCCTGCTCGATCCCGAGCGCCCGCAGGGCATTCGCGAAGCGGTTCGACGCATCCCGGAACTCACCGAAGGTCAGCCGGCGCTCGTCGCCGTCCCGGCCCACCCACAGCATGGCGAGCTTGCCCGGGTCTTCCTCGGCCCACCGGTCCACGACGTCCAGGGCGAAATTGAAGCGCTCCGGGACCTCCAGGCGGCAGTCGCGCCATTCGCGGTCGTAGTCCGTCATGTTGGGCGGAGGATTCCTCATGATCGCCTCCTGCTCGGGGCCGGACGGTTAGAGATGCGCGATCCTGCCGCCCGCGAGCGCTACCGGCTCGGCATCTCGAACGGCGTGCCGTTGACGCGGTGGGTGTAGTTGATGACGACCGGGCGCGTCAGCGCCTGTTCCGTGTAGCAACTCGCGTGCGCGACGCGGATCGCGGTCGCGATCGCCTCGGGGGCCTCGTCCGAGTCGATGGCCAGCTCGAGGTCGAATCGCAGCGGCTCGCTGTGGAAGGTGCCGGCCAGCGCCGAGCCCTCGAAGTGCCAGCGGCAGACCAGCTTCACGCTCGCGTCGCTGATCTTGAGCTTCCGGATCGTCGCGTACCGCGACAGGTGCGTGAGCAGTCAGAACGCGATGCCGCTCGAAAAGTACGCCAGCGGAAACGGCGCGGAGGCCTCTCCCCCGAGGTACGATCCCTCGTCCGAGACGAGGGTGTAGGTCGGGCCCACCGCGTCTCCCGTCGGGAGCCCGCGCTGGACGAGGGTGGCCCGCGCGACCTTCTTCTGCGTGGCCAGGGGGCCCAGGTTCCGCGCCTCCACGTGGATCTCGAGGTCGCGCTTCTGCTGGTCGCGTAGATTCGCCGGGATCTCTTCGGCCACGGCGGTTCACCTCCCGACCGGTGTGCGTCGCGTGCCCAGCACGGTAGGCGCGGCCGTCGAGCCTGTCAAGGGCGCCGGCTGGCGCTGGTCGCAGACCGACCCGTTGAAGACGGCCGGCGAAACGTGCAGAATCACCGCCAACCCGCGGGAGGCCGACGATGGCAGATCAGGCGATCCAGGTGGAGAAGCTCACCCCCCATATCGGCGCCGAGATCCACGGCGTGGACCTCGGGCAGCTCGTGGACGAGCCGACGTTCACGGCGATCCACGCGAGCCTCATCGAGCACGGCGTCGTCTTCTTCCGCGACCAGCACCTGACGCCCGAGCAGCAGAAGGCGTTCGGGCGGCGCTTCGGCGAGCTCCACATCCACCCGGCGGCGCCGAGCCTCCTCGAGGGGCACCCGGAGATCCTGGTCATCCACGCGGACGAGACGTCGAAGCACGTGGCCGGGGAGGAATGGCACTCCGACGTCTCCTGCGACCCCGCGCTCTCGGAGCCGATGCGGCGCTTCCTCGAGCCCCTCACCGCGATGCACGAGGGCGAGCACGTCTATCGCGGCCGCTACGGCGTGAAGGACGAGGGCACGGTGTTCCCCAAGGCGGAGCACCCGGTGATCCGCACGCACCCGGTCTCCGGCCGGCCGGCGCTCTTCGTGAACCGCGGCTTCACGACGCGCATCTGCCAGCTCACGCGGCCGGAGAGTGACGCGGTGCTGCAGTTCCTCTTCCGCCACGTCGAGACGCCCGAGTTCCAGTGCCGCTTCCGGTGGCGGGCGCGCTCCCTGGCGTTCTGGGACAACCGCTGCGTCCAGCACCACGCGCTGTGGGACTACTATCCGCAGCGGCGGTACGGGCGCCGCGTGACGATCCGGGGCGACAAGCCCTTCTACCGGCCCTGACGGGCGGCTCACGCTTCGATCATCGGCCCGCCCGACAAGCCAACTCATCACCTGAGAATGGAGAACTCGCCATGCGGTTTCATCGTCCTGGTTCGTCACGGCTCCGGGTTCGGATGCTCGTCGTCCTGGCACTGGTCGTGGCCGGTCTGCTCGCCCCGGATCCGGTCGCGCTCGCCCAGTCCGGCACCGTCAAGCTCGAGTGGCTGCGCTGGTCATTGTTCAGCTTCGCCGCGCCCAACGGCAAGGTGATCCTGACGAATCCGTTCATGGCGGGCAACCCCGACGCCAAGGTCACCCTGGCCGACATCAACCGCGCGGACCTGATCCTGGTGCCGAACGGCCACGGCGACGAAATCGGCCAGGCCGCCGACATTGCGAAGAAGACGGGCGCCAAGATCGTGACGCCGTGGGAGCTTGCCACCTGGTTCGTGACGAGCCGCGGCGTCCCCGAGGCCCAGGTCATGCGCCGCAACCCTGGCACCCGTGTGGTATGGGAGGGCATCACGATCCGCATCGTCGGCTCGGTCCACGGCTCCGGCTCCGGGCTCGCGACGGACTCGGAGCGCGCGCCGATCTACGGCGGGCAGGCGGCGGGCTTCGTCATCACCTTCGAGAACGGCTGGACGGTCTACTTCCCGGCCAGCTCGGCCGCGACCCACGACATGGCGCACTGGGGCGCGATCTACAAACCGGACGCGATGATCTTCCTCATGGCGACGGCCCAGGAGCCGAAGGACATCGCGCTCGCGATCAAGCTGGTCACGACCGACAACCCGAATCTGAAAACGCTGATGCCGCACCACCACCGGGTCACCCCGCCGCCCGGCGCGACGACGATCGCCGAGGTGCGTGCGGCGCTGGACGCCGTCGGCGTCAACATTCCGATCACCAACCAGGCCGTCGGCCAGGTCTACGAGTTCAGCAAGTAGCGTTGGCGCGGCGTCGAGCCGGCCCGCTTGACCCACTGTGACCGGACGGGCTAGGCTCGCGCCACTTCCCGACTTCCCTCGCGACGAGGAGGGCACGATGAAGCTCAAGGACCGGGTGGCGATCGTGACGGCCGCGGCGGGCGCGGGCATCGGGCAGGCGGTGGCCAGGCGCTTCGCCGAGGAAGGCGCGCAGATGGTGATCTCCGAGGCCCACGCCCGGCGCGTTCAGGAGGTGGCCGCCAGAATGGAGAAGGACTACGGGCGCGCCGTGCCGAGCTTCGAGGTGGACGTGAGGCGCCGGGACCAGGTCGAGGCGATGGTGCGGGCCACCGCCGAGCGCTTCGGGCGGATCGACGTCCTCTTCAACAACGCCGGCATCAACAAGCTCGAGCCGGTCGCCGAGATGTCGGATGAGACGTGGGACCTCGTGCTGGGCGTCTGCCTCACCGGGACCTTCTACGTCACGCGCGCGGTCCTGCCCCACATGATCCGGCAGCGGCGCGGCGCGATCGTGAGCATGGCCTCGGTGGCGGGGTGGATCGCCTCCGGCGACGGCCAGGCGCACTACTGCGCGGCGAAGGCCGGCGTGATGGCGTTCACGCGATCGGTCGCGGCCGAGTGTGGCAGGCACGGCGTTCGCGCCAACGCGATCGCGCCGGGCGTCATCTACAACGAGTTCCTCAGCCGCATCTACCCGCCCGACTACTTCGAGAGGCGCAAGGACCAGTCCCTGGTCGGGCGCCTCGGCGAGCCGGCGGACGTGGCGAACCTCGCGCTGTTTCTGGCGAGCGACGAGGCCTCCTACATCACGGGCGAGGTCTTCTGCATCAGCGGCGGCGCCTACGTGCGCGCGTAGCGTCTCCGGCGCGCGAGCAGCGGCGGAGATAGCGATCGATCTCGCCGTGATAGGCCGTCACCACCGACTCGAAGCCGGCCTCGTCCATCACACCTTACAACCCCGGTCGGGGCCGGGTGTGAAACGCGGGGCGGCCGGGTGGAGGGCGGTCTCGGAATGCCGGCAAGGACACGCCGGACGCTACTCCGCGAACTGGGCCGCCCGCCACCGCAGGGCGGCGCCGAGACCCTCCTTCTCCCGGATCTCGTCGAACGTCATCCCGACCTCGGTCCGGGCCGCGTAGAGCGGCGCCAGCACGTCGAGGCCGGCGCGCACGGCGTTGCGGAAGCCGGCGGCGTCGGCGCCACGGTTGAGGGCGAGCTTGGTGGCGGCGAGCGCCTCGGGGGAGATGAGCGCCATCCGGCGCGCGAACTTCAGCGTCGCCGTCTGGAGCTCGGCCCGGGGAACGACGCGGTTCACCATTCCGTACTCGAGGGCCGTCTGCGCGTCGATCGGGTCGCCGAGGTAGAGCAGCTCGCGGGCGCGTTTGAGCCCGATGACGAACGGCATGACGAGGGCGGGGCCGACATTCGAGAACCGGATCTCCGGCTCGCCGAAGAGCGCGTCGGCCGCGGCGATCGTGATGTCGCACATCATCGCCAGCTCGCAGCCGCCCCCGAGACAGTGCCCCTGGACGGAGGCGATCACGGGCTTTCGCATGTCCCACGGCGTCATCTCGAGCGCGACGTCGTCGGTGAGCGATTCGTGCCAGGCCAGCGCGTTGCCGCGCCGTGCGGCGCGGGCCGGGTTGGGAGCGATGTCGTAGCCGGCGCAGAAGCTCCGCCCCTCGGCGCGGAGCACGACCACGCTCGTGGCCGGGTCGCGATCGGCCTCGTGGAAGCGCTCGACGAGCACGCGCTTCAGGTCGGCGCTGATGGCGTTGAGCTTCTCGGGCCGGTTGAGCGAGACGATCCCGACCCGGCCGTCGACGGCATAGGTCACGAGCGGCGCGGTCATGGCAGGCTCCTTAGGGTTCTCCCGTTACAGGTGCGCGATCGCCTCGATCTCGAGCAGCGCGCCGCCGGGGAACTTCCCGACCTCCACCGTTGAGCGCGCCGGCGGGACCGCGCCGACGTGCCGCCGGTAGACCTCGTTCATCCCGGCGAAGTCCTCGAGCCGCGAAAGGAACACGGTCGTCTTGACCAGGCGGTCGAGCCCGCTCCCCGCCGCTTCGAGGATCGCCCTGAGGTTCGCCATCACCTGCTCGGTCTGCTCCTGGATCGTGGTTCCGACGACCTCGGCGGTGCCGGGACGGAGCGGAAGCTGGCCGGAGACGAACACGAACTCCCCCACGCGGATCGCCTGCGAGTACGGGGCGCCCTGGAACGGCGCCGGGGCGCGATCGGTGCGCACGGGCGACTTGCCGGCCATCTCGACTCCTCTCAGATCCGGTGCCGCAGGCGCGGATCGAGCATGTCGCGCAGACCGTCGCCCAGCATGTTGACGGCCAGGACCGTCGCGGCGAGGAAGATGGACGGGAAGAAGATGTTGTGGGGGAAGATCCGGAAGAGGGCGCGACCCTCGGCCATGATGTTGCCCCAGGTGGGGGTCTCGGGCGGGATGCCGATCCCCAGGAACGACAGGATGGCCTCCACGACGATGGCCGCGGCGCAGATGAAGGTCCCCTGCACCACGAGCGGGGCGACCGTGCTGGGGAGCACGTGGCGGGCGAGCAGGGCCGGCGTCGGCACGCCGAGGGCGCGCGCCGCCTCGACGTAGGGCTCCTCCCGCACGGAGAGCACCACCGAGCGCACGAGGCGCACGACGCGCGGGATCTCGGGGATGACGATGGCGAGGATGACCGTGCGCAGACCGGCGCCGCGGGACAGCGAGACCAGCGCGATGGCGAGCAGGATCGCGGGGATTGACATGAGGCCGTCCATGACGCGCATGACGATTCCGTCGAGCCACCGGATGTAGCCGCTCACCAGCCCGATGACGAGGCCGATCGCCACGCTGATGAGCGCCACGGTGACGCCGACGATCAGCGAGACGCGCGAGCCGTAGATGACGCGGCTGTAGATGTCCCGGCCCAGGCTGTCCGTTCCCATCCGGTACGTCACTGTCGTCTTCGTGCCGTCGTCGTTGCGGATCACGCGTTCGGCGCCGGGGCGGCGGTTGCGCGCGGTCGGGTCGATCTCCGAAGGGCTGGTCGTGCCCAGGTACGGCGCGAGCACGGCGATCGCCACGACGACGGCGAGGATGGCCGCGCCGATCCACACGCTGCGGTTGCGGGGCAACCGCCAGGCCCGCGCCTCGCGGCGCACGGCCGGGGACGGGAGGGTCAGAACCGTGCTCAATACCGGATCCTCGGGTCCAGGAACGTGTAGGTCAGGTCCACGAGCAGGTTGATGAGCACGTACACGCCCGAGAAGAGCAGCACCACCGCCTGCACCGTCGGGTAGTCACGCGCGAGGACGGCGTCCACGGTGAGCCGGCCCAGGCCGGGGATGGCGAAGACCGACTCGGTCACGACCACGCCGCCGATGAGGAGCGCCACGCCGAGGCCGATGACGGTGACGATGGGCACCGCGGCGTTCCGCAGCACGTGGCGCAGCAGCACGGGCAGATCGGCGAGGCCCTTGGCGCGCGCGGTGCGCACGTGGTCGGCGCCGAGCACCTCGAGCACGCTGGCGCGCGTGATGCGCGCGATCAGCGCGACGTAGATGATCGCCAGCGTGAAGCTCGGCAGGACCAGCCGCTGGATGAAGCCCCCGAAGCCGTCCCCGATGCGCTGGTAGCCCTGCACCGGGAGCCAGGCGAAGTGGATGGCGAACAGGTACATCAGCGCGTAGCCGATGACGAACACGGGGACCGAGAAGCCCAGCACCGAGAGGCCCATCACGAAGCGGTCGATCCAGCTCCCGCGCTTGTAGGCCGCGGTCACGCCGAGCGGGACGGCCATCGTCACGGCGAGGAGCAGCGTGCAGGTCGCCAGCGCCAGCGTGGGCTCGACGCGCCCGAGGATCAGCTCGGTCACGGTCTTCTTGAAAAAGAACGACTCGCCGAGGTCGCCGCGCAGGGTCTTGCCGATCCAGATGATGAACTGCTGGACGATGGGCTGGTCGAGGCCGAGCTTCTCGCGGATCTGCGCCACATCGCGGGCCGTGGCGTTGTCGCCGGCGATGATCGCCGCGGGGTCGCCGGCCGTCAGGCGCAGCAGGAGGAAGACGAAGACGGCCACGACCGCCATGACGGGGATCGTGGCGAGGAGACGGCGGCCGATGTACGGAAGCATGCGGGGCGAGAGCGGCGGCGCGCGCCCCCGCGCGGGAGCCGCGCGCCGCCGGACCTCAGATGCGAACGCCTATTTCTTGATCTCGACGTTCCAGAACACCGTCACCGGGGCCTCGACCATGCCCTGGACATTCTTCCGCACCGCGACGGCGCCGTACCACTGGCCGAGCGGGATGTGCGTCGGGTACTGCGTCAGCCGCACCTGCACCGCCTCGGCGATGGCCTTCTGCTTGCCCGGGTCGGTCTCGCGGGCGTACTGGTCGCGCAGCTTCTCCATCTGCTCGTCGCACGGCCAGCCGAACATGGCCTTGTCGCAGGCGGAGTTGAGGAAGCCGGCCATCACGGGGTTCAGGATGTCGGCGGACACCCACGAGGTCAGGAACGCGTGCCAGCCGCCCGCGGTCGGCGGGTCCTTCTTGGCGCGCCGCGAGACGAGCGTCTGCCAGTCCATCGAGTGCATGTCCACCTTGAAGCCCGCCTTCTCCATGAGCGACTTGGCGACGGGGGCGAGGTTGTTGAGCACCGCGAGGTCCGAGGAGTGCATGAGCACGATCGTCGTGCCGTCGTAGCCCGCCTCCTTGAGGAGTTGCTTGGCCTTGGTGAAGTTCGACTCGACGAGGAGGCCACCCTCCAACCCCTTCCTGGACTCGAGCGGGGTGCCGCAGGGGAACAGTGACTGGCAGACCTTGTAGTACTGCTTGTCGCCGATGACGGCCTTGAGGAAGTCCTCCTGGTTGAAGGCCCACATCACGGCCTGCCGCACCTTCGGATCATTGAACGGCTTGTGCAGCGTGTTGTAGCGGAACGTGTACTGGTTACCGAGCGGGTTCAAGCTCACCAGCCGGACGTTGGCGTCCTGCTTGAGTACCGGGTAGAGGTCGTGCGGCGGCGACTCCATGTAGTCGATCTCGCCCGCCAGCAGCGCGTTGATCGCGGTCTGGTGGTCGGGGATCGCCCGCCACTCGACGCGATCCACCTTGACCACCTTGCCGCCCGCCAGCCCCGAGGGCGCCTCGCTGCGCGGCTTGTACTGGGGGTTCTTCACCCAGACGGCCTTGTCACCCGGCTTCCACTCGTCCTTCTTGAAGATGAAGGGACCCGAGCCGATGAACTCGGAGATCTGCGTGTTCGGGTCCGTCTCGGCCACGCGCTTGGGCATCATGAACGGCACGTTGGAGGAGGGCTTGCCGAGCGCGCCGAGCACGAGGCCTGTCGACTCCTTGAGGATGATCTTGAAGGTCTTCGGGTTGACGACCTGCAGCTCCTTGACGAACGACATCAGCTTCTGGCCCATCGAGTCCTTCGCCCCCCACCGCTTGATGGAGGCCACGCAGTCCTCGGAGGTGACGGGCTTGCCGTCGTGCCACAGCAGGCCGTCGCGGAGGGTCAGCGTGTAGGTGAGCTTGTCGGCGCTGACGTCGTACTTGTCGACCATCTGCGGCCGGATCTCGCCCTTCGCGTCCATGGCGAAGAGCGTGTCGTAGACCATGTAGCCGTGGTTGCGCACGATGTACGCGGTCGTCCAGATCGGGTCCACGATCTTGAGGTCGGAATGCATGACCACGCGCAGCGTGGTCTGCGCCTGCGCGGGTGGAGCCGCGCCGGCCACCAGGATCACGGAAACGGCGAGCAGTGCGACTGCGAGGCGTCGTACGGCGCTCATGGGCTCCTCCTGTGAAGCGTGCCGGGTTCGGGCCCCGGCGACGGTGCGAAGAAATAACCACGGCGGACCGACATTGTCAACGCGCCGGCCTCTCGCCGGGCGCGGGGCCCGTCCCGGGTGATATGATCCGCCGCGACAACGGGAGGCACGCGATGGAACGAGAGCTGTGGCGCTGGGACGCGGTGGAGCTGGCTGCCGCCATTCGGACTCGCAAGATCTCCAGTCGCGAGGCGGTGACCTCGGTCCTCGCGCGCCTCGACGCCGTGAACCCGGCGCTCAACGCCGTCACGGTGCTCCTGGCCGATCAGGCGCTCGCCGCCGCCGACCGCGCCGACGGTGCCGTGCGCCGCGGCGAGACGCTGGGCCTGCTGCACGGGGTGCCGGTGACGATCAAGGAAAACGTCGACCAGATCGACGCCGCCACCGCCAACGGCGTGGTCGCCTTCAAGGACCTCATCGCCCGCAGCGACAGCCCGCCCGTGGCGAACTGGAAGCGCGCCGGCGCAGTCGTCGTCGGCCGAACGAACACGCCGGCGTTCAGCGTGCGCTGGCACACGGACAACGCGCTCCGGGGGCGCACCTTCAACCCTTGGGCGCGCGAGCGCACCCCGGGCGGCTCGAGCGGCGGCGCCGCCGCCGCGCTCGCCACCGGCATCGCCCCGCTCGCCCACGGTAACGACCTCGGCGGCTCGATCCGCTACCCGGCCTACTGCTGCGGCGTCGGCGGCATCCGCCCGACGCTCGGCCGCGTCCCGGCGTACAACCAGACGGCGGCGGAGGAGCGGCCGCCGTCCATTCAGCTCATGTCCGTGCAGGGGCCGATGGCGCGGCGCATCCGCGACGTGCGGGTCGGGCTCACCGCGATGGCCCAGCGCGATCCCAGAGACCCGTGGTGGGTTCCGGCGCCGCTCGACGGCGCGGCCGTCGAACGCCCGATCCGCGTCGCGCTCACCCCGGATCCCGCGAAGCAGGGCGTCCACCCGGACGTGGCCGCGGCCGTCCGCGCCGCAGGGGCTGCGCTCGCGAGCGCCGGCTATGCCGTCGAGGAGGTGGACCCGCCCGACGTGGCGGGCGTCGCGGCGCTCTGGGCGACGCTCGTCAACAACGAGATGCGTCACGTGACGCAGCCCTACTTGCGCAAGCACGGCGGCGCCGACCTCAACCGCGCC
>JACPCG010000033.1 GCA_016179925.1 Candidatus Rokuibacteriota bacterium | reverse complement strand
TCTCCCTCACCTTGTAGCCAGAACGCTCGGGCACCGAGACTTGCCGTCGTCAATAGAATCAATGCCATACCCTCTTGGGGGAGGGGGAACTTCGGGCTAGAGCGCGAGGCGGGCCTTGATGCGCCCGACCGCTTCCTCCGCCTGCTCGCGACGGCCGAACGCGGTCAGGCGGAAGTAGCCCTCGCCGCTCGGCCCGAAGCCCGCCCCCGGGGTGCCCACGACGTGGGCGTCGTTGAGGAGCTTGTCGAAGAAGTCCCACGACGAGAGGCCCGGCGGCGTCTTGACCCAGATATAGGGCGCGTTCCGGCCGCCGTAGACCGCGAGCCCCGCGGCCTCGAGCCCCTGGCGGATGATGCGCGCGTTGTCCATGTAGGCGTCGATGATCGCGCGCGTCTGCCGGCGCCCCTCGTCCGTGTAGACCGCGGCCGCGGCGCGCTGGATGACGTAGGGGACGCCGTTGAACTTCGTGGACATGCGCCGGAACCAGAGGGCGTTCAGGCTGACCGGCTGGCCGTCGGCGTCCTTGCCCTCGAGCTCCTTCGGCACCACGGTGAACGCGCAGCGGGTCCCGGTGAACCCGGCGCTCTTCGAGAAGCTGCGGAACTCGATCGCGACCTCGCGCGCGCCCTCGATCTCGTAGATCGAGTGCGGGATCTCGGGGTCGCGGATGTAGGCCTCGTACGCGGCGTCGTACAGGATCACCGCGCTCTGGCGCCGAGCCCAGTCCACCCAGCGCTGGAGCGCGGGGCGCGCGAGGACCGAACCCGTCGGGTTGTTCGGGTAGCAGAGGTAGATGAGGTCCACGGGCCGGGCGGGCAGCGCGGGCTCGAAGCCGTTCTCGGCGGTGCAGGGGAGGTAGACGACGCGATCATAGCGGCCGCTCGCGTCGGGCGAGCCGGCGCGGCCCGCCATGACGTTGCTGTCCAGGTAGACGGGGTAGACGGGATCGGTCAGCGCCACGACGCAGTCGGCCGCGAAGATCTCCTGGATGTTTGCGGCGTCGCTCTTGGCGCCGTCGCTCACGAAGATCTCGTCGAGCGCCAGGGACACGCCGCGCGCGCCGTAGTCGCGCTTGGCGATCGCGGCCGTCAGGAACTCGTAACCCGTCTCCGGGCCGTAGCCGCGGAAGGTCTCGGCGCGCGCCATCTCGTCCACCGCGGCGTGGAGCCCCGTGATGACCGCGGCCGGCAGCGGCTGGGTGACGTCGCCGATCCCGAGCCGGATCAGCTTCGCCTGGGGATGCCCGGCCTGGAACGCCTGCACCCGGCGGGCGATCTCCGAGAAGAGGTAGCCCGACCCGAGCTTGAGATAGTCGTCGTTCACCCTGGCCAACGAATCTCTCCGCGTCCTACTTCGTCTTCGAGGGCGGCCTTTGCGGCGGGCGGACATTCGAGCCGCCTGAGGGCGGTGTCCCGCTGCTCTCCGGCGACCTGACCTCGGGCTTCGGCTGATACCCTGCCCGACTGCGTTCGGGTCTCTGTGCCATGCCATGCCTCCGAGCGCCTGTATTCTATCGGAATTCCCAAAAACTCGACGTGCTTGATCTCCTTGCCGGCGATCCATATTCCGGCGTTCCAGGGCACTTCCGTCCAAGGGCCGTCTTCGGCCACGAGTGTAGAAGACCGCTTTGAACGAGTTGAGGTTCATGACGGTCGGATCCTCAACACGGCGTCTCGGGATCGAGGCAGAAGCGTTCGACCGTGCGCGTCGCCCACCGGGTGACGGTGAGCGCGCGGCCATCGGTCTCGAAGATTACGGCGCCGTCGCCGTCGGTCCGGTAGACGCGCGCGCCTGCCGTCCGGAGACGCTCCAGCACGCCCGCGTCGGGATGGCCGTAGGGATTGCGTCCGCCGACCGAGATGACGGCGACCGTCGGGGCGACGGCGCGGAGGAACTCGGGCGTGCTCGACGTGCGCGAGCCATGGTGGGCGACCTTCAGCACCGTCGCCTGGAGCGGCGCGCGGGAGGCCACGAGCGCCTGCTCGGCGGCGGCCTCGATGTCGGAGGCGAGCAGGAACGACGCGAGCCCGTACTCGATCCGCAGCACGAGCGTCTCGTCGTTCCCGCCCCGCGCGGCACGGCCCGCCACCTCCCACCGGGGCCAGACGAGCGAGAGCATCGCGCCGCCGAACCAGTGCGGGCCGCGCGCGAGCTGCTCCCCGTCCCACGACTCGGCGCCGCCGAACAGACGGCGGATCGCGCCCATCCCGCCGGCGTGGTCGGCGTCCGGGTCCGTCACGATCGTCTTCGCCAGGCGCAGCTGACCGCGATTCCAGAGATAGGGCGCGACGACGCGCTCGCCGGTGTCCAGACGCATCGGCCCGCCCGGGCCCGCATCGATCAGGAGCGCCCGGCCGTCCGGCGCCTCCACCACGATCGCGTCTCCTTGACCGACGTCGAGGACCGTGAACCTGAGCCGGCCGTCCGGCGGCCTCAGGAGGGGCCACGCTGCGAAGACGGCGGCGGCCAGCATGAGCGCGAGGGCGCCGGCGCCGCTCAGGCGGCGGATCATCGGCTGGCCGGGCCCAGATGCCACCACGCCAACGCCAGCAGCAGCGAAGCGGTGTAGCAGACGATCGCGAGCCAGGGGGGCGCCGGCAGGTGGACGACCGCGCCCGGCACCGCGGCGGCGAGCGCCACGGCGGCCCGGAGCGCGAGCAGGACCGGCCACGCGGCGTCGAAACCGACCTGAGCCGCGGTCTCGCTCAGAAACGCCAGGCCGACCGCGAGGAGCCCCAGCACCGTCCCGAGGCCTGCGAGCGGCACGACGGCGAGGTTCGCGACCACGCCGATCGTCGAGAGCTGGTTGAAGTGGGCGAGGGTGACCGGCAGCACGGCGAGCTGCGCCGCGAGGCTCACGCCGCCCGCCCCCACCACGATCCCCCGCGGCAGCGGCGCCGCGACGATCCCCGCGGTCGCAGCGAACGAGAGCTGGAAGCCGGGGTCCGCCAGGTCCCCGGGGCGGACGGTGAGGATCAGGAGCGCCGCGAGGGCCAGACTGTTGGCGACCGCCGCCTCGCGCTCGAGCAGGAGCGCCGCGAGCACGAGCACCGACATGATGACCGCGCGGAGGACCGACGGCTCGGGCCCGACGACCGCCGCGAAGCCGATCACGACGACGATGGCGAGCACCGCAGAAGTGCGGCGGCCGGCGCGCGCGAGCTTCGCGAGCGCGAAGACGGCGGCCGCGAGGATCGCGACGTTGAAGCCCGAGACCGCGAGGACGTGGTACACGCCGGCGCGCCGGAAGCCCTCGTCGATCTCGCGCGGCAGCTCGGTGCGCTCGCCGAGGAGGAGCCCGCCGAGGAGCGCTGCGGAGGCCGGCGGGAGCGCCCGCGCCATCGCCGTGCGGGCCCGGGACCTGACGCGCGCCGACCACGGCGGCCGCGGCTCTTCGAGCGGCGTCAGCCGGTCGGCGCGCGTCGTGCCCGTCACGTGGATGCCCTCGCGCGCGAGATGCGCCGCATAGTCGAAGCCCCCGGGGTTTCGGTAGCCCGTCGCCGGGTGGAGGCGTAGCTCGGCCGCGATCCGCTGACCCTCCGCGAGCGGCGGTGGCTCGCCGTAGACCGTCGCCTGGATGCGGCCAGCGCGCGGCGATCCGTCCACGCGGTCCGCCTCGATGAGGAGGCGGGTGCGATCCGGGGCCCACCGCACGGGCTCGGCGGCGAGCCGCCCTTCGACACGCGCGACTCGCGGCAGCCCGAGCCGCGCGACGTGATCCGGCGGCAGCGGCAGCTCGGCGCCCCGGAGCGCGCCGAGTGCCGCGACGCCGGCGAGCAGGGGGACGGCGGCCCACGAGGCGCGGCCCACCGCCAGCAGCGCGACGATGGTCAGGATGGCGAGGGCCCACACGAGCCACGCGAGCCCGCCGCGCGTCCACGGCGCCAGGCCGATCCCGGTGGCGAAGGCGAGGACCACCGGGACGAGCGGCATCCGGCGCGCCGTCACTCGGCGAGCCTCAGGAGCGGGCGCAGGCGCTCGAGCGTCTTACCGCTGAGCCCACGCACCCGGCGGAGATCGTCGAACGCGGCGAACGGCCCACCGGTTGCGCGCGCCTGGACGATCCGCTCTGCGAGCCTCGGGCCGACGCCGGGCAGGCGCATCAGCTCGACGGCGCTCGCGTGGTTCACATCGATCGCGGCGTCGAGGAGCTTCGGGGGCCGCGCCGGCGGGGGCGCGGGCGACGCGGGCTGACGGTCGAACTGCTCGACGCGCTCGACGAGGTCGGGATACGCCCGGCGCCAGTGGCCCACACCGAGCCCGAGCCCCGCGACGCCCAGGAGGATCAGCAGCACCACCAGCTGATGGCGTGTATAGAGCGTCATGGGCCGACGATGCCATGCGGGCAGGGGCGCGGCTAGAGTGTAAGATTCGATACAGGGCCGGCGATTCGACGGCGAGTCGCTGAACATGGTCCTCGAGCGCAGCTGGCAGGCGCTGCGCGACCTGGCGCGGCTGCACTGCGGGCAGCACGTCGTCGTCGTCACCCACGGCGGCGTCATCCAGATCGCGTTGACCCGAGCCAACGGACTCCCGGTGACGCGCTACCGCACGTTCCCCGTCGCCAACGCCTCGCAGACGGTCCTCGGGTTCCGCTCGGACGGCTCGGTCGCCGTCCTGCCGGGCTGGTGACGGCCGGCGACTACGTCACGGGACGATCGCGGCGCGCGTGATCGTCGTCGTCTCCTTCGCGTGCCACTCGGAGTCGGCGAAGGCCTGGTCGATCTTCTCGAGCGGGTACTTGTGCGAGATCAGCTTGTCGAAGGGGAAGCGCCCACGGGTGCGCACGAGGAAGTCGAGGGCGCGCGGGATCACCCACGGGTCGTACTGGATGACGCCGACGATCGTCTTCGAGCCCCAGACGAGCAGCGAGGGCTCGAGCTCGACCTTCGCCCCGCGACTGATCGTGCCGACCTCGAGGTAGGTCCCACCCGCGCGCAGCATGTCGATCCCCTCGGGGATCACCTGCGGGAAGCCGACGAAGTCGCACGCGACGTCCGCGCCGACGCCGCCCGTCCACTTGCGCACGAGGTTCACGCGCTCCTTGCGGTCGGGGACCTCCTTGAGGTTGAGCGTGTGGTCGGCGCCGAAGGCGCGCGCGAGCTCGATCCGGCCGGGGAGCTGGTCCACCACGATGACCGTCTGGGCGCCCATGTCCCGGGCGACGGCCACCGCCTGGACGCCGAGCCCGCCCGCGCCCTGGATGACGACGCTCCCGCCGAAGGTGAGCCCGGCCTTCTGCAGGCCGAAGATCACCTGGGAGAGGGCGCAGTTCACCGGCGCGACCAGCTCGTCGGGGAGCGCGTCGGGCACGACGAAGATCGCCCCGCGCGGCCGCACGTAGTAGTACTCGGCGAACGCCCCGTGGAAGTGCGGGAACTGCGAGGGGCCGAGCGGTCGCTCGATCTTCGCCGGGCACGCCGCGGGCTCGTTGTTGAGGCACGCCCAGCAGCGCCCGCACGGGTAGAAGTACGGGTACGCGACCCGGTCGCCCTCCTTGAGCGGCCGGCCCAGCGAGTCGGTCTTGACGCGCGCGCCGAGCTTCGCCACGCGGCCCATCATCTCGTGGCCGTAGATCCAGCCGTCCTCCGGCAGGCGCAGCGGCGCATCCCCGCGCCAGAAGTGGAGGTCCGAGCCGCAGACGTTGGCGAGGGCCACGCGGACCAGGACGGCGTCGGGCTCGACCTCCGGGACGGGCACCTCGCGGATCTCGAACGGCTTCCCCGGGCCGAAGAAGACGGCGGCCTTCCCTGTGCTCATCGGCTGGCTCCCTTGCCCACCTCGAAGGCCTCGTGCAGCGCGCGGACCGCGAGCTCCGCGTACTTGTCCTCGATCACGCACGAGACGGCGATCTCCGAGGTCGAGATCATCTGGATGTTGATGCCTTCCTTGGCGAGCGTGCCGAACATCTTCGAGGCCACGCCCGAGTGGCTCCGCATGCCGACGCCGACGATCGAGACCTTGGCGACGCGCTCGTCGTGGACGACGCCCTGCGCGCCGATGGCCCGGGCGACCTCCTCGAGGGCGGCGACGGCCCGCGCGTGGTCGCCGCGGGGCAGCGTGAAGGACATGTCCGTGTAGCCGTCGCGGCTGATGTTCTGGACGATCATGTCCACGACGATGTTCTTCCCGGCGATGGCGCCGAACACCTGCGCGGCGATGCCGGGCCGGTCGGGGACGCGCAGGATCGAGATCTTCGCCTGGCTCCGGTCGTGGGTGACGCCGGTGACCACCGCCTCTTCCATGCCCTGCTCCTCTTTCGTCACGAGCGTGCCCGCGTCCGGCTTGAACGTGGAGCGCACGTGGACCGTCACGCCGTACTTCTTCGCGAACTCGACGGAGCGCGATTGGAGGACCTTGGCGCCGAGGCTCGCCATCTCGAGCATCTCGTCGTAGGCCACGCGCCCGAGCTTCCGCGCGTCCGGGACGATGTTGGGGTCGGCCGTGTAGACGCCGTCCACGTCGGTGTAGATCTCGCAGACGTCCGCCTTGAGCGCGGCTGCGAGCGCGACGCCGGTGAGGTCCGAGCCGCCGCGGCCGAGCGTCGTGATCTCGTCCTCGTCGCTGAGTCCCTGGAAGCCCGCGACGACGGCGATCTCGCCCGCCTCCAGCGCCTGGCGGACGCGCTCGGCCGTGATCTGCGTGATCCGCGCCTTCGTGTGGGCGCGGTCGGTGCGCATCCCGACCTGCGGGCCCGTGAACGAGCGCGCCTTGAGCCCCAGGGACTGAAGCGCCATCGCCAGCAGCGCGATCGTCACCTGCTCGCCGGTGGCGAGCAGCATGTCCATCTCCCGCGGGTCGGGCGCGGACGTGATCTGCTGCGCGAGCCCGAGGAGGCCGTCGGTCGTCTTGCCCATCGCCGAGACGACGACGACGAGCTGGTTGCCGGGCGCGCTCGCGGCCACGCGGCGCGCGACGTTCTTGATCTTCTCCGGGTCCGCGACGGAAGAGCCGCCGTACTTTTGCACTATCAGCGCCATGGTGTACGCACTCTACCCGAGCACTCCGAACACTGTAAAGCGGGCTCGACCCTCAGCCCACCAGAGATGAAGGGTAGACCGGTGGCCGTGGCGGATCGACTTCTCCCGCGCCGCGTGCCTGGACACGGCGGCGATGGGGAAATCGACCTCTGCGATGCGCTTGCATTCCCTGGGGATCGCCGACGTTACCTCTTTTCTTACCTCCTAAAGCGGTATTATCCCAACCGCACCGACCACCCAGGTCCCCGCGCCGCCGAGATCGACGGTGACGACGCGCATCGGCTCGCTGAACAGCGGGCCAGCGAGGACCTGACCGGGGCGCAGCGGCGGAGGCGATGTCATTGCGCTACCCGAATACTACCTCACCGCCAGGGCTCGCCGGGCCACCACGATAGATCTCGAGCTGGGCGGTTCCATCACCCCGTCGGCGGGCGCGCGTGCGTCGCCTCGCCGAGGCTCATGTGCTCGCGCAGGAGGTAGACCCAGCCGATGAGCGTGATCGGCACGATCTGGGCCGCGTGGAAGAGGAGCGCGTAGCCGACGGCCGCCGACTGCGAGACGCCGAAGAGGCCGAGGGCGAGCGCGGCGGCCGCGTGGAAGACGCCGACGTAGCCCGGGGCGGAGGGGATGCTGACCCCGAGGCCGACGAAGGCGAGCACCGCCCAGGCGGCGGTGAAGGGCAGGTGGAGGCCGAGCGCCAGGAGCATCGTCCAGGCGGCGAGCGCCGGGGCCAGCCAGACGAGGACGGTCCAGGCGAGGAGCGGGCCGAGGTGCGCCGGCGCGCGGATGCCGTCGAGGCCCGTCACGAAGGTCTCGAAGATTCTGAGGGCGCGCTCGCGGAGTCGCGGCCAGCGCCCCGTGAGCCGCCCGATCAGCCGGGCGCACCGCGCGGGCGCCGCGACCAGCGCGATCAGCACCGCGATGCCGGCGAGGTCGATCGCGAGGACGACGAGCGCCGCCACCTGGAGGAACGCCGGCACGGGGATCAGGAGGACCAGCACGGCGAGGATCAGGACGACGACGAAGCTGTCCAGCACGCGCTCGACGACGAGCGTCGCGAGCGTCGTCCAGAAGGGATGCGCGCGGGCGGCCCCGGCGGCGGCCGGCGTCCAGCGTCGCGCGACCACGTAGACGCGCACGACCTCGCCCGCGCGGAGCGGCAGCACGTTGTTCGCCATGTAGCCGATCATGATCGCGGGGGTGAGGCGCGGCGGATCGGAGCGCGGCGGGAAGAGATAGCGCCAGCGGCGGGCGCGCACCCAGAGCTGGAGGGGCGTGAGCATGTTGAGAACGCCGCCCAGCCCCAGTGGGCGGAGCGGAACGGCCGGGCGAGCTCGCCGAGGTCCACGCTCCGGAAGAGCCAGACGAGGAGGGCGACGCTGATCGCGGCGCCGAGGAGGACCTTGAGGCGGCTCAGAGGCCGAGCTGCGCCAGGACGG
>JACPCG010000032.1 GCA_016179925.1 Candidatus Rokuibacteriota bacterium | reverse complement strand
ACGACGACCGTCTGGCGCGTGATCTCGGTCTTGCCGTCCTTCACGTGCCAGGGCCCGATCTCACCGATGACGAGAATTCCCTTGGCCGGATCGACGGCCATCACCGTCCCGGAGTGATCCCACGCCCAGGCGGTGCCGAGCGTCAGCGCCAGCGTGGCGATGATCGAGAGCACGATCCGCATCTGGACCCACCTCCTCCGAATCTCGATTTTCCCGTTGAAAAACCAAGCAACCGGGGTGCCACGCCGAGCGTCGCGGGACTCGTTGAATTCACGGAATTCTGGGGCCGTGAGCCGCACGCGCTCTGGGGCGGTGACGCCCCACTGAGGCGGGCGGGCACCCGGATTCCGCGTCGGCGGTGATCTATTTGAGGTGGTCTTTGAACCAGGCGACGGTCATCGCCGTCGCGCGCGCCAGCGCCGCGGGGTCCTCGAAGAGGTGATCGCCCCCGAGAACGACCTCGAGCTTCCGCGGCCCGCCGAATCGTCCGAGCAGCGGCCCGACCGCCTCCCGGATCGGCGCGTCGCGCTCGCCGACGACCAGGAGCGTCGGCACCGTCACGCGCGCCACCGCGTCCTCCGCCCCCGCGAGGTCGGGCGAGCGGAGTACCAGCGCGCGGATGCGCCGGTCCCGCGCCGCCCGGAGGAGGGCCACGGCCGCGCCGGAGCGCGCGCCGACGGCGCCGATCCTGCCGCCGTCCACCTCGTCGAGGCCCTCGAGCGTGTCGAGCGCCGCGGCGAGGTCCTCCACCTGCTGATCCTGCGACGAGTCCTCCGGCGTTCCCTCGCTCTCACCGTGGCCGGTGAAGTCGAAGAGGAACGCGGCGAAGCCGCGGGCCCGCAGCGCCTCGGCGACCGCCCGGTTGCGCGGGCTGTCCTTGCCGCTCCCCCGGCCGTGGGCGACGACCACGATCGGGTGCGGCCCGGGAGACGACGGCACCAGAAGCCGGCCCGCGAGCGCCAGGCCGCGCGAATTCTTGAACAGGACGCGCACGTCCGCCGTCTCCCCGGCGGCGACGGGCGTTCCCGGCTCGCGGCCGCGGGCGAGCATCGCGATGACCTCGCCGTCGGAGACCGGCGAGAAGTCCATGTAGTACTGACCGACGGCCATGAAGTCGGGGTCCACCGTGAGGCTCACGAACCGGTCGGCCGCGCGCTCGAACTCGCGCGCCGCCTGCTCGGCGGCACAGGGCACGGCCACGGTGATCTCGCGGGCACCGTGGCGCCGCGCGTGCTCGAGCGCCGCCCGCATCGTGAGCCCGGTCGCGAGCCCGTCGTCCACCAGGACCACGGCGGCGCCCGGCAGGTGCGTGGCGAGCGGCGGCACACCGTACGTCGTCATGCGGCGCTGGATCTCCTTCGCGACCCGCTCCTTCGCCTTCTCGACGTCGGCCGGGGAGAGCCCGAGCATCGCCACCGAGCGCGCATCCACGATCGCCTGGCCGTCCTCGTCGATGGCGCCGAAGGCGAACTCCGGGGCGATCGGCGCGGTGAGCTTGCGCGCGTAGACGACGGTCAACGGCGCGCCGAAGCGCTCGACGATGGGCATGGCGACGGAGACGCCGCCGCGCGGGATGGCGGCCACGACGCACGGAGGCTTCCAGACCGGGGCGAGCGCCTCGGCCAGCTCCCGCCCCGCATGGGCGCGATCACGGAATCTCACGGCACACCCCGCGGCAATCCGAAGCAAGGATCGCGCCGGGCCTGAATGCACGGAGAAATCGACAGATGGCCTCCCGCGAGCGCCCGGCGCCGCGGGAATCGCCGCCCCACCTGGGGCGCGGGCGGCCCGTTGTAGCGGGGATCACGAGGCTGGCCTGGAATCGAGAGGGTGGCCGGAGACAGGCGCGCGCTGCTCGGCGATTGCGCGAGCGACGACCAGTCGCCGCCGGTTCTGGGTGGCGCCCCCGCACATCTGGGCAATCTTTGCGCCCCGCATGAGGCGTTCGACGGGGTCCTCCCGCGTCTCGCTGGTTTCTCGTACGGGCACGTACCGGGTCGCCGCCGCGGCCGAGCCCCCGGGCGCCGACAGCGAGATCGCCGCGGTGATCGCCCGGCGTGAGCCGCTTCTGCGCCTCCGCCCCGGCGACCTGTGGGGAACCGCCGGCGTCCTGAGGTCGATTCAGCGAGCCGGATCCGCTGACAATTCTCGTCACATCGTGCCGATACATTCTGTCCGGCGCCGGCTTCCGTACGGCGGCCGCGTAGTGGAAGTGCTTGAGATTTCGAACCGCCGGTGCCTGGCATCGGCCCTGCACCATTCCCGGGCATGAACATCGCCCCGAAGGTCGTGGTCGTGATGCCGGCCTACAACGCGGGGCGCACGCTCCGCCTGACATACGAAGAGCTGCCCAAAGACACGGTCAACCTGGTGATCCTGGTGGACGACGGCTCGACCGACGCGACGCTCGACGTGGCGCGCCAGCTCGGGCTCGAGATCTTCGTCCACAACCGGAATTACGGCTACGGGGCGAACCAGAAGACGTGCTATGCGGAGGCGCTGCGCGCGGCCGCGGATATCGTCGTGATGGTGCATCCGGACTACCAGTACGACCCGCGGCTCGTGCCGCAGATCGTCGCGCCGATCCTCAGCGGCGAGGCGGACGTGGTGCTGGGCTCGCGGCTCAAGGCGGGCTCGGCGCTCCAGCAGGGTATGCCGTGGTGGAAGTACGTGGCGAACCGCTTCCTGACGGCACTGGAGAACCGAGTCTTCGGGCTCCGGCTCTCGGAGTTCCACACCGGGTACCGCGCCTTCCGGCGCGAGGTCCTCGAGAGCGTGAACCTCGCGCTGAACTCCGACGGGTTCGTCTTCGACCAGGAGATCATCGCGCAGGCCGTCACGGCTCGCTTCCGGATCGCCGAGATCGCGGTGCCGACGCGCTACTTCCCCGAGGCCTCCTCGGCGAGCTTCACGACCTCCACGATCTACGGCCTGCGCATCCTCTCGCTGCTCGCCCGCTATCGCCTGCACCAGCTCGGCGTGTGGCGCTCGCGGAGCTTCGACAGCCTGCGCGGCCGCTACACGCGCCTCGCGCCCGACGAGCCGGCCACCCGTCGCGGGGTCGAGGACGAGCGGCGCGCCGTGCCCGCCCGGGGCCGATAGCCCCATGTGGCAGATCGCCTTCTTCGGCGCGTTCGTCGAGGCGAAGGCCAAGGATCCCGAGATCGACCTGCGCCGCAGGCTTCCGCACCCGGCACTGGCAGACGACGAGCCGCGAGCTGCATACCGCATAGGACCTCGTCCGCCGGATCGATCCGGGGCTCGACCGCGACACCAGCGACGCGATCGAGAGCCGGCTCTGCCAGCTCGACGTCATCTAGCCAGCTACTTCGCAGCGTAGGTGTAGAAGCCCTTGCCCGTCTTCCGCCCGAGCTGCCCCGCCATCACCATGCGCTTGAGCAGCGGGGGCGGCGCGTAGCGCGGCTCGCGGAACTCCTCGAACATCACCTCGGCGACGTACATCGTCGTGTCGAGGCCGACGAGGTCGAGCAGCGTGAACGGCCCCATCGGATAGCCGCAGCCGAGCTTCATCGCCGCGTCGATGTCTTCCAACGAGGCGAGCCCGCCCTCGTAGACGCGGATGGCGTCGAGCAGGTAGGGCACGAGCAGCCGGTTCACGATGAACGCGGTCGAGTCCTTGGCCTGGACCGGCGTCTTGCCGACCGCACCCACCCACTGCGTCGCCGCCTTCACCGTCGCCTCGTCGGTGAGGATCGTGCGCACGACCTCGACGAGCTTCATCAGCGGCACGGGGTTGAAGAAGTGGAGGCCCAGGACCTGGCCGGCCCGCTTGGTCGCCGCCGCCATCGCGGTGACGTTGCACGAGGAGGTGTTCGTCGCCAGGATCGCGTGCGGCGGGCAGATCCGGTCGAGCTTCGCGAAGGTCTCGTTCTTGAGCGGCTGGTTCTCGGTCATCGCCTCCACGACGAGGTCGCACGCTTTGAGATCGTCGAGGCGCGTGGTGCCGGCAATGCGCGCGAGCACGTCGTCCTTCGCCCTGGCGTCGAGCTTGCCTTTAGCCACGAGGCCCTCGAGGGTCTCGCGGAGCCGCGCGAGTCCGCGTTTGACGAGCTCGTCGTTCGCCTCGACGAACAGCACCTGGAAGCCGGCCTGGGCCGACACCTGGACGATGCCTGCGCCCATGAGACCGCAGCCGATGACACCGACGTTCGTGATGGCCATGACGGGGTGACTCCTGCTAGCGACGGTCGCCGCTAGCGGCGGCGGCCCGGCCGGGGCGGCGGCTCGTAGTGCGCTGTCCCGGGCGGGCACGGGTTCTTCACGGTGATGCTGACGACGCCCGCCTCGGCCGGGCGCGGCGGCGGGCCGGACTCCCGGGCCGCCTGGTCGAGCGGCGACTCGCGCAGCGCGACCGGCTGCGCCATGAGGTTCAGGACCATCGCGGCGCTGACCGGCGCCTTCGCCTCCTCGGCCCCCACGCCCGACGTCCAGACGCCGAGTACCAGGAGCGCCCCCGCGAGGACCCCCGCCAGCATCGCCACCTCGCGCTTCGCCGCCGTCTGCACGCGCGCGGCTCCTCAGTCGTAGATGATGAGCGAATGGAGCGGGTAGCTCTTCAGCTTGTCGCGGCCGTGGAGGAACGCGAGCTCGATCATGAACGCGACACCGACCACGTGGCCGCCGAGCTGCTGGATCAGCCGGAGCGTCGCCGCCATCGTGCCGCCCGTCGCCAGGAGGTCATCCACCGCGAGCACGCGTTGGCCGGTTCGGATCGCGTCCTCGTGGATCGCGAGCGCGTCACGGCCGTACTCGAGCTCGTACTCGACCTCGATCGTCTTGCCCGGGAGCTTGCCGAGCTTGCGCACGGGCACGAAGCCCGTGTTGAGCTGGTGCGCGAGCGCGCCGCCGAAGATGAACCCGCGGGACTCGATGCCGACGACAACGTCCACGCGCTCCCGCTGATAGCGCTCGGCGAGCAGGTCCACGACGCGGCGGAACGCGGGCCCGTCCTTGAGAAGGGTCGTGATGTCCTTGAAGAGAACCCCTTCCGTCGGGAAGTCCTTGATGTCGCGGATCTTCGCTCTGAGGTCGGCGACGTCCATCGGCGGTTATACTACCCGCTCGTTGCCGCAGCGCGCAAGGAGACAGCGCGCGAAGTCAAGGTGTCCGCAGCCGTGGCACGCTGACACTCCGGTGTCCGCGCTTCGTCACCCGGCTGACGCGAGCGCGCGCCCGGTGCTGAGCGCCAACTCCCCAATTCCACAGCGCGCATCGCCGCGCGGCCACCGTGGCATCCTCCTTGCTCCTCCAACCAACGTCGGCGTTCGCGAGGAGGTCCGCATGCTGCTCCCAGAACAAGTGCAGCGGCTGTTCCAGTTGGCCCTGGTCGAGTTCGCGCCCGACTGGGAGGTCGCCGGACTGGCCGCGGAGCTCTCCCTGCACAACCCTGAACACTGGGTGTCCGGGCTCGGGACCTTCGGGCTCATCGTGCGCAGCCGGGGGACCGGAAGCGTCAAGGTGCTCGGCTGGCGGACCGGCGAGATCAAGAACGCGACCTACCATCGCGGCATCTCCTATCGCGTCCTCGAGGCGTACGCCGACCGGATCACGGATCCGATCCGGCGCTACTTCGAGGAGATCGGCATCGTCAGCCCGTCCGAGCACCCGACGCGGTTCTTGCGACCGCCGACCGACTCGGGCGTGCGGCACGCCTAGACATACTGACTGCCGATCGGCGCATCGCGGCGCACGCTCCAAAACCGCGCCCGCATCTCCGCCCCCGAGCGCTCGTAGGCCGCCTCGATCGCCGCCATCGGCGGCTCCATCCCCGCCGCGGCCAGGATCCGCGCGGTGGAGGCCAGACGCAGCGCGCGCCCGCGCGCGAGGTTCTCGGGCGTGTCGTGGACGAGCGTCTCCCAGAAGTCGGAGGTGACGGCGGCGATCACGACTCGAGCCGCGCGATGGCCGCCGGCAGCGCGGCGAGCCGCGGGATGGCCGCGTCGGGGCGCTCGGCGCCGAGCGCCTGGAGCGACAGGCTCGTCACCTGGATGACGCGCATCCCGGCGGCGCGGGCGCCCTGGACGTCGAGGATCTCGTCGTCGCCGACGTGCACGGCGGCCTCGGCCTCGCCGCCGACGGCGCGCAGCGTGAGCGCGAAGATCTCGGGGTCGGGCTTGCGCACGCCGACCTCGTCGGAGAAGGTCGTGTGCGTGAAGTAACGGAGCAGGCCATAGCGCTCGAGGAGCTTGCGCAGGGTCGCGCCGGGCGTCCGCATGATGTTCGACACGAGGGCGAGCGTGTAGCCGCGCCCCCGCAGCGTCTCGAGAGCCTCGAGCGCGCCCTCGTCCACCGCCGGCGGCACGATGAGCGCCGGGCGCGAGTAGGCGTCGACCAGCATCGACATGATGTCCGCGCTCACGCGCTTCGGAAGCCCGGGGTCCACGGCCGCGAGGATCGCGCGGACGTGGTCGGCGACCGGCACGTCGCGGTGGCGGGCCCAGATCCGGCCGAGGTACGACCCCGACTCCTCGTAGGCGCGGTCGAGCGCGGCGGCGGCGGCCGGCAGGCCCGCCGCGGCCAGGATCTTCCCGAAATCGGTGACGCGGCGATTCTTGTACCGGTTGTCGCTCGAGGGCGGGTCATAGAGCAGCGTGCCCCAGAAGTCGATCGTGATCGTCCGGATCTTCAGGGCCGCGGCCTCCCGAATTCGGGCTTTCGCTTCTCGAGGTACGCGCTCATGCCCTCGCGCGGCTCGCCGCTCGCGTACGCGGCGGTGAACGCGTTGATGCCATAGCGGACCGCCGTCGCGAGATCGGTCTCCCGCCAGCGCACGATCAGCTCCTTCTGGAGACGGATCGCCTCGGGGCCCGCGGCCAGGATCCGCGCCGCCAGCGCCTCGACGGCGGGACGGAGCCCCGCGGCCGGCACGACCTCGTTCACGAGCCCCCACTCCCTGGCCCGCTCCGCCGTGATCGGCTCGCCGGTCAGCAGGAGCTCGGCGGCACGCCCCGGCCCGACGAGCGGCGGCAGGAGCGCCGCCTGGATGACCGACGGCACGCCGACGCGCACCTCGGGCAAGCCAAGCGGCGCACCCGCGACGGCCACGCGCAGATCGCACGCGAGCGCCAGCTCGAACCCGGCGCCGAGGCACGCGCCGTTCACCGCCGCGATCACGGGGAACGGCGCCCGGTGCACGGCGTCGATCGCGCCGCAGAGCGCCGTGATGAGCGCCTTCGCCCCCGCGGCGTCGAGGCCGCGGAGGTAGCGCACGTCCATGCCCGCCGTGAACGCGCGGCCCGCGCCGGTGACGACGGCGAGGCGCGTGGCGCGGTCGGCGGCGAGCGCGCCGAAGGTCTGGTCCAGGGCGCGGATCAGTCCCGGCTCGAAGAGGTTGAGCGGCGGGCGGTCCAGCGTGCACCAGACGACATCGCCTGATCGGTGGAGCGTGAGCGGCGACTCCGCCATCTAATGCTAGCCCGGACTATTCATGACGGTGGCACGAGGAGAGCGGCCTCGGGAGGGTCGACGAGACCCGTTCCCGCCGCGTGGTCCCGGACCCCGCGCGCAGGATGGAGCCCAGCCGCACAGGCGCAGCGGACGCGTGCCGCGTGGTCGAGCGACCCCTCCCGGGGCCGCTCTCCTCGTGCCACCGTCCGACTCGCGCGTGCGGCGATCATGAATAACCCGGACTAGTAGCGGCGCATGGACGGGTCGACGGTGCGCGCCCAGGAGTCCAGGCCGCCGGCAAGGTTCTTCACGTTCCTGAAGCCGAGCTGGCGCAGGTACGTGGCGACCGCCGCGCTGCGCACTCCCTGGTGGCAGTACACGACGATCTCGTCCTCAGGGTTCAGCTCTTCCGTCCGGACCTCGATCTCCTCGATGGGGATGTGAACGGCGTTCTCGAGCCGGCAGAGCCGCGTTTCCCAGTCCTGGCGCACGTCGAGCAGGAACGGCCGGTCGTTCCGGTCCAGCCGCGTCTTCAGCTCCTGGGGCGTGATCTGGTCCATCGGGCGCTCCTACCGTGGCGCCGGGCGGCCGACGAGGAACTCGGTCAGCCAGACGTTGACCGTCTGGGCGTGCTCGATCTGCGGGAAGTGGCCGCACTCATCCACCCAGCGCACCGCGGCGTGCCCGAACGCCTCGGCGACCTCGGCGCAGTGCACGGGCGGCACCACGCGGTCCTGCCGCCCGTGGATCAGCAGCACCGGCAGGTCGAGCATCCCGATCGCCCGGCGGTAGTCCGGGCCGTACTCCTCGAAGTCCGTCCGCACGTGGCGGAGCGTCGCGAGGTACGCGGCGCGCCCCTCCGCTCCGGTCCGCGCCGCGTACTGGTAGTCCACGAAGAAGTCGATCTCCTCGCGCACGGGCCGGTGAAAGCAGCGCGCGAGCGCCGCCTTGTAGAGTCCCGCGGACGCGCAGAGCGAGAGCGCCTCGCCGAGGCCCGGCACCGCGATGAGCCGGTAGATCCACGACGGCCGGTAGGAGAAGCCGGGGACGACGCCGCCGACGAGCGCGAGCCGCTCGACGCGCGACGGATGCGTCAGCGCGTAGTTGAGCGAGATCGCGGCGCCGAGCGAGTGGCCGACGAGGGAGGCCTGGCGGATCCCGAGCGCATCGAGGAAGCCGTGGAGCGCGCTGGCGAAGTAGCCGAGCCGGTAGCGCGTGCGGGGCTTCGCCGAGGCGCCGAAGCCGGGGAGGTCGAGCGCCAGCACGGTCGCCCGACCGGCCAGCGCGGCCAGGGTGTGACGCCACGACTCGGCGAAGGCGCCGAGCCCGTGGACCAGGACGACGGCGGGACCGCGCCCCTCGACGACGTAGTGGAGGGCGAGGCCGTCGACCTCGCCGCCGCGCAACCGCAGTTCCGGCATGGGGCTACGATTCTACCAGACGGTCTCTGTCGAACATTCGGCTCAGGGGATTCCGGAACGGAAAGAGACTGAAGACGCCGCCCGTGTGGATGAAGCAGACGCGCGGGCCCAGCGCGCGGGGATCGCGGCGCAGCCTGTCGAGCAGGCCGTGGAACGCCTTCGCCGTGTACACGGGGTCGAGCACGAGGCCCTCCATCCGCGCGACGCTCACCACCGTGTGCAACGCTTCCGGGCGGACTTCGGCACGCCCGGCGCCCTGGTAGCCGTCGAGGAGGTGGACCTCCGCCGGCGGTTCCACCGGCAGCCCGTAGCGGCGGCGCGCCTCGGCGATGATTCCGGTGACGTACTCCCGCACGCGCACGGCCTCCCACGCGATCGGCACGCCGAGGATCTCGGCCCGAACTCGGGCGCGCCGTGGCGGATCTGCTGGGCGATCTCCTCGCCGCACGCGACGTAGCCGAGCGCGCCGGCGACGGTCGCGCCGCTCTCGGGGATGACGTACGGCGTGCCTCCGCGCGTGCGGGCCCGCGCGGCCAGGTCTTCGAGCACCTCGCCGATCCGCGCCCACTCCGCCTCGGTGCAGTAACGGATCTCGGCGCCGAGCAGTCGGTCCAGGAGCAGGTTGCCGTCGTACTCCGCCGGGGGGGCACCCCGGAGCGCGAGCATCGCCTTGAGCCCGAGGCGGGCCGCGACCGCGGCGACGGTGCGGCAGCAGTTCGACTGGAGCGTCCCGCACGTGATCAGCGTGTCGGCGCGCTGGGCGAACGCCTCGCCGACGAGGAACTCGAGCTTCCGGATCTTGTTACCGGTCTCGAGCAGGCCCGTCAGGTCGTCGCGCTTCACCCACAGCTCGACGCCCAGCTCCTGCGAGAGGCGCTCGAGCTTCAAGAGCGGCGTCGGCGCGTGGGCGAGCTCCACGCGCGGGATCGGAGGCGCGCCCGTCACCATGCCTTCACTATCTCAGGCGAACAGGTCCCCAGGCAAGAAGTCGGCGCCGATCGGGGGCCCGGCGATCGGCTGGCCGAGGAGCCGCTTCAGCATGAGCGCGTTCCGCACCGGGTAGTCGCGGTTGTTGTTGTTGAAGGAGACGAAGACCCGCTCGGCCTCGGCCGCCATCCCCTCGACCTCCGGCAGGAGCGTGCGCAGCTCGTCCTCGGAGTAGAGGTAGTCGTACTTCTCCCGCACCGGCGGCTCCTCGCCGCGGAGCTGGCTGAGCCAGCCCTGCGCGTTGCGCCCATGCAGGCGGAACACCGCCGTGGACGCCGTCGCCGTCGTCACGCGCGGCACCGCGCCGGCAACGGTCGGCCCGTCCACGATCACGTGGGCGAGCCGGGCCCCGCGCAACGCGCGCAGGGTGTCGGCGGCGTGGTCGGGGAACCACGAGCGGTGGCGGAACTCGACCGCGAGCGTCCAGCCGGGCAGGCGCGCCGGCAGCGACGCCAGATACGCGAGGCGCGCCGGCTCGAAGTGGACCCACGGTGCGAACTGGAAGAGCACGTAGCCGAGCTTGCCCGCCGCCGCGATCGGCGCCACCGCCTGGCCGAAGAGCATGAACGTCGCGTCGAGGGCCTCGGGCGGAAAGCTCGACGCCTCGATCTCGCCGCGGCGCGTCCGCCTCGGGCTCCGCGGCAGGAGCGCCTGGAGCTCCGCGGGGACGCTCTCGGCCTTCGGGTGATGGCCCGTCATGAGCGAGTACGCCTTCACGTGGAAGACAAAGCCCGGCGGCGTGCGCTCGACCCAGCGGAGCGTGTTCTTCACATCGGGGATCGCGTAGTAGGAGGAGTTCACCTCCACGCAGTCGAACACGCGCGCGTAGAAGCGCAGGCGCGCCTCCGCCGACATGGACTTCCGCGGGTAGAACGCACCGCTCTCGATGAGCGCCGGATCGGCCCAGGCGCAGATCCCGACGCGGACGTTGTCCCGGAAGCTAGACGATCTTCTCGTAGATCCCCGGTGGGATGACGCGGAAGACGCGGATCGGCTGGGAGACGTTCTTGAACGTCTTCTCGCCGAGGCTCTCCAGCACGAAGTGGGCGCGGATGCGCGCGGCGGTCGTGGGCCCGACGACGATCTCGCCGCCCTGGGCCGACCCCGCGAAGCGCGCCGCGACGTTGGTCGTGGGCCCGGTCGCCGTGAAGGTCCACCGCTGGCCCGCGCCGGTGCCGAGCCTGGTCGCGCCGACGAGCGCCTGGCCCGTGTTGATCCCCATGTGGAGCTGGACCGCCGGGAAGATCCCGCCGTACTCCTCGTTGAGCTGCCCCGTCCGCCGGTCGATGGCGAACGCCGCCCGCGTCGCGTTGAGCGCGTGATCCGTCCCGCCGCGCTCGGACTGGAAGATGACCATGAGGCCGTCCCCCGCGGTCTCGTTCACGTCGCCGTGGTGTGCCTGGATGATCTCGAGGAAGCTCGAGAAGTACGTCTGCACGAGCTGGTTGAGCTTCTTCGCCTCGAGCTGCTCGGAGAGCTTGGTGTAGCCCGCGATGTCGAGGAAGAGGACGGACACCTCGACGGTCTTCTTTTCGAGCTCCGTCGCGTTCGGGTTCTGCTCCAGGAGCCTCTTCACCGCGTCGGGGACGAACTTCGACAGCTCGCCCTTGAGCTGCTCGAGGAGCTCGAGGCGCTGCCGCGACTCCTGGAGGTTCCGGAGCGCGCTCTCGAGCTCCACGTTCTTCGCCGCGAGCTCCTGGTGCGCCCCGGCGAGGCGCGACGTCATCTCGTTGAACGCGGTACCAAGCTCCCCGATCTCGTCGCGCGCGCCGTCGGGCGCGCGCGCCGTGAAGTCGCCTTCGCCCACCCGGCGCGCGGTGGCGGCAAGCGTCTCGATCGGCCGGACGATGACGGACCCCATCGCCACCGTCAGCACCACGGCCGCCGAGAGGATCGTCAGCACGGCGATCACGATCTGATGGTTCCGGTGGCGGCGCACCTCCGCGAAGACGGGCTCCATCGAGGTCGCCACGCGGACGACCGCCCGCACCCGGTGGTCGCTCCCGTGGCAGTCCTGGCAGGCCTCGCGGTTCGGCACCGGATGGTGGAGCGTGAAGAGGGTCGCGCCGGCCTTCGCCTCGAGCGATTCCTGCGTCCTGATCGTCTCGAGCGCCCGCGTGAAGTCCGGGCCGCTCATGGGAGCGCCGGGCGCGCGCTGCATCTTGGCCAACGCCTCGAGCACCTCCTGGGAGAGGTTGCCCGTCTTCGCGACCTCGGCGGCCGTCGCGAGGTCGGTGAACGCCTCCACGCCGTTCCGCCGGTAGACGGTGAACCCCTCGACGGGCGACGACGCCCTGAGCTCCTGGAGCATCTGGCGCGTGACGTCGGGCCGCCCCTGGAGCATGGCGCCCTCGATGGACGCGACGAGCGTGGCGGTGAGGCGGCGCGCCGCGACTTTGTTCTGCTCGATGAGCGCCGTGGACTCGCGCTGGATCGTCACGATGGTCGAGGCGCCGAAGCCGATGATCAGCACGGCGACGATGAGCAGCCCGATCTTCACCGCGAGCCGGGAGCGGAACATCGCGGCGATCCTACCATGAAGTATGATGGGCCCGATGAACCTGGCGGCGCTTGGCGAGGAGAACGTCCGGAAGTACGGCGAGTACGTGGTGCTCGCGTTCGAAGGACGCGAGTGGACCAACGTCGAGCAGCAGCGCGTCGCGAAGTTCAAGTGCCCCAAGCAGGTGCGCTTCGTCGAATCGCTGCCGAAGAACCCCGTGGGCAAGATTCTCCGCAAGGAGCTGCGCGTGCGCGCAGGCTCGTGATGGCGCGACCCGACAGCTTCGGTGAGCTCGAGGCGACGAGTCTCTTTTGCCCGCGCTGCCGCCGCGCGACGCGCGTGCGCAAGAAGCTCCTGCTCGTGCTGCCGGACGGCAACAAGTACGACTACGTCTGCGCCGAGTGCGGCACCGCGGTCGGCGGAAAGACGGACAACGACCCGACCGCGTTCCACCGAACCATCCTCGGACGGCCGCCGGGGCGCCCCCGCTGACTCACCGTCCTGCGGGACCGCGCGTCTCACGCGGGTCCCGCTAACCCCGCGACAGATCAGCCCTCGCCCCGGTGGTGTCAGCCTCCTGACACCTCCCGTAGTGGATATCCGGAAGATGACAACATCCTGTTGCATGACCCGACGCCGCGTGCGATACTCCGTGGGCTTCATTCTTTCCTTCCTCCGGTCACAACGGGCAGACAGTTCCGAGGTCGAAACAGAAGAAGGAGGAAACCCATTATGAGCAAAGGCAGCAAGGCGCTGGCGATTCTGACGCTCTGCTCTGCAGTCGCCGCGGGCGGTGTCGTGCTCTCGCACCAGGTCAGCGCAGTCGCCGGTGAGGCTGATGCCCAGCGGCTCCATCGCGCCATTCTCGCGTACGTCGCGGAGAAGAATCCGCGCGCGCCGATCAAACCGTTCCAGCGGTTCCCCGAAACGCTCGTCGGCGAAGCGCAGCGCACGAACATCGATCACTGCCTCGCCCTCGCCCAGGCGGAAGTCGAGTCCGAGTTCCGGCACGACGCCGTCGGCAGCGCGGGCGAGATCGGGCTCTTCCAGATGCTGCCGTCCACGGCGGCGCTCCTGGAGTCCACCGTGGGGCGGTTCCGCCGCCCCGTGCTGAAGGGCTACCGCGATCTGGGCGACCTCGCGGACCCGCAGGTGAGCACGCGGTTCGCGATGGCCTATCTCCGGGACATCATGATCCGCCGGCCGAACATCAAGGACGCGCTGACGGAGTACAACGGCGGCCCGTCCGGCCGCCATCCGCGCTACTACCGCATGGTGATGGGCGCGTACGTTGAGGTGCTCGAGCGGACGGAGCTCCGGTGCCGCTTCCAGCCGGCGCCGAAGCGGCCGCCGGTCCTGGCGCTCCTGGCGCCCGTCTAGCCCGCATCATTCACGAACAGTCGTCGCGTGTGGCGGGCGGGGCCTGGCGCAGGGTGCAGCCCCCGCGGGGCCGGCTCCGTCAGCCACTCGCCCGAACGCCGCGCTGCAGGGTCGTGCGTGCCCGCCGGCGCCAGCCCTGCGCCGGTCTCAGGCCCCCCTCGACCTACACAGGGCTCGCGGCCCCCGTGACAACAAAGAAAAAGCGACCGCGCCCGGTCGCGAGGACTTCCGCGGTGTCCAGGCGCTCGATGCGCCCCTCCACGTCCGCGTAGCGGGCGTGCGCCGCGACGACGCGGGCGCCCCCTACGAGGGGTGTCTCGAGCGGGACGGGGTGAACGTAGCGCACGGTCAGCTCGCCGGTGACGGCGACGCGGCCGGTCGCGCGGACGACGGCCCCGGCCAGGATCTCGTCGAGATACGCGGCCACGATCCCGCCGTGCGCCGCCCCCGGCGGCCCCTCCCAGCGGCGCTCCACCAGGACCGGCGAGACGACGCCGCCGTCGGTCTTGAAGCAGCGGATATGCAGGCCCGTCGGATGGCCCGGCCCGCAGCCGAAGCACCGGTGGTAGAGATCCTCGAATCGGGAGGGATGGGACTGCTCCTCGAGGCCGGCGAACCGCTCGCGGAAGACCTCGGGCAGCGGCTCGGGCGCGATCATCGCGCGCGAGTGTAACATCAACCGCCGCCTCAGAGAGCGCGGCTACGACGTGATCGGCTGGCAGGAGCGCTCAGGAAAACGCCGCGTCGATCCGGCGCGCGAGCGCGAAGTCCCTCGCCGTGAGCCCGCCGGCCGAGTGCGTCCAGAGCGAGAGCGTCACGACGCTGTAGCGGACGGCGATGTCGGGATGATGGCCCGCGCGCTCGGCGAGCGCGGCCACGCCGTTGACGAAGAGCATCGCGCTCTTGAAGTCGGTGCAGCGGTAGGTCCTCTCGATCGCCGCGCCGCGCCGGGTCCGGCCGCGCGTCGTCGCGAGCTCGGCGGCGATCTCGCTCTCGCGCAGCAGGCTCACCCGTCGAAGGAGCGGCGCAGGAGGGGCCGCGCGGCCGAGCGGGCCATGGCGTCGAGCCGCCGGTCGGCGATCGCCCTCAAGCGCGCGCGAACTTCTGCAGCGATCGGATCTCGCGCGGCGGCGTCTCCTTGCTTCCCTGCGCCGTCCACGACACCTCGGCGACGTAGAGATCGCCCCGTGAGTCCACGACGCAGCCGTGGGGGGCGACGAACTCCCCCGGCTTCTCGCCAGGGAACCGGCCGCCGACCCGGCCGACCAGCTCCCCCTTGATCGAGAGGATGCTCACGCGCGCGCCGAGGTTGGGCACCTGCGCGTTCACGGCCAGATGCGTCGGCAGCTCGCCGACGTAGACGAGCCCGCCGTTCCTCCGGTCGGCGAACAGGCCGCACGGGCGGTGGAGGTTGTTCCACTGCGCGAGGTAATGTCCCTTGCCGTCGAAGATCTGCACGCGGTGGTTCTCGCGGTCGGCGACGTACACGAGGCCGTCGGCGTCGGTCGCGATGTTGTGCGGGATGTTGAAGCAGCCGGGGTCGGTGCCGGGCTCGCCCCACGAGAGGAGGTGGCGCCCCTTGGGGTCGAACTTGTGCACGCGCGAGTTGCCGTAACCGTCGGAGATGTAGACGTCGCCGGTCCTGGGGCAGAGCGCCACGTGCGTCGGCCGGTTGAAGGGCTTGCCGCCGTGGAGGGTCGCCGGCCGGTCGGGGTCGCCGATCGTCAGGAGCAGCTTCCCGTCGGGCGCGAACTGGCGGATCGTGTGGTGCATGTCGTCGGTGAGCCACAGCGTGCCGTCCGGGCCGATCGTGATCCCGTGGGGCCGGCGGAAGACGCCCTCGCCCCAGGCCCGGAGGAAGTTTCCCCCGCGGTCGAAGACGATCACCGGATGCGCGCCGCGGTTGAAGACGTAGACATTGTCCTTCGCGTCCACGGCGACGCTCGTCGCTTCGACGTAGGACCAGCCCTCGGGCAGGCGACCCCAGCCTTCGAGCGGACGGTAGTTCATGGGAAATAACCTCCTGGCGAGCCCGGACTATTCATGAACGGCCCGGCGCGACCGAGCGGGTGGCGCAGGGTGGGGCTCCCGCGGGGCGGGCGCAGTGGGACCCCTCGACCGCTCGCCGTTCGGAGAACGGCGGGTGCGGTCGACGGGTGGCGGAGCCCGCCCCGCGGGAGCCCCACCCTGCGACAGGACCCGCTCGTCTCGCGCGCTCGGCGTTCATGAATCGTCCGGGCTATCGTCCGGCCTTCGCGGCGATCAGCGCCTTGAGCCGGACGAGCGCTTCCTGGAGCTGGGGGTCCGGGGCGCTCGCGGGGGCGGGCCCGGGTACCAGCGATTCTGGCGGCTGGGCCACGACGACTTCCGGCTCGAGGCCCGACCCGTCGATCGAGCGGCCCTTCGGCGTGAAGTAGCGGGCGGTCGTGAGCCGGAGGCCGGCGCCGTCCGAGAGCGGGATGATCGTCTGCACGGAGCCCTTCCCGAACGTCTTGTTGCCGACGAGCGTGGCGACGCCCCAGTCCTGGAGGGCGCCCGCCACGATCTCGGAGGCCGAGGCGCTGCCGCCGTTGACGAGGATCACGATGGGGAACCCGGTGTGCGGCGTCTTCGCGTGCGCGCTGAAGCGCATGTTCTGGTTGCTGATCCGGCCCTGGGTGTAGACCACGAGCTTGTTGCCGTCGAGGAACTTCTCGGCGACCTCGACCGCCGAGGAGAGGAGCCCGCCCGGGTTGTTCCGGAGGTCCAGGATGAGCCCGTCGGGCCTCCCCCAGCCGCCGAGCGCCGTCTCCACGTCCTCGGGCGTCTTCTCCTGGAACGTGCGGATCCGGAGGTAGCCGATGGCGCGCTCGAGCTCGCGGGTCTGCACCGACTGCACCTGGATCCGCTCGCGGACGATCTCGAGCTCCCGCGGCGCGGCCCACTCCTCGCGCATGAGGCCCACGGTGACCTTCGTTCCCGGCTTGCCCCGGAGGCGCTTCACGACCTCGGCCAGCGACAGGTCCTTGGCGCTCGCCCCGTTGATGCTCGCGATGATGTCGCCGGACTGGATGCCCGCGCGATGCGCCGGCGTGCCCTCGATCGGCGCCACGACGCGCACCCACTCGTCCCTGCGGGTCACCTCCATGCCGACGCCGCCGAAGGTGCCGCTGATCCCGACCTGCATCTCCTTGTACGCGTCGCGATCGAGGAACGAGGAGTAGGAGTCGAGGGCGCCGAGCGCGCTTTCCACCATGGCCTGCTCGAGCTTGGCCGCGTCCACCGCCGGCGCGACCTCGCGGGCGACGCTGTGGGCGAAGACCAGGTCCCGGAGCGCCTCGCCCCGGGTGGTCGGGGGCGAGAAGAGCACGCGGATGTTGCCGCCGCCGGGCGGGCCGCGATAGGTGATCGCCGCGCCCTGATCCGTCGGGGCCACGGCGAACGTCCCCTCGGGCATGCCCTTCTCGAGCCCGCGGAGCGCGCCCAGCCGGAACTGGGCGAAGTCAGGAAGGGTCACGTAGCTCGACTCGACGTGGGACGCCACCTCCGCGGCGAGCTTGAGGCCGACGGTCGGGCCGGGCACGTCGATGTGGATCAGGACGTCGGTCCGGTCGTTGGCGAGGACCTCCACCGCCCGCTCCCACGTCCGCGCTCCTTTCTTGGCGACGACGCGGTGCGTGCCGACGGGGACGTTCGACACGAGCATCTCGGCGCCCGTCCGGGCCTCGCCCAGCCGCTGCTCGTCGAGCCACACCTCGACCTGCCGTACTGGGGAGTCATCCGGCCCTTCGAATCGCGGACGACGCGCGGCTCGAGCCACGCCGCGAGCTGCGCCGCCGTGATCACGCCTCGCCCCTCCGTGTCCGCGAGCCCCCGCAGGCCGTCGAGGAGCCGCCGGGTAAAGAGCCCGTGACCGCCTTCCTCGATCGCCCGCTCGCCCTTGCGGCCGGCGGTGAGGACCTGCACGACGGGCTCACGGAGCGCCGCGGCGAGGTACTCGTCGGACGTGGCCTGCGGCACGACGTCGCGCGTGAGTGCCAGGCCTGAGAAGCAGGCGTCGGCGACGAAGAGGTAGTGCTTGGCCCGGAGGCGCTGGCTGATCCGCTTGAGGTCCTCCATCGGGATCGCCGTGAGCGGTAGGGCCTTCGGGTCCGCGTCCGCCGGCAGGAGGAACCCCTCCTCGCCGCCGCGGATGCGGACCGTCTCTCCATGCCCGGCGAAGTAGACGAGCAGCCGGTCGTCCGGTCCCATGTTGGCGAACTCGCGGTAGAGGACGGTCTCGATCCGCGCCTTGGTGGCGTCGCCGTCGAGGAGCACGCGGATGTTCTGGCGGGGGAAGCCGAGCGACGGCAGGGCGGCCGCCACGGCCTCAGCGTCGGCGACGGCGTAGTTCAGGCGCGGCGTCACCTGCTGGTAGGCGTTGACGCCGATGACGAGCGCCCAGGAGTTCGGGTACTGTGCCGCGGCGGGCATCGCGCCCGCCAGAAGTCCCATCCCCAGGACGAACGCCAGAACGCGAGCTTGCACGCTCTCCACTCCCCGTCCGTACGCGACCGGCCCGGCGGCCGCGCCTTAAGGAGTCCATCGTACAATACCGGCGATGCGCTGTCCCGCCTGTCAGGCCGAGAGCCGTCCGGCCGTGAAGTTCTGCGAGGAGTGCGGCGCCAAGCTGGACGCGAGGTGCCCGGCGTGCGGCGCGCAGGTGCCGCCCGGCAAGAAGTTCTGCGGGAACTGCGGCCCCGAGCGCGAGCGGTTCGCGTCTCCCCAGGCCTACACGCCCGCGCACCTCGCCGAGCGCATCCTGAAGGAGCGCGCGGCGCTCTCCGGCGAGCGCAAGCAGGTGACCGTCCTCTTCGCCGACGTCTCCGGGTTCACCTCCCTCTCCGAGCGGCTCGACCCCGAGGAGGTCCACGCGCTCATCAACCGCGCGTTCGAGCTGATGCTCGCCGAGATCCACCGGTACGAGGGCACGGTCAACCAGTTTCTCGGCGACGGGCTCATGGCCCTCTTCGGCGCGCCTATCGCCCACGAAGACCACGCCCAGCGCGCCGCGCACGCCGCGCTCGGGCTGCAGCAGGCGCTCTCGCACTACCGCGACGAGCTGCTCGCGGGTCGCTCCATCGACTTCCGCCTGCGTCTGGGCCTGAACACGGGCCTCGTCGTCGTCGGCGCGATCGGCGACAACCTCCGCATGGATTACACCGCGGTCGGCGACACGACGAACACCGCCGCGCGCATGCAGCAGCTCGCCGAGCCCGGCCGGATCGTGGTGGCCGAGGCGACCCAGCGGCTGATCGCCCCGTACTTCGAGACGCGGGCGCTGGGCGCGATCCCGGTGAAGGGCAAGAGCCAGCCCGTCGCGGCGTACGAGCTCACCGGCGCCGGGGCCGCGGTCTCGCGGCTCGAGGCGCGGGCGGCGCGGGGCCTCTCGCCCTTCGTCGGGCGCGAGGACGCGCTCGCCAC
>JACPCG010000031.1 GCA_016179925.1 Candidatus Rokuibacteriota bacterium | reverse complement strand
CGGGCGAGGAGGTCGCCGATCGCGTAGTTGCGCACGTGGCCCATGTGGATGCGGCCCGAGGGGTACGGGAACATCTCCAGGCAGTAGTACTTCGGGCGGCCGGGGTCCTCCGTGACGCGGAACTGCTTTCGCTCCTCCCAGATCCCCTGCCACTTCGCCTCGATCTCGCGGAACGGATACCGGTCGCTCGACATAATTCGACTAGAGTTTTACATACGTAGAGGACAGGAGCAAGAAACGCTACGGCTGTGCCGGCCCTGCTTCTCCGGACTCCTCGCGGTGGAAGTGATCGTAGATCCGCTGGGCGAGCGTCGGCGTCACCTTGGGCACCGCCGCGAGCTCGGCGACCGACGACTCCCGCACGCGCCGCGCCGAGCCGAGCGTCTTCAGGAGGCTCGTCCTGATCGCCGGTCCGACGCCGGGGATGGTGTCGAGCACCGACTGGAGGGTCCGCTTCGATCGGAGCTTCTTGTGGTAGGTGATCGCGAAGCGGTGGGCCTCGTCCCGGATCTTCTGCAGCGTGTGGAGCGCGGGCGACGTCGGGTCGAGGACGAGGGGCTGGAGGCTGTCCCCCTGGTACACCTCCTCCTCCTGCTTGGCGAGCGCGACGACCGGGAGCCAGTCGAGCCCGAGGTCCTGGAGGACCTTGAGCCCGACGTTGAGCTGGCCACGGCCGCCGTCGATCAGGACCAGATCGGGCAGCGGGCTCCCCTGCTCGAGCGCCTTCGCGAACCGGCGTGTGAGGACCTCGCCGAGGGAGGCGAAGTCGTCGGCGCCGGCGACGGTCCTGATCCTGAACCGCTTGTAGCCGTCCTTCTTGAGGCCCCCGTTCTCCCACACGACCATCGAGCCGACCTGCTCGGCGCCCTGGAGGTTCGAGATGTCGTAGCCCTCGATGCGGTTCGGGAGCCCCGGCAGGCTCAGCGCGCGCCGCAGCTCCTCGAGGACGAGCTGCTGGCGGTCGTCGCGGGAGAGCAGATGGTTCTGCAGCGCGAGCACCGCGTTCTCCTCGGCCATCGCGACGAACTCGCGCTTGGCGCCCCGCTGGGGGGCGTGGAGCGTGACGCGACGCCCGGCGAGACCGGCGAGCCACTGCGCCGTCAGCTCAGCCTCGGGCAGCTCCTCCGAGACGAGGATCTCCGGCGCGGGGCTGACCGCCTTGCCGTAGAACTGGCGGACGAACGCCGAGAGGATCTCGCCGTCGCGGGAGCCGCCCACCTTGTCGAAGAAGAACGGCTCCTGGCCGACCAGGCGCCCCTTCCGGACGAAGAACAGCTCGACGCACGCGTCGTTGCCCTGCCGGACGACGCCGATCACGTCCTGGTCCACCTCGTCCGTCGAGATGATCTTCTGGCGTTCGCGCACCTTGTTGAGCGACTGGATCTGGTCGCGCAGCACCGCCGCCCGCTCGAACTTCGCCTCCGCGGCCGCCGCCTCCATCTCCTTCGTGAGCCGGAGCGCCAGGTCCTCGTCCCTGCCCTCGAGGAACCGCGCCACGTCCCGCGCCGTCCGCGCGTACCCCTCGCGCGTCTCCCAGCCCGTACAGGGCGCGTTGCACCGGTGGATCGCGTACTGGATGCACGGCCGCTCGAGCGTGCCGTCGATCGCGATGGAGCACGTGCGGAGGGGGAAGAGCTGGCGCGTGAGGCGGAGCGTCTCGCGCATCGCGGTCGCCGGGTAGAACGGTCCGAAGTAGGCCGCGCCGTCCTGCTGCACGCGCCGCGCGACGAGGAGCCGGGGGAACGCCTCGTTGGTCGTGAGCTTCAGGAACGGGTAGTGCTTGTCGTCCCGGAGGATGATGTTGTAGCGCGGCCGGTGCTTGCGCACCAGGTTCGCCTCGAGCATGAGCGCTTCGAGCTCGTTGTCGGTGACGATGTACTCGAGGTCGCGGATCTGGCGCACGAGCGCGTCGGTCTTCGGGTCGCGCGGACGCGACTCCTGAAAGTACGAGCGCACCCGGCTCCGGAGGGAAGCGGCCTTGCCGACGTACAGGACCTGCGCCTTCGCATCCCGGTAGAGGTAGACGCCCGGACGGTCGGGGACGCGGGCGAGCTTCTCCTCGAGGGTCATGTGAGGTCGAGCTTCCGCAGCGCCTTGATCCGGTCGCGAAGCTCGGCGGCCTGCTCGAAGTCGAGCCGCCGCGCCGCCTCCTTCATCCGCGCCTCGAGCTCGCCGATCCGCTTCCGCAGCTCGGCCGGCGACACGAACGTCTCCTCGGCGGGCGCCTCCACCTCGACCGTGTAGTAGTCGCGCTCGTAGACCGTCTGGAGGAGCTCGCGGATCGAGGAGCGAATCGTCTCCGGCGTGATGGAGTGCGCGCGGTTGTACGCCCCTTGGAGCGCGCGGCGGCGCTCCGTTTCCTGGATCGTCGCCGCCATGGACTCGGTGACGCGGTCGGCGTACATGACGACCTCGCCGTTCACGTTGCGCGCCGCGCGCCCCGCGGTCTGGATGAGCGAGGTCCCCGACCGGAGGTAGCCTTCCTTGTCGGCGTCGAGGATCGCGACGAGCGAGACCTCCGGCAGGTCCAGCCCCTCCCGCAGGAGATTGATCCCGATGAGGCCGTCGAACTTCCCGAGCCGCAGGTCGCGGATGATTGCGACGCGGTCGAGCGTGTCGATGTCCGAGTGGAGGTAGCGCACGCGGAGCCCGACCTGCTGGTAGTACTCGGTGAGGTCCTCGGCCATGCGCTTGGTCAGCGTCGTGACGAGCACCCGCTCCTCGCGCTCGGCGCGGGCACGGATCTCGGCGAGCAGGTCGTCCACCTGGTCCTTGGCCGGCCGGACGGTGATCTTCGGATCCATGAGCCCCGTCGGACGGATCACCTGCTCGACGACCGCATCCCCCGCCAGCTCGAGCTCGTACGCCCCGGGCGTCGCGGACACGTAGACCGTCTGGCCCGTCTGGCGGCTGAACTCGTCGAACGTGAGCGGCCGGTTGTCGAACGCCGACGGCAGGCGGAACCCGTACTCGACCAGCGCCTCCTTGCGCGACCGGTCGCCGTAGTACATCCCCCGGATCTGGGGCACGGCCACGTGGCTCTCGTCGATGATGACCAGCGCGTCCTTCGGCAGGTAGTCGATGAGCGTCGGCGGCGCCTCGCCGGGCCGCCGCCCGGTCAGGTGGCGCGAGTAATTCTCGATCCCGTGGCAGTAGCCGAGCTCGCGCAGCATCTCCATGTCGAACAGCGTGCGCTGCTCCAGCCGCTGCGCCTCGAGGAGGCGGTTCTTCGGCCGGAGGAACGCGAGCCGCTCCTCGAGCTCTTCCTGGACGGTCGCGAGCGCGCGCTCGAGCTGGCCCGCCTCCGTGACGTAGTGGCTCGCCGGGTAGACGTGCACTCGGTCGAGCCGCTCCACCACCGCGCCCTTGAGCGGGTCCATTCGCTGGATGGCGTCCACCTCGTCGCCGAAGAGCTCGACGCGCAGCCCGAGCGATTCTTCGTTCGCGGGGAAGATCTCGACGACGTCACCGCGGACCCGGAAGGTCCCGCGGTGGAAGTCGTAGTCGTTGCGCTCGTACTGGACGGCGATCAGCCGCCGGATGATCTCGTCGCGGTCGATCCGGTCGCCCGCGGCGAGCTCGAGGTGCATCCCGTGGTAGGTGTCCGGCTCGCCGATGCCGTAGATGCACGACACCGACGCGACCACGACGACGTCGCGCCGCTCGAGCAGCGACTTCGTCGCCGAGTGGCGCATCCGGTCGATCTCGTCGTTGACGAGCGCATCCTTCTCGATGTAGGTGTCCGATTGGGGGATGTACGCCTCGGGCTGGTAGTAGTCGTAGTAGGACACGAAGTACTCGACCGCGCTCTCCGGGAAGAACGCCTTGAACTCGCTGAAGAGCTGCGCCGCCAGCGTCTTGTTCGGCGAGATCACCAGCGTCGGCCGGGCGGCATTCGCGATCACGTTGGCGATGGTGTACGTCTTCCCCGACCCGGTGACGCCGCGGAGGACGACGTGGCGGCGGCCGTCCCGGACGAAGCGGGTGAGCGCGGCGATGGCCTGCGGCTGGTCGCCGCGCGGCGAGTACTCGGAGGCGAGCCGGAACACGGCCCTTACGGCGTCAGGACGGTGTCGGGACGGCGAGCAGGTACTTCCGCCACGAGTCCAGGAGCGAGGGCGCGTGCGGGTGCCGGAGCATGTGCGTGGAGAAGACGAACTTCGGGTGCACGGGCTCCCGGATCAGCCGCATCCCGGCCTCGGCGGGCAGGCGGTTCCCCTTCCTGAGGTTGCAGCGCAGGCACGCCGCGACGACGTTCACCCACGTGGTGTCGCCGCCGCGCGAGCGCGGCACGATGTGGTCCACCGTCAGCCGCTCGCCGCGCCGGTTGCAGTACTGGCAGGTGTAGCCATCGCGCCGGAGGATGTTCTTCTTGTTGAACGCGACCCGGTCGAGGAAGGGCTTGCGGATGTAGATGGCGAGGCGGATGACGGCGGGGAGCGGGAACGCCACGGATGGTGACCTCACCACCCGTGGCGAGGCTTCAACCGCCTGGGCTTTACCGTTCAAGAGGAGCGTGATCGCGCGCCGGGCGTTCGTGAAGTGGAGCGGCTCGAACGTGTAGTTGAGCACCAGGACCGCAATGTCATCCATACTTAGCCGACTAGTTTAGACGCCGGTCGCGGAGGTGTCAAATCAGCGGCGGCCGAGGTGCCGGAGGAAGAAGACGAGGTTGGCCGGCCGTTCCGCGAGCCGGCGCATGAAGTAGCCGTACCAGTCCTCCCCGTAGGGCACCAGCACCCGCAGGGTGAGCCCCTCGGCGGTGAACCGCGCGTGGAGGTCCTCGCGGATCCCGTAGAGCATCTGGATCTCGAACCGGTCGCGGGCAATCCCGCGCTCGCGAACGAGCTCGCGGGCGCGTCCCAGGAGCCGCTCGTCGTGGGTCGCGAACGCCGGATAGACGCCGCGCGCCCGGGCGTCGGGCGCCAGCAGGCGGTCCATCAGGCGGGCGTAGCTCGCGTCGACGTCGCGCTTGGCGGGAAACGCGATGTCCGGCGGCTCGCGGTAGGCGCCCTTGCAGAGGCGCACGGCGGCGCCGCGCTCGACCAGCCGCTCGACGTCCGCCGCGGTGCGCCGCAGATAGCTCTGCACCACGCACGCGGCGTTCGGATACGTTCCCCGCAGCGTCCCGTAGAGGTCGAGCGTGCGGTCGGTGTACGCGGACGACTCCATGTCGATCCACACGCGGATCCGCGCCGCCGCCGCGCGCGCGAGCACGTTCTCGAGATTGACACGGCACACCGCCTCGCCGAGATCGAGACCGAGGTGGGTGAGCTTGACCGAAGGCTCCGCGTGGAGCCTCCGGCGCTCGACTTCCTCGACGAGGTCGAGATAGGTCCGCGCCGCGTGGGCGGCGTCTTCGGGCGTCACCACGTTCTCCCCGAGATAAGTCACCGCGCTCGTGAGCCCCTGCGCCTCGAGCCGCTTGAGGACCGCGAAGGCATCAGCGGCGGACTCGCCGGCGACGAAGCGGCGGACGAACCGCCGGGCCGCAGGAACCCGGTCCATCGCCCTCCCGAGGCGGCGCCGGGTGGAGAGCTTAAGGAGCAGCGTCCGCAGCAGCGGCAAGGATCCCCTCCCGGAGGCCGGAGTCGCTGACGATGAGCGCATCCACGCCGAGGCAGTCGAGCGTCGCCGCGACGAGCGCCACACCGGGAACGATGAGATCGGCGCGCCCCGGCTCGAGACACGGCAGCGCCGCCCGCTCCGCCACGGTGAGGCTCCCCAGGCGCGCGCCGAGCCGCTCGATCGCCGCGCGGCTCAGGCGGTGGCCCTGCACGCGCCGGGCCTCGTAGCGCTCGAGATCGAGGTCGAGCGCCGCCAGCGTCGTCACGGTGCCGGCCGTGCCGACGAGATGCGCGGGGCGCGCGCGCCGGATCTCGCCTGGGAGCTGGCGCTCGAGGTGGGTCGTGATCTCACGGAGCAGCGCCTCGTAGCGCGGCCGGTCCACGCGCTCGGGGAACGGGTAGCGTTCGGCGAGTGGCACGACGCCGAGCCTCAGGCTGGCCGTGGCGCGGACCCGCTCGCCCTCCGCGAGGATGTACTCGGTGCTGCCGCCGCCGATGTCGAAGACGACCATCGGCCCGGCGAGCGGGCCCACCCCGTGGCGGACGCCCAGGAGCACGAGCCGCGCCTCGTCCTCACCGCTGACGACCTGGAGGCGCCGCCCGGTGGCGCGCTCGACCGCCGCGGCGAAGCGGAACCCGTTGGCCGCCTCGCGCACGGCGCTCGTCGCGACGATCCTCACCTCCGTGGCGCCGAGAGCCGCGCCGCGCGCCGCGTAGTCGCTCACGACGGCGAGCGTCCGCGCCATCGGCGCCTCGCCGAGCGCGCCGGTGGCCGCAAGCCCTTCGCCGAGCCGCGTCACCGCCTGGTCTTCGGCGACGACCCGCCAGCAGCCCGGTCCCGCAACGTCGGCCACGAGGAGCCGGACGGTGTTGCTGCCGAGGTCGATGGTGGACACGCGCATCGCGAGATAGACGAACGCCCCGCCGGAGGTCCGGCGGGGCGTGTCCTCGGCGCTCGGCCGCTTACTTCTTCTTCAGCGTGCGAATGTAGTTGACGAGCTCCCAGCGCTCCTTGTCCGGGAGATGCTTCCACGGCGGCATCGAGCCCCGGCCGTTCGAGATCTTCCAGAAGAGCTCGCCATCCGTCTCCTTCTGAACTTTATCCGACGTCCAGTCCGCCGGCTTCGGCGGCGGCAGCGCCGCGGCGGCCGGGCCGTCGCCTTTCCCACTGTTCCCGTGGCAGGCCGCGCAGTTCGTCTCGACCGACTTCTTCGCGCCGCCCACGCCCTTGACGGGATTCTTCGTCCCCTTCGCGTCGGCCGGCGCCACCCACGGACCCTGAGCCGACACGACCGCGAGGCCGACCCCGGCGATCAGGGCGACGGCGGTGACGGCGGCTGTCAGCGACTTCGCGAACGCACTCATGAGGCCTCCTCTTGAACGGCTACTCGTGACGCGGTTCACGACAAAACCAGGGGTCATTTAACACTCGTGAGACGAACGAGGTCAAGCCGATATTCGCTCCGCGGCTCCGCGCGGCGCCCGCAGGGCGGCGAACCAGCACACCGCCGCCATCGCGCCGTAGGCGCCGGCGAGCCGCGGCGGGCCCGGTGACCCCGCCGCCCACGGCCAGAAGAGCGCGCCATTCGGCTGAGGCGAATGGATCACGCCGAAGAGCGTCGCCACGCTCGCGAACGCCAGCAGGCACCCGGCGACCATGAAGCGCCGCTCGATGATCGCCACGAGCGCCCAGCCCCACACCACTGCCGTCAGGATGAAGCCGTTGCCGAGGACGAGGAGCGCCCCGTGGACGAGCGCCGCTTCGCCTCCGAGGGACGCGGGTGAGGCGCCGAGCGCCGAGAGCAGACTCCCCGTCTCGATGAGCACGACCGCCGCCGCGACCGGCACGAATGCCAGCGCGACCGCGGCGCCGTGACGCGGGGGTGAAGCCAGGAATCCCTGCGCGGTGATCTCGAGACCGATGAAGACGAGGATCGGCGCGATCGCGGCCTCGGGCAGCACGGTCACGAGCGGCGAGAGCGCGCCCACGGCCGCTCCGAGGCCGATCACCAGGCCCGTCGCGAGCGTGTAGCCGGCGCGCGCGCCCATCGCCTTGTACGCCGGGTGGCCGATGTAGGGCGTGTTCTGGACGACGCCCCCGCAGAGTCCCGCGAGCACCGTGGCCCCCGCTTCGGTCAACAGGATGTCGCGCGTGCGGTACTCGTCGCCCGCCGCCGCCGCGCTCTCCGTGTTGTCGATCCCGCCGATGATCGTCACCAGCGCGAACGGCAGCGCGATCGAGAGGTACGGCAGCGTCTCCGCGAGAGCGTCGAGCCACGCGACGGTCGGCCACGGCACGGCGAGGCCGAAGGTGCCGATCGCGAGGGCCCCGCCGGGGCCCCAGCCGAGCCACGCGCGTCCCCAGAAGATCGCCGTGCCCGCCAGCACCGCGGCGAAGGCGCCGGGGATGCCGAGCGGCATGCGCACCGCCCCGAAGAGGGCGAGCAGGAGGATCACGAGCGCGACGAGGCCGACGAGTGGGTCGCGCAGGAGCTTGAGCGCCGGCAGGAAGGCGATCAGGAGGATCGCGACGCCCGCGATCGAGCCGAGGAGGGCCGCGCGGGGCACGACGCGCCGCGCCCAGTCGCCGCCGAAGGCGAGGGCGACCTTCGCGACACCGATCGCGATCGTCGTCGCCATCCCCACCTTCCACGCGAGCACCGGGTCCCCGGTCGCCACCATCACGGGCCCGAGCACGCCGAAGACCATCGCGAAGAGCGTCGGCGTGTCGATGCCGAACGGCATCGCGGTGACGTCCTCCCGTCCGCTCCGGCGCATGAGCCTCACGGCGAGCCAGGTGTAGGCGAGGTCGCCGGCCAGCACGCCCAGCGCGGTGCCGGGCACCATGCGGGCGAGGACGAGGTCGGCGGGGAACTTGAAGACGCCGATGAGGAGGGTGGAGAGGATGACGAGCTGGGTGACGTTGTCGAGCGCCAGGCCCAGGAACCCGTTCAGGTCTCCGGGCCTGATCCAGGC
>JACPCG010000030.1 GCA_016179925.1 Candidatus Rokuibacteriota bacterium | reverse complement strand
GTTGCGCATGTTGAAGAGCACCCCTCCGCCGGTGACGGCGAGCGCGCTAGACCGCGCACGGGTCAGGGTGGCGAACGCGCCCTCGAGATCGGCCGGTCCTCCAGCATCGAAGCGGGCGACCGTCATCTTCAGGGTCCGGGCCGGCGCCTCCATCGCCCTAAACATTCCGGGCGCCGGTGGGAACCCGGGATCGACGAGAACCGCCACCCGGACGAGCTTGGGGACGAATTCCCTCATGAGCTCCAGGCGCTTGCCCCAGATCTCGGCGCCGACATCGACGGTCAGCCCGGTGACGTTGCCGCCGGGGCGGGAGATGCTCGCGACGAGCCCGGCCCCGACCGGGTCCACCGAGATCGTCATGACCATCGGGATCGTCGTGGTCGCCTGCTTTGCCGCGATGGCGGCCGGGTTGACGCCGGTGACGATGGCGTCGACCTTGAGTCTGACCAGCTCCTCGGCGAGCCGCGGGAGCCGCTCCACCTTGCCGGCGGCGAAGCGATACTCGATCACGAGGTTCCGGCCCACCACGTACCCGAGATCACGGAGGCCGTCCTCGAATGCCTTGACGAGGTGCGCCTGCTGCTCGCGCGTCGAGGTCTGCAGATACCCGATCCGGTACACCTTCTCCGGCTGGGCGCCGGACGAGACCGGCGTTAGGAAACCAGCGCCGGAGAGCGCGAGCGTCAGCACGAGCAAGCCCGCTCGTCGCGCCGGGCTCACGTCCATCAGGCTCACCGCGCGGTCTCCTGCCGACCCCACGCGGCCCGCGCCACGCAGGCAAGCGCGGCGACGGTGACGACGAAGAAGACGGCGGCCCCGGCCCTGAACGTCACGACACCGCCCCAGGGCGCCGCCACTGTTGCCGTCTCGGCGCGCAGCGCGACCTTGAGGACCTCCCACCCGCGGAACGCCATCAGGAGTGACAGGACGCGGGCGAAGTCGCGACGGCTCAGGACCCAGCGCTCGAACCACGCGCGGCGGCCGGCCAGGAGGTACGGGATGACGATGACGAAGACCAGGCCGAGGACGATCCACACGACGCCCGCCTGCATCATCCGGCCGCCGCGCACGCCGACGCCGTGCCACGCGAGGTACACGCCGCCGACCCAGTAGACGATCCCGTACGCGAGGTAGGCGCGGGCCGCGAGCCGGAAGGGATCGCTCATGCGCCCGCCTTCACGCCTGCGGGCGGAAGCGGCCGCCCCACTTTGCGCGCACCTCGGTCAGCAGCTCGGGGGTGATCACCGTCTGTCCCCGCCCGCGAGCGTACGCCTCGACGGCCTTCACCACCATGCCGCGGGCGAAGGACGGGATGGCCTGGAGGCGTTCGCGCGCCCCGTCCTCCCACACGAGCTGATAGTCCACCGGCAGCCCGAACGTCAGCGTCGCGGGGAGCTCGATGACTTTCCCGCCGTGGGCGCCGGGCTGGTAGCCGCACGCGGGGTCCTCGGCGAGGTAGTCGCCGTACGTCGCGTAGGCGCGGCAGCGGCAACCGCCGCAGAGCTTCGAGAACTCGCACGCGCCGCACCGCCCGCCGAGCTTCGGGTCGCGCAGGTCGTCGAACACGGGCGCGCTGCGCCAGAGGTCGGCGAACCCGGTGCGCCGGAGGTTCCCCGCCGACACCGGCATGTAGGGGCACGGCGTCACATCGCCCTCGGGGGTGATGCGGCAGTAGTACTTGCCCGCGGGACACGAGCCATGGGCGTAGTTCTTCAAGAGCGGCGAGGACGGGTTCATCTCCCACAGGATCCGTCTAAAGTGCGGCGCGCACTTCGCGCGGATCAGGAGTCCATCCGCGCGGCCCACCGGCGTGGACCACGGGTCCTCGAAGCCGGGTTCGGCGGGCGCCTCGCCCCCGCCCGTCCCGAGCAGGCGCCTGACGAACGACGGCGGCCCCTCGCCCTGGGCCTTCGCGAGATAGGTGAGGATCCGCTCGTAGGCCGCCGCGTCGATGTCGGTGAGGTTCCGCCCCCGCCCGGTGCGCACGAGGAAGAAGAAGTTCAAGACCTTGGCGCCGAGCTCCCTGGCGAGGTCGATCATCGCGGGGACGTCGTCCACGTTCCAGTCGGTGACCGACATGTGGAGCGAAAAGTCGAGCCCCGCGTCGTTCAGGACCTTCGTCGCCCGCACGGCGCCCTCCCACGCCTGCGGGAGGTGGCGGAACGCGTCGTGCTTCCGCGGTTCGGTCGAGTCGAGGCTGATCGAGGCGCCGAGCACGCCGTGCTCGCGCATGAGCCTCGCCTCCTTCTCGCGCAGGAGCACGCCGTTCGTGCCGAAGACCGTGGTGAACCGCTTCTCTCCGGCGTAGGACGCGATGTCCCAGATGTCGCGCCGCAGGAGCGGCTCGCCCCCGGTGAGGATGAGGAAGACGTTCGGGTTGACCTGGGCGATCTCGTCGATGACCCGCCGGCACTCGGCCGTCGTCAGCTCGCCTCGCGTGTCGGCGCCGGCGAACGCCGACATGTAGCAGTGCGCGCACTCGAGATTGCACCGCTGCGTCAGATTCCACGACACGGAGTAGGCGGTATACGAGCTCACGCGCTCACCTCGTCCAGCTGATCGCCCGGTGCTCCGGCACCAGCGGGCAAGTCTCTCACACCCTCGTGGCGGTGCCAAGCGCCACCCCCGATTCCACAAGCCGAGGCTCGGTCGGTGTCGTCGATTTCAGACACTACACTCGTCCGGCGGCGCGTGGTAGGGTTCGAACATGAGCACGTTCACGGTGCCGGCCACCTTGATCCATCCCGAGCGTCGCGATCAATCCCTGGTTATCGATCTCATCGTCGACACCGGCGCGACCTACACCCTCCTACCCGCCGAAGTTGTCGCCCAGTTGGAGCTCCCCACGCCCTACGAGCGACCCGCGGTGCTGGCCAGCGGCGAACGCATCATCTACCGCGTCGGTGAGGTGCGGATTGGGCTGGCCGGCGAGGAGCGGGTGACGGTCTTCTTCGCTGGACCGCCAGGGTCTCGTGCCCTTCTGGGTGCCGTGACCCTCGAGCAGTTCGGTCTCGCCGCGGATCCCGTTCACCGGCGGCTCTTCCCCGTCCCCGGCCTTCTCGTCTGACCGGAGCTCGGGTCGGCGCTACCGCGGCTTCTTCGACGAGACGTACCCGGCGATCACTTCGTTCATCGTCTCGCGCGCCTGCCCGATGCCCTCCTCGCACAGCGCGAGGTCGATGGTCGTGGCGCCCTTCGCGCTCGCGACCCGCTCAATTTCTTCGCGCGTCATGTCGCGCATGAAGCCGGCCGGCACCCGGTTGAGCCGCGCCGTCGCGTCCTCGGTCCAGACGAACCCGCTGCCGTTCCCCTCGCCCGCGGACGGTGGAGGTGCCTGCACGGGCTCGAACTTCGTCTTCGCGAGCAGCGTGTCCCAGCCCGCGCCGAGCTTCTCGCGTCCCACGGTCTCCTCGATCATCGGCAGCGCGAGCTGGCAGGTGATGACCGGGATCTTCCGCGAGCGCGCGTACTTCTCGATGCGCGCCTTCGCGCGGCGGCGGAGGTAGGCGTCGGTCACCTCGCGGAGCGCGTCGCGGGCCTCGGCCGACCACTTGACCTGCACGCCCGGCAGTGACTCCTCCGCCTCGACGCCGCCCTCCTGCGCCGCGATCGCCTCGACGACGTCCTTCGAGATCAGCTGGAACCTGTCGGCGCCCGCCTTGCAGATGGGGCACGCGACGACCGGGTTCGGCCCCTTGACCGTGTAGCCGCAGACCGAGCAGATCGCCGTGGCCCGCTGCTGCTCGCTGCGGAGCTTGGCGACGGCGACGTCCTCGGCCAGGATCTGCATCGTCTCGGCCATCCGGGTCGGCATGAAGATCGCCATCGCCTCGTCGATCACCTTGCTCGTGATGACCGTGTGGCCCTGCTCGATCGCGTAGCGGAGCAGCGCGGTGCGCGCGACGCCCTTCACCTGCGGTGGCACGCGCTCCATCCGCGCCTCCGCCTCCTCGGTCCAGGCGATGATCTCCTCGGCCTTGACGTCGAGCGGCGGGTAGAACCGGCCGCCGGTGAGGAGGACGTTGCAGGGGGCGAGACGCAGGAGGTTTTCGGTGTTCGAACCGAGGTCGACTTCGTTCTCGTCGGAGTGCACGCCGACTCTTCCCAGGATGAGCAGCCACGGCTGCTCCTTGCGCGCGAACGTGAGGATCTTTTCGAAACACTTCCCGTCGAGAAGCGTGATCGCGAGATCGACGCCCTCTTCGCCGGCGAGCTTGCGGCCGATCTCCAGGTGCGACTGGTAGATCTTCGCCAACCCGGTATCGATGATCTCCTCGTGGAGCTGCTCCTGCTCCTTGAATCGAAAGATCTTCGAGGCTTGTTCGTTCAGCACGCCGACGATCCCGTTGAACATCGCGTAGTGGAGGTAGGGATCGTAGACGGCGACCGCCTGCAGCGGCCGGCCGAGCGATTTCGAGAGCCAGATGCCGAGCTTGAGGCCGTTGAAAGACTGGGGCGAGCCGTCGAGACACACGACGATCGCGCCCTGCTGGTCCCGGAGCGCGTCCGCGTTGCGGACGATCAGGGTGTCCTTCTGGACGCGGCGGACGAAGCGCTCGGCGACGGAGCCGATCTGGCTGTCCTTGACCGCACCCATGCCGAGCGCGCCCAGCACGACCAGGTCGTAGTCCGACGCCGCGCAGTCGTCGATCAGGACCTTGTAGTGCTTGCCGTCGATCATCTTCCGCTCGAAGGCGAGGCCGGCCGCCTCCGCCTTCCGCGCCATCACGTCCAGGTAGGACTCGGAGATGAGCTGGAGCCCCATCGCGATGAGCGAGTCGTGGATCTTCCGCTGGCGCTCGAGCTCCTGCTCGTCCTTGTACTCCTCCGGCAGGGTGTACTCCATCTGCTTGAAGCGGTAATCGTGCAGCCGCGCGGCGTACACATGGATGCCGGTGAGCTTCGCCCCGCACGTCCGGCCCAACTCGACGGCCAGGTCGATGGCCCGGTTCGAGTGCTCCGAGTTGTCCACCGGAACGCAGATGTGCTTGACCATGACCCCTCCCCGTCTCTACTACTCATTCGCTCGCCTCGGACGGCGGGGCCCCAGCCCCGCGAATTCCAGAGGTCCGCACGACCTTCTTCTTTCGCTCGCCTCGGACGGCGGGGCCCCAGCCCCGCGACGTCCTCCGGCTCGCACTACCGTCAGCGCAATTCGAAATCGACCGTCGCCGTCGCCTTCGGCGCGATCGTGACCTCTCGCGTGATCGTCCTGGGATCCTCGTACACCGGGCGGCCGTCCTTGTCGACCCCCTGCTGCCGGAACCCGGGGTGCCAGAGCGTCACCCTGTAGGCGCCCGGCGGAACGTCGCCGATGCGGAACGCACCCCGCTCGTCGGTCACGACCACGTACGGGCTCTCGTGGACGACGAGCCACGCGCTCATGTGCGGGTGCGCGTCGCAGAGCACGCGGATCACCCCCGGCTTCCGGAGCCGCTTCGTGATGTCGATCATCTGGTCCTTGTTCGGCAGCGCCAGGTTGAACACCGTCGTGCGGTTCAGGAACCCGTGCGTGTTGTGCAGGATCGCGTCCGAGTTCTTGACGCGGACCCGGTCGTCGGGTCCGACGGCCGTCATATGGGCGACGAAGAGGCATTGGGCGTTGTCGAGGATGACGTCCCCGCCGCCCTTCTTGCCGCGCGCCACGCCCTCGATCGTGACCACGCCCCCCCGGACGCCCCGGTCGGGACCGACGACGAGCGCCTCGGACGGCTTCTGCTCGCCGCAGACGTCCCGGTTCTTGTTCACGGGGATCGGGGCGAGCCTCGGTGGCGTGCCGGCGAACTTCACCGAGCCCGCGAGCGCGCCGCCGTCCTGCACGGCCACGGTCTCGTACGCCGCGGCGGGCGCCGCGACGAGCGCCAGCGCGGCGAGCGCCGCCAGGAGCGCCGTCACGACTCGGGGTTGAGGGCCCACTCGAGGATACTAGGGCTTCGCGGGCACGGTCGCGGCCGCCTTCTTGACCTCGCTCTTCTTCGCGACGGCGAACCCGTCCGGTAGGAGCAGGAACACGAGCAGCGTCGCGATCGCGAGCGGCGTGACCGCGACCATGCCGAGCGTCCGCGCCTCGAAGCGCAGGTGCATGAAGTACATCGCGACCAGGGCCGCCTTGCCGAGCGCGAGCGCGCACAGGAGCACGCCGATCGTGAACTTCGCGAGCGGCATGTAGATCACGGCGATCTCGGTCACCGTGAGGATCGCGAGGTACCAGAAGATCGCCATGTAGTTGGGGTGTTTGTGCTCCGCCGTCGCCATCGCCTCGGCCCCCTACAGGAGATACATGAAGGTGAACACCATGATCCACACGAGGTCGACGAAGTGCCAGTAGAGGCCGACGATCTCGACCGCGTTGTAGCTGGCCGCGGCCTCGGGCCGGTTGGCGACGTACTTGACGATGGACAGGAGATAGATGACGCCGCCCGTGACGTGCAGGCCGTGGAACCCGGTGATGATGAAGAACGAAGTCCCGAAGAGCGAGGCGCCCCACGGGTTGCCGTTGATGTGCAGGCCCTGGTTGATCAGGTGCGTCCACTCGTACGCCTGCAGGCTCACGAAGATCGCGCCGCCGAGCGCGGTGAAGAGGAGAAACATCGTGCACTTCGCCCGGTCGCCCTTGCCGAGCCACTCGAGGGCCTTCACCATCGTCACGCTCGAGCAGATCAGGAGGAAGGTCATCAGGGCGGTGAGATTGATGCCGAGCACGTCGAACGGGCGCGGCCAGTCCGCGCTCGTCGCGCGCATCGCGCCGTACCCGGCGAGCAGCGTGCCGAAGCCGACGGCGTCGCCCGCCAGGAAAATCCACATGCCGAGCTTCCCCCAGCTTTCCGGCGTCAGGGGGGTCTCGGCCGGCTCGACCGCCGAGTGAACGGAGGCTGACTGACTCATGTCGTCTCCTTGACGATGTCCGAAGGGGCTTTCGCGGCGAAGCGCGCGGTGAGGCGCTTCGCGATCGCGCGCGGGCCGTAGCCGGCGGACCAGGCGAGGACGCCGGCGACGACCGCGACGACGACGAACGGGAGCACGAGCAGGCCCAGGTACGCCCAGTTGAACGTCCGGTCGCCCCACGCCGACGAGATGCACGTCGCGCAGAGGAGCACGCCCCTCATGCCAGGTACACCGCGACGTACAGGATCGGCCAGAGCGCGACCACGAAGTGCCAGTATATCGCGCACGCGCGGAGCGGCCCGGTGCGGCCATCCGCGAAGCGGCCGCGGGCCGCGAGCGCGACCGTCACGGCGAGCCACACGAGCGCGCCGAGGACGTGCGCGGCGTGCGCGCCGATGAGGGTGTAGAACGTCGCCCCGTAAACGCCCGACGAGAGCGTCAGGCCGAAGTGGACCAGGCGTGTCCACTCGTAGCCCTGCACGAGCAGAAACAGCGCGCCGAGGCCCGCCGTGACGACGAGCCGCCTCACGAGCCCGGGCCGGTCCCCCCGCGCCAGCGCGCGCAGCGCGGCGACCATCGCGACGCTCGAGGCGAGCAGGACCAGCGTGTTCACGGAGGTGACGCCGAGCGGCAGCCGGGGCTGGAGCGGCGGCGGCCACACCGGCGCCGCCACCCGGAGCACCAGGAAGGCGGAGACGAGGCCGCCGAAGAACATGATCTCGCCAGAGATGAAGAACAGCATCCCGAGCTTCACGTTGTCGAAGAGCGGCCGTGGCCCCGCCGGTCCGCGGCCGGACTCGTCGCCGCCGCCGGTCGGCGGCGGGGGCAGGCCGGGCCCGGCCGGCTGGCGGAGGGCCGGGCGGCGCTCGGGCGGCGCCTCGAGGACGGCCGGCGTCACCAGCGGATCCCCACGAGCAGCGCCGCGACGACGAGCACGCCGATGACGGCGAGCAACACGCGCAGGGTCTGCCGTTTGCGCGCGTCGGTCGTCATACCTTGTCGAAGGCCAGGAGGGCCAGCAGCGCGGGCAGGTAGAGCAGCGACGCGAAGAGGACCCGCCGCGCCGCGGCGGGCGAGGGCGTCAGCGCCTGGCGGGCGCCCAGGACGACGAAGGCCGCGCCGAGCACCCACGCGCCGGCGAAGTAGATCGGGCCCGCGAGCCCGATGAGCGTCGGCAGCATGCTGACGACGAGGAGCGCGAGGCAGCCCGTCACGATCTGCCGCTCCGTGCTCCTTCCATCGCAGTCCACGACGCGCCGGATACGCCCGCCCGCGCGCTCGTAGTCCTCCCGGTAGAGCCGGGCGATCGCGAGCGTGTGCGGCAGCTGCCAGAGGAACAGGATCCCGAAGAGCACCCACGCGCCGATGCCCAGGTCCTCGCGGGCGGCGACCCAGCCCGTGACGGGCGGCAGCGCGCCGGGAACCGCGCCGACGATGGTGCAGAGCGGCGTCCTGAGCTTCAACGGCGTGTAGGCGAAGAGGTAGAGAGGAGCGCCTCCAGCGGGAGGAGCCGCCCGTCGGGCAGCGGCCGCGCGCGCGTCCGCTCCATGCGCGCGTCCACGTCGCGCTCCCAGTACTGGTTCAGGGCGAGCGTGCCCCCGGCCGCCAGCGCGGTGCCGACGAGCAGGTGCAGGAGCCGCGCCCAATCGGCCGCTCCCGTGAGCCCCACGTCGTAGCCGACCGCGGTCGTCACCAGGATCATGAGGACGACGCGCGGCTTGGCGAGCGCGGCGAAGTCGGCCACGACGCGCCCCCGCGCGCGCGCGCCAGCCGCGCCGAGAGCGGGGCCGGGTCGCACCTGTGTCAGGCCACCCACGGACGAAGCCGTGCTCGCGGCACCCGCTACAGTAGTCCCGGTGGCTTCGATCGTCGGGGGGGTCATGACGTTGTAGCGGGGCCCGCGAGACCGGCTTGGACCGTGGGTGGGCTGAGAAAGGCGCGGTGTGGCTCTGTTGGGGCGGGGCCGGCGAGGCCGGCGTGGCTGTGTGAAGCCGCAGGACGTCGCGGGGCCGCGGTGCGAGCCGCAGCACGGCCGGGGGCTGGGGCCCCCGCGTCCGAGGCGAGCGAGATGGACGTGGCCCCGCCGTCCGAGGCGAGCCTCGCAGGGACCGTGGGTGGCCTCAGAAAGATGCGGTCCGGTTCCGCTTGCCCGATCAATACGCGGAGCGCGAGAACGACGGAGGCGCCGAGGATCAGGCTGGCGACGAGCCGGTGCGCCACCGGGAGCAGCAGCATCGTCGTCTGCCCGCCGGGGATCCAGATCGAGGAGAACCGCGCGAGGTAGCTCCCGACGCCGAGCAGGAGCTGGACACCGAGGAGGGCGAGGAGCGCCGTGGCCATGGGGGCCGCGACGGGGTCCCCGCCGCGGCGCAGGCGGGCGGTGACGATCGGCACCAAGGCGTAGACGAGCGCCGCGCCGGCCAGGTGGAGGTCGATGCGGCCCGCGTGCGTCAGGAGCGCGCCGGTGACGATCTGGACGTACACGAGCGCCGCCGCCGCCAGCGCAATTCCACGGTTCGAGGGGTCCGCGGCGCCGGCCCCCGCGCGCGCGCGGGGGGAGGTGAGGAGCGCGATCGCGGCGAGGAGCCCGAAGAACGCCTGGGCCAGGCCGCCGTGGAAGATCGCGAGCGCGTCCTTCAGCAGGACGACGCGCAGGCCTCCCAGGACGCCGTGGCTGTGCTCGTAGAAGATCCCGCCGACCATCCGGGCCCACGGGAACAGGAACATGTTGTACCCGTACGTGCTCGGCCAGTCGGGCACCGCGAGCGCCGCGCCCGAGTTCGTGACGAGCCCCCCGAAGAGGATCAGCACGAACGTCGCGGCGAGCGTGACGAGCGCCAGACGGTGCACCACGGCCTTCATCCGATCAGCGATGCCGCGCCCCCGCGGCGCCCACCGGCGGCGCAGTCTGCGGCAGGAAGTCCTCTCTCGACTCCGGCGAGCTGTACTCGTAGGGCCCGCGATAGACGGTCGGCAGCGTCGGCCCCCAGTTCAGGTGCGGCGGGGGCGAGGGCGCCGTCCACTCGAGCGTGGTGGAGTTCCACGGGTTCAGGGGCGCCTTCTTCCCGGCGAAGAGCGACCAGAAGAAGTTGACGACGAACGGGATCTGCGCGATCCCGAGGCCCAGCGCGCCGATCGTGATGATCACGTTCCAGTGCTGCTGGTGCTGCAGGAACTCGTACTGCAGCGGGTTGTAGATCCGCCGCATCTGGCCGCCCACGCCGATGATGTGCATCGGGAAGAACGTGATGTTGAAGAACACGAACGACGGCCAGAAGTGCAGGTGGCCCAGGGCCGTGTTCGTCATCCGGCCGAACATCTTCGGGAACCAGTAGTAGATCGCGGCGAAGGCGCCGAAGATCGAGCCCCCGAAGACCACGTAGTGGATGTGCGCCACGATGAAGTACGTGTCCTGGATGTAGATGTCCACCGGCGTCGAGGCCATGAAGATGCCCGAGAGCCCGCCGATGACGAACATGGACACGAACGCGAGCGCGTTCAGCATCGGCACCGTGAAGATGACGAACATGGACACGAACGCGAGCGCGTTCAGCATCGGCACCGTGAACTGGATCCGCCCGCCCCACAGCGTGCCGAGCCAGTTGAACGTCTTGATCGCCGAGGGCACGGCGATGATCATCGTCGTGACCGTGAACGCCATGCCGAGCGCCGGGTTCATGCCGCTCACGAACATGTGGTGGCCATAGACGATCCAGGAGAGGAACGCGATCGCGATCATCGAGAAGGCCATCGCGTGGTAGCCGAAGATCGGCTTGCGGCAGAAGACCGGCAGGATCTCGGAGGCGATGCCCATCGCGGGCAGGATCAGGATGTAGACCTCGGGATGGCCGAAGTACCAGAAGAGGTGCTGCCAGAGGAGCGGCTCGCCGCCGCCGGACGGCCGGAACCAGCTCGTCCCGAGCGTGCGGTCGAAGAGCAGCATGGCGACGCCCGAGGTGAGCACCGGCAGGGCCAGGAGCAGCAGGATCGCCGTGATGAAGAGCGACCAGACGACGAGCGGCATGCGGAAGAGCTTCATTCCCGGCGCCCGCATGTTGATGATCGTCGTGATGTAGTTGATCGCCCCCATCATCGAGCCGATACCCATGACGAACAGGCTGATGCACCAGAGGTTCTGCCCCCAGTTCACGCCCGTGTACGACGTGACGGCGGACAGCGGCGCGTAGGAGGTCCAGCCCGCGGCCGCGTGACCACCCTCCACGAAGAAGCCGGAGAGCATGATGAGGCCCGAGCTGCCCGTGACCCAGAACGACAGCATGTTCAGGAACGGGAACGCCATGTCGCGCGCGCCGATCATCAGCGGGATGCAGAAGTTCCCGAAGGCGCCCGCCAGGATCGGCATGATCACGAAGAAGATCATGATCGTGGCGTGC
>JACPCG010000029.1 GCA_016179925.1 Candidatus Rokuibacteriota bacterium | reverse complement strand
CGTCGCCGTCGCCCATGCGCCGGGCCATCTCCATCATGTTGGCCATCGCCTGCGGCGCGCGGTCGGACTGCATGAACTCGCGCATCGCCTTCTTGCCTTTCTCGGTAACGCCGCCCTGCTGCATCATGTCGGCGCACGCCCCGGCGGCGGGCTTCTGGCCCTCAAGCGGCTGGCGCGTCTCCGCGGCGATCGTCGCCGCCGCGACGAGCAGCGGCAGCGCGAGCACGAACAGCGTCAGGATCCAAAGACGTCTCATCATTCGCCTCCCTGTGTGGCCTCCGCTCGATGACCGATACCCTCCGCGCGGAGCGCCAGTGACGAGATGGAACCTCGAGAGACGGATTGGGCTAGAGCGCTGCGGGAGGCGAGCGCGGAGCGAGCGTGATGACAGGACATTCGGGCGCGGCACGAGGAGGCGAGACGACGACCGCCGCCATCGGGGCCACCGGACGAGCACTGCCCTCGGCGGCGGACAGGATCGCGATCGGACTGTGATGCGCGCTGGGGAGCGCCTGGCCGGATGCGTTGGGCTGGCAGGCGAGCTGCGCGTCGCAGGCCATGCTGACGCAGTCCGCGCCTTCCGCGACGGCCATCGCCGCGTACGCCGCGCTTCCGACACAGAGGGACAGGAGCACGGCGACCAGGAGGGTCGCGAGAAACCTGAGGCCATCTCGTCGAGGGAGCATGATCGACGCCTACAATACACCTCGTGACTCGTCCCTCCAAGCCCAAGGTCGCAGGTGAGCGCCGGCGGCAAGAGGGAGAGACGGCGAGGTGCACTACTTCTTCGAGGACCTTGGAGCGGCGAGGCCTCTATAGTGGTGAGGCGGCGCTGGAGCTGAAGACGCCAGACTGAGGAGAGCGACATGATGCCGATGGGGTGGGGAATGAGCGGGTCTGGGTGGGGGTGGGGGCTCATCAACAAGCACTTGTGAACTGCCACGAGCTTCACCACACCATGAACGGCTCGACCCAGCCCGGCGGCCTGATCCAGGTGATCCGTTACGAAGGGAGCGCGTCGGTCCCGGCTGCGCCCAAGGCGGCGCCGGCGAAGCCGTCCAGCGGGGCCAGCCACGGCAAGGGGCATTGATGATTCGGCTCCGGAGGGGCGTGATCGAGCCCTGGCGGTCCTCGGAACGTGAGTGAGCGGCGGGCAGAGAGGTACATCCCCGCGCTCGGCTACGGTCGCCTGACATCGCTCTACGACAGCGTGCTGCGGTGGACGATGCGGGAGGCGACGTTCAAGCGCCGTCTAATCGCTCAGGCCGAGATCCGGCCAGGGCAGCACGTGCTCGACCTCGGCTGCGGTACGGGGACCCTCACCATCCTCCTCAAGCAGGCACACCCGGGGGCGGACGTGCGCGGGCTGGACGCAGATCCGGTGGCTCTCGAACTCGCGAGACGAAAGGCTGTCGAATCCGGTGTCGAGCTAAGGCTGGATCGAGGCATGTCCTCCGTTCTCCCCTACGCCGAGCACGCGTTCGATCGAGTCGTTTCGAGCCTCTTGTTCCATCATCTGACTCGCGCCGACAAGGAGGCGACGCTGCGCGAGGTGCGGCGAGTGCTACGGCCAGGCGGCGAGCTGCATGTCGCCGACTTCGGGAGAGCGCGGAACCCGGTCATGCGTGTGGCGTTCCTCCTGGTCCAGATGCTCGACGGCTTCGAGATCACGTCGGACAACGTCAGGGGCGCGTTGCCCGGCCTCTTCGCTCGCGCCGGGTTCGAGGACGTCCGGCAGCGGGGAGACTACCAGACCATCTGCGGCACCCTCAGCCTCTACCAGGCTCGAAAGCCGCGCTGACCGGGTCCTACGCGCAGCAGGTGCGGCAGCGGATGGCCTCCCATCCCTCCTTCGCGATGAGGGGCACCATCAGGAGGCCCGCGGCCGGATCGGCCCACCACCAGCCGAGCGCGGCGTTGAGGCCGAGCCCGCCCAGGAGGATCGCCGAGAGCCAGGCGCAGATCTCGGTCTGGCGCGTCTCGGCCTCGAGGGCGCCGGAGCGGAGGCTCGTCGCAATCCGCCGCTTGGCGCGAGCGAGCAGCGGCATGACGGCGAGCGACAGTGCCGCCAGCCCGATGCCGATGATACTCTCGTCCGGTGCCCGGCGCTCGACGAGCATCTCCGACGCCTCATAGAGGACGTAGCCGGCGAGGACCAGAAAGCAGGCGCCGATCAGACGGAGGGCGCGCCGCTCGGCGGCCTCGCGCCGTGCGGGGTCGGCGTCGTGGCGGAGGCGCCACAGCGCTGCGCCGCTCGCGGAGACCTCGATGGCCGAGTCGAACCCGAAGCCGACGAGTGCGACGCTCCCGGCAAGGAGGCCGGCGACGACCGCGACCACGAACTCGCCCGAGTTCCAGGCGATCGTGACGACTTGAACTCGCCGGCCTCGCTCAGCGACGGCGTCGCGCGCGTCCATGTATGCGACGATACCTTAGACTGAAACCAGAGAACAACGGCGGGCGACGATGAAAGGAGCGTCTCGGAGGCTGACCGTGGTCATCGCGGGTGGTGCGCTCGTGATCGTCGGGGCTTGGCTCGTCGAACGCTTGGACGACCGACCGGCGCCAATCGAGGTTCGCGTGCCCGGTTTGTCGGCGGCAGCACAAGCCGGTCAATTGGCGTTCGACCGGAGTTGCGCCGGATGTCACGGCCCGCAGGCTCGGGGCAGCGCGACGGGCCCGCCGCTCATCCACCCGACGTACAGACGCGCCCATCATGCGGACATCGCCTTCGAGCTGGCGGTCCTGCGGGGAGTTCGGGCGCACCACTGGCGGTTCGACGACATGCCGCCGCAGCCCTCGGTCGCGGCGGCGGAGATCGCCCAGATCACGCGGTATGTCCGCGAGCTGCAGGCGGCGAATGGCATCGACTGAGAGGACCGCACTCGTGAGCGTGGCCGTTCGCGTGCTGGAACGTGTGCTGCTCATCGGCGGGCTCGCCCTGTTCGCCTATCTGCTGTATGACCTCGGCGCGGCCACGGTGCTCGCGAATCTCCGCGTGGTCGGCTGGGGGATCGTGCCTATCATGCTCCAGGAGATCCTCGCCTTCCTCGCGAACGCGGCCGGGTGGCGTCTGGCCTTTTCGAGGCCGGGGCCCGCGGTGCCGTTCGCGGCTCTGCTCGGCGCGCGGATCGCCGGCGACGCGGTGAACTACCTGACGCCGACCGCAACGTTCGGCGGGGAGTTCGTCCGCGGCCGCATGCTGCGTGGCCACGCATCGACCACGTCGATCGTCGCCTCCCTGGCCGTCGCGAAGCTGACGCAGACCATCGGGCTGCTCGCCTTCGTTGCCATCGGCGGTGGCGTCGCGCTGAACCGCGGACTGCTGTCCCCCTCCCTGCAATCGGGCCTCTTCCTCGGCCTGGGCGTCTTCACGGCCGCGGTGGCCGTGCTCCTCCTCCTGCTGCGGCGCGGCCTCTTCACGGGGCTGTTCCGCTTCGCGCAGGATCGGCTCGGCCTCGGAGATCGGCCGCACCTCGCTCAAGCCCTGCGGCGGCTCGACGGCGAGCTAGCCGGCGTCCACGCGAACGGGGACGCCCGGCTCGTGCTCTCGTCGGCGAGCTTCTGCCTCGGCTGGGCGGTCGGCACCGTCGAGAACTATCTGATCCTGTGGTTTCTCGGCCTGCCGGCGACCCTCGAGCGCGCGCTGACCATCGAGGTCATCACCGTCGCCTTCAACAACCTTCTCTTCTTCGTTCCGCTGAGGGCCGGCACCCAGGAGGGCGCAACGGTGCTGGCCTTCACCATGCTCGGCTTTTCTCCGGCCGCGGGCCTGGCCACCGGCATTCTCTACCGAGTCCGCGAGTTGACCTGGGCCCTGATCGGCCTGATCATCCTGTCCCGACACCACATCCGGCTTCGCGCGATCCGCGACGCGTCCGCCTCTGCGCGGAGCGTCGCCCGCGAGCCCTCGCCATGAGGAGACTGTCGTGAGTGACCCGGCCACGCTCGGTACCGTGGGACCGTGCCCCGTCAACTCGCACAACGAGTGGGACCCGCTCGAGGAGGTGATCGTCGGCCATCTCGAGGGTGCCATGATTCCCTCGCCGCACATCACCGTCACCCGCAACGTCCCTCCGGGGGCGGCGAAGTTCTACCGGCTCGTCGGCGGCCGACGGTATCCCAGGGTCCTCGTCAACGCGGCCGCCAGGGAGCTCGACCAGTTCGTCCACATCCTCGAGGCCGAAGGCGTCGTCGTTCGACGGCCGGACGCCATCGACCTGGCGACTCGGACGCGAACGCCCTTCTGGACATCGAAGGGCTACTGCATCGCGTGCCCCCGGGACGGCTTCCTCGTCCTCGGATCCGAGATCATCGAGACCCCGATGGCGTGGCGCTCGAGATACTTCGAAGCCTCCGCGTATCGGTCGCTCTTCAAGGAGTACTTTGCGGGGGGTGCCAGATGGACGGCCGCGCCGCGCCCCGAGCTGCGTGACGAGCTGTTCGATTACGGCTACACCCCGCCGGGAAAGGACGAGCCGCTTCGGTACGTGGTCAACGAGTTCGAGCCGGTCTTCGACGCCGCGGACTTCGTCCGGTGCGGGCGGGATATCTTCGGCATCCGGAGCAACGTGACGAACGCCTCGGGCTTCGCGTGGCTCCGCCGGCACCTGGGGGATCGATACCGGGTCCACGAGATCGAGAGCCGGTGCCGCACGCCCATGCACATCGACTCGAGCTTCCTGCCACTGGCGCCCGGCAAGCTCCTGGTCAACCCGGACTACATCGATCCCGCCACCCTGCCCGCGATGTTCAAGTCCTGGGATGTCCTGATCGCCCCCAGGCCCGATCCGGTCCCGCGTTCGGCCTGGCGCTTTCGGGTGTCGATGTGCAGCCCGTGGATCAGCGTCAACGTCTTGATGCTCGACGAGAAGCGGGTGATCGTCGAGCAGACGCAGGTCTCGCTGATCCAGGCCCTGAAGGGTTGGGGATTCCAGCCGATCCCCAGCCCCTTCTTGAGCTACGCCCCCTTCGGAGGGTCGTTCCACTGCGCGACCCTCGATATCCGGCGGCGCGGAGCCCTGCAGTCGTATTTCTAGTGGTCACCTCCGTTCAGCTGCGCGGTCGCGTTTCTGTGGAGCGGGCAACGTCCGCAGGTGCAGGCAGAGCTTGTCGCATCCGACCGCGCTGGGTGGCTCGAACGCATCGCAGCTCTGCACGTCGATGAGTTTCGCGTCCCAAGCGTCCTCCTGGAACTCGGTGGTCACGTTGCGGCCCCTGAACGGGCACCAGAAGGACAGGGTTTCGAGACGGGGGATCCGCGGAAAGCTCCGGTACACGGCCCACGCGAGCAGGATCAGCGCGGCCCCCAGGGTCAGGACGGCGATGAGCGTCGCGGTCGGCGCCTCCATGGGCTCACCTCCTGCGTCGGGACTTTTGTGAACGCCTTTCAAGAGGAATGCCAAGCGGCGATTCGCGGCTGCAGGTAAGACAAATGGAGGGGATTTCCCGCCAAACGCCCTGGTGCGCGCGGGCCTCGGTGGGACACGAGCCGGGGCGGGGCTGCCTCGGTTTCCGGCGGGGGGTGGGCGAAGATGAAGGGCATGAAGCGACCTGATCGGGGTCCTTGGAGAAATCCCGGATGAGACCGCTGCGCTCCTCGAGTTGCGCCGGGTTCTGAAGCCCAGTGGGCGACTCGTCGTCGGTGAGGTTCTCATCGATCCGGATTACGTCTCGCTTCCCACCCTGAGGCCCGTGAGCAACCGGGAAGATCGCCCGCCGCGGGTTATGCGGGGGATAGAATGAGCGCGACGACCACCGCGAGGAGGACGACCATGAGCAACGCGATCGTCTCCGTGCCGCGCCCCCGTAACGAGCCCGTGCTCGCCTACGCGCCCGGGAGCCCGGAGCGCCGCGCTCTCGGTGCGGAGCTCGAGAAGATGTCCCGCGAGGTCCTCGAGATCACGCCGGTGATCGGCGGCGACAGGGTCCGGACGGGCAGGACGGCGGAGGCCGTCATGCCGCACGACCACCACCACGTGCTCGCGCTGTGGCACAAGGCCGGCGCCAGGGAAGTCGCGCGCGCGCTCGACGCCGCCCTCGTCGCCCACCGGGAGTGGTTGCGCACGGGCTGGGAGGACCGCGCCGCGATCTTCCTGAAGGCGGCGGACCTCCTGGCCGGGCCGTACCGGATGGCGCTGAACGCGGCGACGATGCTCGGGCAGTCGAAGACCGCGCACCAGGCCGAGATCGACGCGGCGTGCGAGCTGATCGACTTCTGGCGCTTCAACGTCGCGTACGCCGAGGAGATCTACCGGCAGCAGCCCGCCTCGTCGCCGGGCTGCTGGAACCGCCTGGAGCACCGGGCGCTCGAAGGGTTCGTCTTCGCCGTCAGCCCGTTCAACTTCACTTCGATCGCCGGCAACCTGCCGACGGCGCCCGCGATCATGGGCAACACGGTCGTGTGGAAGCCCGCCTCCACGGCGGTCTACGCGGCGCACGTCATCATGCAGATCCTCGAGGCCGCGGGGCTTCCGCCGGGCGTCGTCAACATGGTCCCGGGCGCCGGCGCCGAAGTCGGCGATCCGGCGCTCGACTCGCCCGACCTCGCGGGAATCCACTTCACCGGTTCGACGGCCGTGTTCCAGGGGATGTGGGAGACGGTCGGCCGGAACATCCGCCGGTACCGCGGCTACCCGCGGATCGTGGGCGAAACCGGCGGCAAGGACTTCGTGCTGGCCCACCCCTCCGCCGACGTCCCCTCGCTGGTGACGGCGCTCACGCGCGGCGCGTTCGAGTATCAGGGCCAGAAGTGCTCCGCGGCCTCGCGGGCCTTCGTCCCCGCGTCGCTGTGGCCCGCGGTGAAGGCGCGGCTGCTCGCCGACCTCGCGCGGGTCCGCGTGGGCGACGTCGCCGACTTCACCAACTTCATGGGCGCGGTGATCGACCGGCAGGCCTTCGCGACGATCAAGGGCTACATCGACGTCGCCCGGCAGTCGCCCGACGCCGAGATCGTCGCCGGGGGCGGATGCGACGACGGCAAGGGCTGGTTCATCGAGCCGACCGTCGTGCTCGCGAAGCGGCCCGACCTGCGGCTGATGCGCGAGGAGATTTTCGGCCCGGTGCTCACCGTCTACGTCTACGGCGACCACGACTTCGACGAAGCGCTCGCCCTCGCCGATCGCGGCTCGCCCTACGCGCTCACCGGCGCGATCTTCGCGCAGGACCGCGCGGCGATCGCGCGATCGACCTCCGCCCTGACGCACGCGGCGGGCAATTTCTACATCAACGACAAGCCGACCGGCGCGGTCGTCGGCCAGCAACCCTTCGGCGGCGCCCGGGCGTCGGGCACGAACGACAAGGCGGGGAGCCCCCTGAATCTCCTGCGCTGGGTGAGCCCGCGGACGATCAAGGAGACGTTCGTCCCGCCGACGGACTTCGCGTACCCGTTCATGCAGCCGGACACCCCGTGACCTCGAGAGGAGGCAGTCGATGAACGCCACGAAGCGGTTGTTCGCAGTCCTCTGCGGGCTCGCGCTCGTCTTCACCCTCGCCGCTCCCGCGGCAGCGCAGCAGCCCAGTCCTCAGCCCGGCATGTCCCCGGGGCCCGGCGGACAGCCACCACAGATGCCCATGCCGGGCGGCGGCGGCATGCAGGGCGGCGGCATGATGATGTGCCCGATGATGAGCGCCATGATGGGCGGCGGCATGATGGGCGGCGGGATGATGCGCGGTGGCGGGATGATGGGCGAGGGCATGATGGGCGGCGGCGGGATGATGGGCATGATGGGCGGCCAGGCGGACCCGAAGACGCAGGCCCGCATGCTCCAGATGCGCGGCGAGATCATGAAGGCGGTCGGCGACGTGCTCATCAAGCACGGCAAGGCGCTGGAGAGCCAGCCGGCGAAGTAGGCGCGGATCCCGAGGGGCTCGACGACGCTCGCCGCTGGAGGGGACCTTTTCCTCTCCCGTGTGCGTTAGAGACGCGGGAGGCGCGTATGGGCAAGGCAGCGCGGGGTGGCGTCGGGGTGCTGCTGCTGATGGTCGAATTGACAGGCTGTGGGGTGCTTGCGTCGCCCGTGACCGCGGCGCAGCAGGAGTGCGAGCGCTCGGGCGGGGCGTGGCGCGACGGGACCTGCGACCGCGCCGTCCGCCCCGGGTATTGACCCGCGCCGCCGCGCGGATCAGGCGCCGGTGGAGCCGAAGCCGCCGGCGCCCCGCTCGCTCGGCGGCAGCTCGTCCACCTCGACCACCTCGGCGCACTCGACCCGCTGGAGAACGAGCTGCGCGATGCGCTCGCCGCGCTTGAGCATGACCGGCGCCGCCGGGTCGTGGTTCACGAGCAGCGCCTTCACCTCGCCCCGGTAGCCGGCATCGATCAGGCCGGGTGCGTTGAGCACCGACACGCCCCGCGTCAGGGCCAGGCCCGAGCGCGGCACGACGAAGGCGGCGCAGCCGGGCGGGAGCGCGATCGCGAGGCCCGTGCCCACGAGCGCGCGGCCGCCGGGGACCAGGGTCACGTCGTGGGCGGCGTGGAGGTCGAGACCCGCGTCGCCCTCGCGCGCGTACGCGGGCAGCGGGACGCCTGCCTCCAGCCGCTTCACCGGCACCTTCACCCCCGGACGATGCCCGCCTGCGCGCGCT
>JACPCG010000028.1 GCA_016179925.1 Candidatus Rokuibacteriota bacterium | reverse complement strand
CGTGGCCTCGAGGTCGCGGACGAAGAGCGAGACGTGCCCGAGCTCGCGGATCTTGAGGCCGGCCGAGGGTGCCTGCACGGCGACGAGTAGTGTACCATTGGCAGGACATGGCTGAGTCGAAGCCGGCGGCCCTCGGGGAGACGGCCGCCACGCCGCTCGTCGAGACCGCGGAACGCGTCAGGCCCCACACCAAGCTCATCGCGCTCCTGGCGCTCGGCCATCTGGTGATCGACCTGAACCAGGGTTCGATCCCCGCCGTGCTGCCCTTCCTCCGGACGGCGCACGACCTCTCGTACGCGCAGGCGGCGATGATCGTCCTCGTCGCGAACCTCACCTCGTCGTTGATCCAGCCGCTCTTCGGCTATCTCTCCGACCAGATCGCGCGGCGCTGGATCCTGCCCACTTCCGTTTTCCTCTCGGGCGCAGGCCTCGCGCTGACCGGCGTCGCCCCGGGCTATCTCGCCGTGCTCGGGCTCGTGGTCCTGATGGGGCTCGGCGTCGCCGCGTGGCACCCGGAGGGGTACAAGACGGCGACGGGCGTCGCGGGCGAGCGGAAGGCGACGGCGCTCTCGTGGTTCTCGCTCGGCGGCAACGTGGGCCTGGCGCTCGGCCCCCCGGTGATCATCGGCCTCGTCACGGGGCTCTCGATCGCGGGCACGCTCGGGATGCTGGTGCCGAGCGCGATCGTCGGCGGGCTCATCCTCGTGCTGCTACCGATGATCAACCGCACCGCGGCCGCGCCGCGGGCCGCGACGAGCACGGGCGGCCGGGGCGCGAACATGCCCGCAGCGATGGCGCTCCTGATCTTCCTCGTGGCGATCCGCTCGTGGGCGACCCTCGGCTTCACGACGTTCGTGCCGTTCTACTACGTGGATTATCTGGGAGCCGACCCCCGGCTCGTCGGGCCGCTGCTCTTCGTCTTCCTCGGCGCCGGTGCGATCGGCTCGGTGATCGCCGGGCCGCTCGCCGACCGCTGGGGCCCGCGGCCGTTCTTGCGGTGGGTGTTCCTCGCCGCGATCCCCTTCGGGCTCCTGTTCCTCCAGTCCGGCGGCCTCGTCGCGTTCGTCGTGCTGGCGATCTACGGCGCCGTGCTGACCTCGAGCTTCACCGTGTCCGTCGTCCTCGGCCAGGCGTACCTGCCCCGCAACGCGGGGATGGCGTCGGGACTGATCGTCGGCTTCGCCATCGGCGCCGGCGGCCTCGGCGTGACGGCGCTCGGCTGGATCGCCGACCAGTGGGGCCTGCCCGCCGCGCTCACGATCAGCGCGCTGATGCCCGCGGCCGGGTTCGTGACCGCGCGGTTCTTGCCCTCGCCGCGAGCCAGATGACGCCACGCGCATCTCTCTCAGGCCACCCGCGGCTGGAGCCGGCCCCGCGGACCCCGCATGCCGACGTGAAAAGTGCGCTGGCTCGGCGCAGCCACCTCGCGCCTGTCTCAGGCCACCTTCGGACACACGCGGCCTCGCGGACCCCGCATGCCGACGTGAAAAGTGCGCTGGCTCGACGCAGCCACCTCGCGCCTGTCTCAGGCCACCTTCGGACACACGCGGCCTCGCGGACCCCGCTACAATGAACGAAGGCAGCCCCTTCCAGGACGGCGAGCAGGTCTTGCTGATCGATCAGCGCGGCAAGCGCCATCGATCAGCGCGGCAAGCGCCACCTGATCTTTCTCCGCAAGTCGGAGACCTTCCATTCCGACCGCGGCTGGATCGCCCACGACGCGGTCATCGGCCAGCCGGAGGGCACGTGGGTGCGCTCCTCCATGGGGCTGCGCTATCTCGCGCTCCGGCCGACGCTCGCGGAGTACGTGCTCGACATGCCGCGCGGCGCCCAGGTCATCTATCCAAAAGATCTGGCGATGATCGTGTTCTGGGCGGACGTCTATCCGGGCTGCCGCGTGATCGAGGCGGGCACGGGCTCGGGCGCGCTCACGCTCGCGCTCCTGCGCGCGGTGGGGCCGGAGGGGCGCGTGATCACCTACGAGCAGCGCGAGGAGTTCGCGCGGCGCGCGCTGGCCAACATCCACACGCGGCTCGGCGAGGTGACGAACCTCACGGTCCGCCTGGGCGCCGTGGAGGATGGGCTCGCCGAGGAGCCGGCGGTGGACCGCGTGCTGCTCGACCTCCCCGAGCCCTGGAAGCTCGTGCGGCTCGTCGCCGGGGCGCTCCGGCCCGGCGGCATCCTGCTCTGCTACGTGCCCACGATCATCCAGTCCCAGCAGATCGCGGAGGCGCTCCAGCGCGACCGGCACTGGGCGCTGGTCGAAACCTTCGAGACGCTCTTTCGTCCCTGGAACATCGAGGGGCAGTCGGTCCGGCCGTTCCACCGCATGGTCGCGCACACGGGGTTCATCACCGTCGCGCGCCGGGTGGTGCCCGAGGAGGGCGCGGGGCCGGAGCCCGGTCGGCCCCATCCCGAGCCCGAGGAGTAACGCGCGCAGATGATCACGATGATGCGGCGGTACAGGAGAACCCTCCAGGTCGGCCTGCTCGTCGTCGTCGCCGCCTTCATCGCCTCGCTGTTCCTGTTCGGCTCCAGCGGCCTGAACGGCGGCGGCGGGCGCGACTCGGTCGCCACGGTCAACGGCGAGTCCATCCCGTTCGAGCGCTACCAGCGACGCTACCAGGCGTACGTGGAGGCGTACGCGCAGATCTATCGCGACCGCTTCTCGCAGGAGCTGGCCGAGCGGCTCGGGCTCCCGCAGCAGGTCGTCAGCGACCTCGTCCAGGAGGCGGTGATCGTCCAGCGCGCGCGGGCCGAGGGGCTCGACGTCTCGGACGAGGAGCTGAACGCGCAGATCCAGGCGTTCCCCGCGTTCCAGGAGAACGGCCGCTTCACGCTCCGGCGCTACCAGGAGTTCCTCAAGCGGCGCGGGCTCACCCCGGTCGCGTTCGAGACCGACATCCGCCGCGAGCTCACGCGCCTGAAGGTGGAGGGGGCGGTGCGGGGCGGCGTCAAGGTCTCGCCGGTGGAGGTCGAGCACGCCTTCGTCCTCCGGCGCGAGGAGATCCGCGCCCAGTGGGCGCTCGTGGAGCTGACGCCGCTGATCGCCGCCGCGCAGGCCACGGACCAGGAGCTGGTGGCCTACCTCGGCAAACACGCGGACGAGTTCCGCCAGCCCGAGCGGCGCCGCGTCCAGTACGTCACGCTCGCCCAGAAGGACTTCCTCAAGCCGGTCGCCGAGGCCGACGTCGAGAAGTACTATGCCGCGAACCCGAAAGAGTTCGAGTCGCCGCGCCAGGCGCGCGCCTTCCACATCCTGGCGCGCGTCCCGGAGACGGGCGGGAGCGAGGCGGAGGACAAGGCGAAGGCGAAGATCGCCGACGCCATCCGCCGCGCGCGGGCCGGCGAGGACTTCGCCAAGCTCGCGAAGGAGCTGTCCGAGGATCCGGGCTCGGCGCCGAAAGGCGGCGACCTCGGCCTCGTCAGCCAGGGCGAGATGGTCCCGCAGTTCGAGCAGGCGCTCTTCAAGCTGAAGAAGGACGAGATCTCGCCCGAGCCCGTGCGCACGCCGTTCGGCTTCCACGCGATCCGGGTGCTGGAGGTGCGCGAGGGCGGGCGCAAGCCCCTGAAGGAGGTCGCGGGGCCGATCCGCGACCGGCTCGCCGCGGAGGCCGCGGACCGCGCCATGAAAGCGCGGGCAGACGAGATCCGGCCGCCGCTCCAGGCGGCGAAGGACTTCATGGCCGAGGCGAAGACGCTCGGGCTCACGGCGGCAGAGTCCACCATCGCGCGCGTGGACCGCCTGGCCGGCCTCGGCGCGCCTGACCCGCTCGAGGAGGCCGCGTTCGCGCTCACGCTGGGCGGCGTCTCGACGCCGGTCAAGACGCCGGCGGGCCTCATGGTCCTCAAGGCCATCGAGACGATCGCGGCCGGCGTGCCGCCGCTCGGCGAGATCCGGGACAAGGTCACGGTCGCGGTGAAGCACCAGAAGGCGGAGGGCGCGGCGCTGGAGCGCGCCACGCAGCTCGTGGCCGACGCCAGGTCGGGCGATTTCTCCGCCGCGACGAAGAAGGCCGGCGCCGCGGCGGGCGAGACGCCGCGCTTCTCGCGCCAGAAGCCCGCCGAGAAGCTGCCGGGCGACGCGATGCTGGCGGCGCTCCAGACGGCCGCGGGCGGGCTCACCGCGCCCGTGAAGACGCCACAGGGCTACTACGTGCTGAAGGTGCTCGAGCGCGTCGCGCCCGACATGAGCGCGCTGTCCGGCGAGCGCGACAAGATCCTGAAGGACGTCCTGGCGCAGAAGCAGAGCCAGGCGTGGGAATCGTGGGTCAGCGGCGCCCGCGCCGGCGCGAAGGTGGAGGTCCACCGGGTCCCGTCGCGAAGGGGGTGACCCACCCATGCCTGTGAGCCGGAAGAAAGTGCTCGTGGTGGACGACGATGCCGGGGTCCGGGAGACGCTGTCGGAGCAGCTCCGGATGCAAGGCTTCGACGTCAGCGAGGCGGCGGACGGCCTGAGCGCCTGGACGGAGATCCGGCAGAACGCTCCGCATGTGGTGCTGCTCGATCTCGCGATGCCGAGGCTCGGCGGCCTCGAGACCCTGAAGACCATCCGCGCGTTCGATCTCTCGATCGTCACCGTCGTCGTCACCGGGCTCTCCGATCCCGACCTGCACCGGCGAGCCCTGGAGCTCGGCGCCGTCGCCGTGCTCGAGAAGCCGGTCGGGGGGACCCAGCTAGCGCAGGTCCTCGGCCGCCCGGCCTTGCTGCCGCCGGCGCCTGCGCGCGTGCTCGTCGTCGATGACGACGCCGAGGTGCGCGAGACGCTCGAGGAGCTCCTCGCGTCCCACGGCTTCGAGGTCGCCACGGCGCCGAACGGCGACCTGGCGATGCAGGCGATCGCCCGGCGCGCGCCGGACGTCGTCCTCCTCGATGTCGTCATGCCCGGGCTGAGCGGCGTGGAGATCCTCCAGGCGATCCAGACGATCGCGCCGCGGGTGAAGGTCATCATGGTGAGCGGGGGGGCCACGCCCGAGCAGGCGATGCGGACCCTCGCCCTCGGCGCGTTCGATTTCGTCAGGAAGCCCGTGGACACCGCCTACCTCCTGCGGAGCATCGACGTCGCCGTCGGCATGAAGCAGCTGGAGTCGCGCTGAGCCGGCGGCTGCGGCCACGAGGGGCGCGGGGGCGAGCTCAGCCGAGCGGGCCCGCGCCCTCGCGGAGGGGCCGCGCGGCCCACGCGCGGCGGCGCAGGCGCGGGAAGCGGATCCACGAGAAGACGCGCAGCCCGCTCGCGTCGTCGAACATCGAGTAGACCACCGGCGTCACGATCAGCGTCACGAGCAGGCAGAGCGCCTGCCCGCCCACGACGACCATCGCGAGCGAGGCGCGCGAGGCCGAGCCGTCGCCGCGGCCGAGCGCGACCGGGAGCATGCCCGCGATGATCGCGAGCGTCGTCATGAGGATCGGCCGGAGGCGGGCGCGGTCGGCCTCCATCTGCGCCTCCGTGCGGCCCAGCCCGCGCGCGCGGAGCACGTTCGTGTAGTCCACCTGGAGGATCGCGTTCTTCTTGACGACGCCCATCAGGAGGAAGAACCCCATGATCGAGTAGATGTTGAGCGTCTTGCCGAGGACGAGCAGGGTGAGCAGGCCGAACGGGATGGCCAGGAACATGGAGACCATGATCGTGATCGGGTGGACGAAGGACTCGAACTGCGCGGCCAGCACGATGTAGATGAACGCGAGGGAGAGGAGGAAGGCGATGAAGAAGTTCGCGATCGCCTCCTGGAGGAGCTTGCCCCGGCCGGTCGTGACGATGCCGTACTCGGCGGGCAGCCGCTGCCGCCCGACGGCGACGTAGGCCTCCTTGTAGGCGTCCGCGAGGGGCTTCTGGTAGAGGTTCGAGATGATCGTGATCGAGCGTTCCTGCGCGTAGCGCTCGATCTGGCCCGGGCTCATCCCGCTCGCGAACGCCGTGAGGTTCGAGAGCCGCACGAGCCGGCCCTCGGCCGCGGGCACGAAGAGGGTCTCGAGCGCCTCGGGCCGCGCCCGGAACTCCTGGCGAAGGCGCAGGCGCACGTCGTACTGCTCGTCGAGCTCGCGATAGAAGCCGATCTTCTCGCCGCCGACCATCGTGCGGAGCGTCCCGGCGACGGTGTCCACGCGGACGCCGAGGTCGGAGGCCTTCTGGCGGTCGATGCGCACCTGGATCTCGGGCTGGCGGAGCGCCTGGGCGGTGTCGAGGTCCACGAAGCCGGGCTTCGTCGCCAGCTCCTGGATGACGTTGCGCGCGTACTGGTCGAGCTGGCCGAGGTCCGGCCCGCGCAGGATCAGGTTGAACGGCGTCTGGCGGAAGCCGCCCCCGCCGATGAGGCCGATCTGCTGGACGCTGACGCGCATGCCCGGGAACGCTGCGAGGCGCCGGCGCACGTCCTGCATGATCTCCTGCTGCGTGCGCTCGCGCTCGCGGAGGTGGATGAGGCCGACGTAGATGGAGATGTCGGTCACGTTCGACTGGTACTGCCCGCGCACGCCGGCGGTCACGAAGAGCGTGGTGACCTCGGGCACCCGGCGGACTTCCGCCTCCATCTGCTGGATGAGCTCGCCCGTCCGGTCGAGCGACGAGCCCGGCGGCGCTTCGGCGACGACCTCGAACTCGCTCATGTCGTCGTCCACGACGAACTCGAGCCGCGACCGCGTGACGAGGTACCAGCCCGAGGCCAGGATGGCCACGCCGAGGAGGACGACGATCCAGCGGCGGTGGAGGCTCCAGGCGAGGAGCCGCTCGTAGGCCGCTTCCAGCCTCCGGTAGGCGCCGCCGTTGCCACCGTGCATCGCCCCCGCGGCGGCGGCAGGCGCCTCCTCCTCGCGGCGGGAGAAGATGCGCGCGGCGAGCATGGGGGTCAGCGTGAACGCCACGAGCAGCGAGACCATGATCGCGAAGGTCGCGGTGAGGCCGAACGAGTTCCAGAACTTGCCGACGAGGCCGCCCATGAACGCCACGGGCAGGAAGATCACGACGAGCGAGACGGTCGTGGCCATGACGGCCAGCGAGATCTCGCGCGTGCCCGAGATCGCGGCCTGGAACGGGGTGCGCCCCTCCTCGTCGATGTGCCGATAGATGTTCTCCAGCACGATGATCGCATCGTCGATGACGATGCCGGTCGAGAGCGAGAGCCCGAGCATCGTCAGGTTGTTGAGCGTGAAGCCCGCCGCGCGCATCGCGGTGAACGTCGCGATGATCGAGCAGGGGATCGCCAGCGCGGCGACGAAGGCGGGGCGGAGCTTCCGGTTCGCCGCGAAGAAGACCATCGTGAGGGCGCTGCAGGCGGCGGTCGTGCCGAGGAGGAGCGCGTGGCTGCCGGTCAGGAACGCGGCGGCGACGGCCGCCGTGATCCCGACGACCGCCGCCGCCTCCCACCAGACGAGGTTGCCGATGAAGACCGCCACGATGAGGCTCGCGAGGAGGCCGCCGAGCAGCACGTGGTCCTTCACCTCGTCGAAGCTGCGCTTGATGAAGCGCGAGAGGTCGCGGACGATCTCGAAGCGGATGTCCTGGGGCAGCCCCTTCTGGATCTCGTCGAGCTTCGCCTTGATGCGGTCCACGACGGCGACGGTGTTGGTGCCCGACTGCTTGCGGATGACGAGCGACACCGCGTTCCGGCCGTTGAGGCGAGCGAGCGTCCGCGCCTCCTCCTCGCCGTCCACGACGATGGCGATGTCGCGGACGCGGACGGGACCCGTCTTGAGGTCGGCGACGATCAGCTCTTCGAACCCCTGCGGGGACTCGATCCTGCCGAGGGTGCGGACGCCCTCTTCGCGTCCGCCGCCGGTGAGCCGCCCGCCGGGGATCTCGACGTTCTGACGGGCGAGCGCCTCCTTCACGTGCTGGATCGAGAGGTTGTAGGCCGAGAGCTGGTTCGGGTCCACGAAGACCTGGATCTCGCGCTTGCGGGCGCCGACGAGCGTGATGGCGCCGACGTCCTTCACGGTCTCGATCTGGCGCTTGATCTTCTTGTCGGCGATCTCGGTGATCTCGCGGGCCGAGCGCTGGCCCGAGACGACGATGGCGAGCACCGGCGCGGAATCCGGGTCCACCTTCTCGATGATCGGCGCCTCGGTGGACTGCGGGAGGCGCGCCAGGATCGTCGCGACCTTTTCCCGGACGTCGTTGGCCGCCTCCTGGACGTTGCGCTCGAGGATGAACGTCGCGAAAACCTGCGACTGGCCCTCGATGGTCGACGAGCGCAGCTCGTCGAGGCCCGCGATGGTGTTGACGACCTCCTCGATCGGCTTGGTGATCTGGCTCTCGATCTCCTCCGGGGAGGCGCCGGGCAGCCGCGTGGTGATCGTGATCGTGGGGAGGTCCACCTTCGGGAAGATGTCCACGCCGAGCTGGACGAACGAGGCGAGGCCGAGGACGACGAGCGAGGTGAGCAGCATCGTCGTGAAGACCGGCCGCCGGACGAAGACCTCGAGGACGCCCATGGTCCGGGCTCAGCGCCCCCGCGGCAGCTCGACGGGCACGCCGTGGAAGAGCGCGGCGAGGTTGGAGGTGGCGACGGTCTCGCCGGCCCTGACACCGTCGGCGATCTCGACCCACGTGCCCTGGCGCGCGCCGAGCTTGACGAGGCGCTCCTGGGCCTTGCCGTCGGCGACGACGAAGACCTTGGTGATGCCCGCGATGGAGGTGACGGACTCGCCCGGCACGAAGACGACGGCCGGGTCCTGGCGCGTGAGGACGCTGCCCTTGGCGAAGAAGCCCGGGCGGAGCGCGCCGTCCTGGTTGGGCACGCGCGCTTCGAGCACGAGCGTGCGCGTCTGGACGTCCACGGCGGGCGCCAGGCGCGTGACCGCGCCGGTGAACGCCTTGTCGCCGTACGCCTCGACGGTGAGGCGCACCGTCTGGCCCTCGCGGAGCTCCGGCGCCTGGCGCTCGGGGACGGTGCCGACGTACTTCAGCGGGTTCGCGACGACGATCGTGAAGAGGGCCGTGTTCTCCTTCACGAACTCGCCGGCGCTGAGGTGGCGCTTGGCGACGAGCCCCGCGATCGGCGCCCGCACGGTGGTGTCGCCCAGGCGCTTCTCGGCGAGCCCGAGCGCGGCCTCGCGCTGACGCACGAGCGCCTCCGCGTTCTTCACGGCGGCCTGGTCGGACAGGAGCTGCGCCTCCGCGGCGCGGACCTGGTCGGGGTGCAGCGTCACCGCCATCTTCGCCTGGGTGAGCTGGGCGGCGGCGATGTTGTACTGGTTGCGGGCGTTGTCCACGTCGCGCGCGGCGATGAGGTCCTTGGCGAAGAGCCGCCGCGCGCGCTCCATCTCGGACGCCGCCCAGTCGAGCTGCGACTGGGCGCGCGCCACGTCGGCCTCGAGCGTGGTGAGCGTGTCGCGGACGCGGCGGAGCTGCGCCTCCGTGGCCGTCGCGTTGGCGCGGGCGCGGGCGCCGGCTTCGTGCGTGCCGTTGAGGTCGGCCTGGGCCTGGTCCACCGCGAGCTGGAACTCGCGGCGGTCGTACTCGGCGAGGACGGCGCCCGCGGCGACGCGGTCACCGAGGTCCACACGCAGGCGCGCGATCGTGCCCGGCTGCTCGGACTTGGCCACGACCTCCTCCCACGCGGTGAGGCTGCCGCTCGTCTCGACGGCGCGCTGGACGGCCCGCGCTGCGGCGCGCGCCGTCGTCACCGCGATCGGGCGGAGCTGCGCGCCGGTCGGAGGCGCCTGGGCCTGGGACCGATTGCACGCCGCCGTCGGGGCCAGGATGACGAGGGTCAGGAGGAGCCGGATCGCGTGCCGGATCACAGTCCTCTCAGCGTAAACCATCCGGGGTCGCGTGTTAAGGTAAAGGCCATGTCGGTTCAGCGCACCCCGATGACCCGTCCCGGCTACGAGAAGCTCCGGGAGGAGCTCGACCGCCTCAAGCGCGTCGATCGGCCCGCCATCACGCGGGCGATCGGCGAGGCCCGGGCGCACGGTGACCTCTCGGAGAACGCGGAGTACCACGCCGCGCGCGAGAAGCAGGGGTTCATCGAGGGGCGCATCGCCGAGCTCGAGGCGAAGGTGGGCGCCGCCGAGGTCATCGAGCCGCCGACCTCCGGCGACCGCGTGACGTTCGGCTCGACGGTCCTGCTCGAGGACGAGGCCGGCAAGGAGGTCCGCTACCAGATCGTCGGCTCCGACGAGGCCGACCCCGCCAGGGGCCGCATCTCGGTCCTGGCGCCCCTGGCGCCGCTGGCGCGCACGCTCATCGGCAAGAGCGTCGGCGACACGGTGACGGCCCAGCTCCCGGGCGGGAAGAAGACGTTCGAGATCCTCAAGGCCAACTTTCCATGGGAGTGACCCACAGATGCCGCTTCCGCTCGAGCGCCTGACCGTCATCGACCTCACGCGCGCGCGCGCCGGCCCGACGGCCGTGCGCCAGCTCGCCGACATGGGCGCCAACGTCATCAAGGTGGCGGCGCGCGAGGAGATCGAGGGCGACTCGACGGCGCTCGGGTTCGACTTCCTCAACCTCCACCGCAACAAGCGCGCGATGACGCTCGATCTCAAGCACCCGCGCGCGATCGAGATCCTGACCCGCCTCGTCGAACGGGCGGACGTGCTCGTCGAGAACTTCCGTCCCGACGTCAAGACGCGGCTCGGGATCGACTACGAGACGCTCTCGAGGATCAACCCTCGCCTGGTCTACGGGTCCATCTCGGGCTTCGGCCAGACGGGCCCGTACGCCGGCCGGCCCGGCTACGACCAGATCGCCCAGGGCATGGGCGGGCTCATGTCCATCACCGGGCTGCCCGGCCAGGGCCCCGTGCGCGTGGGCATCCCGGTGGCCGATCTCACCGCCGGGCTCTACCTCGCCCAGGGCATCCTGGTCGCGCTGCTCGAGCGCGAGACGTCGGGCCGGGGCCAGTGGGTGCACACCTCACTCCTGCAGGCGATGGTGACGATGCTCGACTTCCAGGCGGCGCGCTGGCTGATCGACGGCGAGGTCCCGCCGCAAGCGGGCAACGATCATCCGACCGGGATCCCCACCGGCGTCTTCACGACCGCCGACGGCCACATCAACATCGCCGCCTCCGGGCAGGTCATGTACCGGCGCCTCTGCGAGGCGATCGGCGCTCGGCACCTGATCGACGACCCGCGGTTCACGACGCTGGGCGACCGCTCGCGGAACCGCAAGGCGATGAACGCCGAGCTCGACCGCGTGCTCGTGAAGAAGTCGAGCGCCGAGTGGATCGAGGCGCTGAACAAGGCCGGCGTGCCGTCGGGGCCGATCTACAACGTCCAGCAGGTCTTCGAGGATCCCCAGATCCAGCACCTCGGGATGGCGCAGCCGGTGCGCCACCCCGAACGCGGCGAGATCCAGGTGCAGGGGCTCCCGGCCGCGCTCTCGCGCACGCCCGGCGCCATCCGCCGCCCGGCGCCCCGGCACGGCGAGCACACCGACGAGATCCTGCGCGAGCTGGGCTACACGGCGGAGGAGATCGCGGAGCTCAGGAAAGCCGGCGCCGTCTAGTTAGTCGGCTCCTGCGTTTCTTGGGCGCTAGGCATCGACCCGGTATGAAAAGGAGGCATCTGAGAGGGAATCTAGTACATGCAGAGAGAGACAAGAAGAATCGGATGAGCCGTCGCAGTGTGAACGCACCATCTTATGGCTAGTGAGAAGAAACGAAGACGACGCGAGAAACTCGCCAATCAGGCCTCATCGGCATCAGACGCATCCACCACACGTTGGCGAAGAATTCTAGGATTTCTGAAGGGGCCGTGGAGGTTCCTTGTTGAAGGTCTGACTGTGATTTCCGCCATTGGCATAATTACCTTCTTTCCTCGCGCCTCAATGTCTTCGAACGCGACGCTTGATCCTCTCGAGCCATTTGCAACGGCATTCGCGTTCAGAAATGACGGTTATCAGAGCGTGCGAGAGATAAGCTTCGCGTGCGGCGTTAATAATCTTGAGACCGTTGCAGGCAAGACGTTCCAGACAAAATACATTGGCCTTGCTGCTGCAGACTTGAGCGGCGAGATACTCAGCCCGAATGAAGCCACTGAAATATTCTGTCCGGTCAGCGACATGTTTCGCTTTGACGGACCGGCGGCTAAGATTGACCTCGATATCTACGTATCATTCTCGATTGCGCTGATTCCGTACCGCTTCACGAGATGCTTCAGATTCGTGACGAGACCGGACAACAAGGGAAATTTGCGCTGGCTTCAACGAGGCTTTGGGAAGAAGTGCTGGTGGCCGAAAAGCATTCTCCTTTATACCGGCCCGCGGGCACGCTGACGGAATGGAACAGATCAGGATAGGCAGGGCCGGGCGGTGGCGGACGCGAGGCAAATTCGTTACGTTGACGCCCCTGGCCTGACCGGAGGGATACTGGGGGCGGATTTACCGCAGCGCGTCACGCAGCTCGCGCGTGAGGATCTCGACGGTCCCGCGGGTGCCGCCGGCGAGCTTCAGCTTCCACTCGCCCTCGGTCTCGAACCTCCGGTCGCGCAGGCGCTCGCCCCACGGTTTGATCGCCTCGCGGATCGCGTTGAGGTCGTAGGAGTCGCGGCGGAGCTCCCGCGCGCGGGCCATGACGTCGGGCGCCGCGCGGATGAAGGCGCGGAGCGCCGCGCCGGTCTTGATCGAGTACTTGCGGCCGGCCCATGCCGCGGGGAACGTCGTCGAGAGCGCCTTGACGTAGTTCAGGAAGAAGCGCTTCGCGTTCTGCCGGAGCTCCTGGATCTTCCCGCCGCTGCCGAGCTTCTCGACCGTCTCGAGGAAGTCCACGATCTCCTCGGCGAGCGGGGCCTGGCTCACGCGCCCGCGCCCGGTGCCGAGCATCTTGATCTCGCCGTGGAGCGGCGAGGTCTCGTCCTCGTGCAGCGAGCGGATCACGTCGTGCGCGAGCGCCTGGTTCGGGTCGGGGTAGAGCTTGCGCCCGGCGAGGCTGATGATGTGCGAGGGGTTCAGCCGCGTGTGCTTGGCGTTGATCGTCACGAACAGCTCGACGATCTGCCGGGCGTCGAGCGAGTCGAAGAGGACCGCGGGCACCTCGATGTTCATGTTCTCGCCCTGCTGGGAGAGGGCGTGGAGCGCCAGGAGGCGGTGCTGGCCGTCGAGCACGCGCAGCACGCCGTGCTCCTCGGGGATCTGCAGGAGGCCGAGGTCGTGGTGGCCCGCGATCGGCGTGAAGGTGAACCGCTTCTCCGAGGTGATGATGACGGCCCCGGGGATCGCGGGGAGCGTCCCGGCGTCCTTGCATTCGCGGTAGTAGGCCACGAGCTCGTCGATCTTCCGGCGGATGACCGGCCGCTGGTAGGCGCCCTCGCTCTCGGCGATCCGCCTCTCCAACATGTCCCAGTTCACGCGTGAGCGGGCGGTCGTGCGGATCTTCTTCGGCGGCTCGGCGGCCTGCGGGCCCCCCGAGTAGCCGAGGACCTCGAACTTCACCAACCGGTCGATATCCTTGGCGGAAAGGCCGGCCTGATAGAACTCGACGCCGAACTGTTTTACACGGCGCGCGGGAACAGTAATCATAGGGGTGGAATCCTACTTGATTTGCAAACCCCTGTCAATAGAGGGATTTTCGGCCTCGAACCACCGGAAGTTCCGCTACCATAGCCGCGTGACGGGCGCCGCCCTGGCCCTGGTCGTCGCCGCCGCGCTGATCCACGCCGTCTGGAACGCGCTCGCCAAGCGCGCGCAGGACCAGCTCGTGTTTCTCTGGTCGTCGGTGTCGGTCGCGTCGGTCGTGCTGCTGCCCGTCGGGCTCTCACGGCTTCCCGAGGGCGGCTTCCCGCCGGCCGCGGCGCCGTTCGTCGTCGCCACGATCGTGATCCACGCCCTTTATTTCTTCGCGCTCGGGCGCGCCTACCGCCACGGCGACTTCTCGCGTGTCTACCCGATCGCGCGCGGGCTCGGCGTGGCGCTCGTGCCGATCCTCGCGCTCGTCGTCTTCGACGAACGCCTCTCGCCCCTCGGAACGCTCGGCGTGGCGCTGGTCGTCGCGGGCATCGGCGGCTTCCACCTGACCTCCGGCGCGTGGAGCGGCGCCGTCTCGCGGGCGAGCGGTACCGGGACCGCGTGGTCGGTCTTCACCGGGCTCACGATCGCGGCCTACTCGCTCGTGGACAAGGCGGGCGTGGGCCACCTGCACCCGCTCCCGTACCTCGGCCTCATGGGCATCGGCATGAGCGCGCTCCTGACCCCCGTGGCCCTCGCGGACCGCCGGGCGCTCGCGCGCGAATGGCGGCTCAACTGGCGCACGATCCTGGTGGCGTCCACGATGAACCTGACGAGCTATCTCCTCGTGCTCTATGCCTTCCGCCTCTCGAAGGTCGGCTACGTGGTGGCGGCGCGCGAGCTCTCGATCCTCTTCTCCGCGTTCATCGGGAGCCTCTGGCTCGGCGAGGGGAAGCTCGCGCCGCGCCTCGCGGGCGCGTCCGTCGTGCTGGCGGGCGTCGTCTGCGTCGCCTTCGCGCGCTGAGCGCGTTGCGGCCGCGCGCGTCTACGTCAGTCCGAAGGTCTCCGTCGCCAGGCCGGCGATGTGGCGGCCGATCGCGAGCGAGGCGGTCGCCGCGGGCGAGGGCGCGTTGAGGACGTGGATGGCGTCGGCCTCGGCGACGATGCGGAAGTCGTCGACGAGCGAGCCGTCGGGGCTCACGGCCTGGGCGCGGACGCCCGCGCCGCCCCGCTCGACGTCCTCGGGGCGCAAGTCGGGCACGAGCCGCTGGAGCGCGCGCACGAAGGCCCTCTTGGAGAGCGAGCGGTACATCTCGAACGTTCCCATGCGCCAGTAGCGGCGCGCCATCCGCCAGAACCCCCGGTAGGCGAGGGTCGCGGCGAGCTCGCGTGGGCTCACGCGGCCGAAGCGGTAGCCCTCGCGCGCGAAGGCGAAGACCGCGTTCGGGCCCGCCTCCACCTCGCCGTGCACGGTGCGCGTCAGGTGGACGCCGAGGAACGGGAATTCCGGGTCGGGGACGGGATAGATGAGGCCGCGAACGAGCGCGCGGCGCTCGGCGCGCAGCATGTAGTACTCACCGCGGAAGGG
>JACPCG010000027.1 GCA_016179925.1 Candidatus Rokuibacteriota bacterium | reverse complement strand
GCCGAGGCGGCCGCGCGCCTGACCATCCCCGTGTGGCTCATCGCGAGCCGCGAGGACGAGCAGATCCCCTTCCGCCACGCCGAGCGCCTCCGCGCGGCGCTCGCGACGAACCCGCGCGCGGAGTTCGAGTACATGGCGCGCGGCCGCCACGGTGAGCTGCCGCAGGATTTCGAGGCGCGCCTGGCCCGCTTTTTCCTGCTATACGTGAAGTGAGGGCCTGTGAACAGATCGCGTTGTCGAGGGGCGCCACGGCTGCGCCGGGGTGCCCCGAGCGCCGGGGCCGGGGGAGTCCGAGGGGGGCGTAGCCCCCTTCGGCTGAACAGTCTGGGGCGCCCGGAGCCCCCCATGCACTGACATGATCGTCGGCGTCCCGCGCGAGATCAAGCCGGGCGAGCAGCGCGTCGCGCTGACGCCGGCGGGCGCCCGCGCGCTCACCGAGGCGGGCCACCGGGTCCTGGTCGAGCGCGGCGCCGGCGCGGGCAGCGGGATCCGCGACGACGACTACGCCGCGGTCGGCGCCGCGCTCGTCGCGGCCGACGAGGTGTGGCAGCGCGCCGAGCTCGTCCTGAAGGTGAAGGAGCCCCTGCCCCCCGAGCGCCCGCGGCTCCGGCCCGGCCAGATCCTCTTCACCTATCTCCACCTGGCGCCCGCGCCCGAGCTCGCCCGCGCGCTCCGCGACTCGCAGGCGATCGCGATCGCGTACGAGACGGTCCAGCGCGCCGACGGGAGCCTCCCGCTCCTCACGCCGATGAGCGAGGTGGCCGGGCGCCTCGCGGTCCAGGAGGGCGCCTTCTATCTCGGGCGCGCGCACGGCGGCCGCGGCATCCTCCTCGCGGGCGTGCCCGGTGTACCGCGCGGCAACGTCGTGGTGATCGGCGCCGGCACGGCGGGGCTCAACGCGGCGCGCGCGGCCGTCGGCCTGGGCGCCGACGTCTCCATCCTCGACGTGAACCTCCACCGCCTGCGCCACCTGGACGACCTCTTCGGCGGCCACGTCGTGACGCTCGTGTCCAACAGCTTCAATCTCGAGCAGGTGGTCCGCCGCGCCGATCTGCTGATCGGCGCCGTGCTCGTCGCCGGCGCCCGCGCCCCGCGCCTGGTCACCAAGGACATGGTGGCGACGATGAAGGAGGGCGCGGTCATCGTAGACATCTCGGTGGACCAGGGCGGCTGCGTCGAGACGATCCGCCCCACGACGCTCCTCGATCCCGTCTACGTCGTCTCGGGCGTCGTCCACTACGGCGTCGCGAACATGCCGGCGCTGGTCCCGCGCACCTCGACGTTCGCGCTGACGAACGCGACGCTCCCCTACGCGCTCGAGCTGGCGGCGAAGGGCGCGGTCGCGGCCGTGCGTGACAACCCGGCGCTCGCCCGGGGCGTCAACATCTGGCGCGGCCGGACGGTGCATCCCGCGGTCGCCGAGGCGCTCGGCGAGCCGCCCACGCCCCTCGAGGCGTGTCTCCGGTGAGTACATGGGGGGCTCCGGGCGCCCCCCAAGCCCCCCGGCGCTCAGGGCGCCCCGGCACCGCCGTGGCGCCCTTCGACAACGCGAGCCGTTCGCAGGCTCTGACGCTCCGGGTCGGCACCTCCGGGTACGCCTACCCGGAGTGGAAGGGCACGTTCTATCCCGCCGACCTGCCGGCGGTGAAGATGCTCGCCTGGTACGTCGGCCACTTCTCCACGGTCGAGATCAACGCCACCTTCTACCGGATGCCCACCGCGAAGACCCTCACCGCCTGGGCGGCCGCGGTCCCCGACGGCTTCACGTTCGTCCTGAAGGTGCCGCAGCGGATCACCCACCTGGCGCGGCTCCGCGACGTGGACGACCCGCTCCGCTACTTCTGCGACACCGCGAGCGCGCTGGGGCCGAAGCTCGGGCCGGTGCTGTTCCAGCTCCCGCCGAATTTCAAAAAGGCCGCCGACCGGCTGGGCGACCTGCTCGCGAAGCTCCCGCCGGGGCTGCGCGCCGCGTTCGAGTTCCGCCACGCGAGCTGGTTCGACGATGAGATCTCCGCGCTGCTCCGCGAGAGGAACGCGGCACTCTGCATCGCCGACACGGACGAGGGCTCGACGCCCGCGGTGGCGACGGCGGACTGGGGTTACCTCCGGCTCCGCGCCGTCGAGTATACCGACGCGGCTCTGGTGCGCTGGCTCGTGACGATCCGGCAGGTCGGCGCCGGCTGGCGGGAGGCGTTCGTCTTCTTCAAGCACGAAGAGTCGGGCGCGGGCCCGGCCCTCGCGAAGCGGCTGCTCGCGCTACGCGAGCGAGCGTCGGAGGCCGTCTAGCGTCGAGAGAAAGGCCTCGAGCACGGGCGTCCTCGGCTTGTCGCGCCGGAGGATCACCCCGATCTCGAACACGGCGTCCATCCGCCGGCTCCGTCGCTTGCCGCCGGACGCCTCGGGATGCGACTATCTCAGCGTCATGCCCTCCCGTGCCGAGGACTGGCTCCGCCAAGCGTCGCGCGACCTGCAACTCGCGCGGGAAGCGCTCGCGAGTGGAATCTTCGAGTGGGCGGCCTTCGCCGCCCAGCAGGCGGCCGCGAAGGCGGTCAAGGCGCTCTACCAGGGGCTGGGCGGGGAAGCCCGCAGCCACTCGGTCACGCAGCTCCTGGCGGCCCTCCCCAGCGCGGCCCGCCCGAGCGAACAACTCGTCGAGAGGGCGAAGGAGCTAGACAAGCACTACATCGCGCCGCGCTACCCGAACTCCTATCCGGAGGGCGCGCCGATGGATTTCTACACGGGGGCCGAGGCGGAACGCGCCGTCGACGGCGCCGAGCGCGTCATTGAGCACTGTAAGAGTCACCTATTTCGATAAGCGCGCCGTCCGGGCCGCCGTCGAGCAGCGCGCCCGGGAGCTCGCCGCCCGCTACCCCGAGATCGAAGAGATCGTGCTCTTCGGCTCCCTGGCCCGTGGCACGCCGGTGCCGGGCAGTGACGCCGATCTCTTGATCGTGCTCTGCGAGTCCGATCGGCGGTTCCTCGATCGCATTCCGGCGTTCCTTCCCTCGCGATTCCCCGTCGGTGTCGACGTCTTCCCGTACACCCGGGCGGAGGTCGAGCGCATGCTTGGCGAGGGCAACGCGTTCGTCCGGGAAGCGCTGCGAGAGGGGGAGGTGCTCTTCCGCCGGACGCCCGGGTAACTCCGCTTCAGCGGTTCTTCAACGATTCGATCCGCTGGAGCGCCGCCGCCAGGTCGATCCCTTCGCCGAGCACCGGCGCCATCGGGTCGCCCTGCTTCCCGAAGCGCCCGGGCGCGGTCTTGATGGTGAAGCGCGCGGGATCGAGCCGCGCGGTGACCTCGTCCCAGCGGAGCGGGCAGGAGACGGGCGCGCCGGGAAGCGGCCGCGCAGCGAACGGTGCGACGATCGTCTGGCCGTGGCCGTTCTGCCCCCAGTCCACGTAGACCTTGCCGCCGCGCGACTTCAGGGGCCGCGCGACCGTCGCGATCTCCGGCTCGGCCTCGACGCCCAGGACGGCGAGAAGGCGCGCGAAGGTTCGCACGATCTCGTACTCGTACCGGGCGCCGAGGGGGAGGAGGACGTGGAGGCCCGTCGCCCCGGAGGTCTTCACGTAGCTCGGCAGCTCCAGCTTGTCGAGAATCCGGCGGAGCGCCAGCGCCACCCGCACGACGTCGGTGAACGGCGCGCCCTTCGGGTCCAGGTCCAGCACGAGCCAGTCGGGGCGTTCGAGGGAGCCGAGCCGCGAGCCCCACATGTGGAGCGGGATCGTCCCGAGGTTCGCGACGTAGCGTAGGCTCTCGCGGTCGTTCACGATGAAGTAGTCGATGTCGCGCGCGGCGTCCTTGGAGTAGATGCGCTCGGTGCGGACCCACGTGGGCGTCCACTCGGGCGCGTCCTTCTGGAAGAAGGACTTCCTCGTGATCCCGTCGGGATAGCGCGTGAGCACCAGCGGCCGGTCTTCGAGGTACGGCAGGAGCCACGGCGCGATCGCGTCGTAGTACCCCACGAGATCGGCCTTCGTGTACTTCTCCTCCGGCCAGAACACCTTCCCCGGATTCGTGATGCTCACGACCGGCCGCTCTGCCGGGAGTTCCGCTGAGCGCGAGCGAGACAGGGGCGCAGGCGCGTGGGGAGCCTTCCGAGACCCGTTGCTTCCGGGCGTCGCCTCTGTCGCCGTCTCGCTCAGCAGGACTTCGCGCCGGCACTCCTCGGGGCGTTTGTCGTCACGGAGCCCCAGGAAGGCGGGATGGCGGATCCCCCCGTCGGCCGTCCACTCGGTGAAGCGCACCTCGCAGACGAGCTTCGGCTCGGCCCAGCGGTGGCCGCGGCCCGCCGGCGTCCCGACGTCGAACGGGGAGGTCGCCCGCGCGAGGGGCCGGAGCTTCTCCGCGATCAGGGCGAGCATCCGCTCGTCGAACCCCGTGCCGACCTTCGAGACGTAGACGAGCCGGCCGTTCTCGTAGAGCCCGAGGTGCAGCGCGCCGAAGTGGGCGCGCGAGCCCTGCGGCGCCGTGGAGCCGCCGATGACGAACTCCTGGCCGAGCTGGCACTTGATCTTGAGCCAGTCACGCGAGCGACGGCCGACGTAACGGCTGGCGCGCTTCTTCGCGACAACGCCTTCGAGCCGCGCGGCCGAGGCCGCGTCGAAGAACTCCCGGCCGTGCTCGAGAACGTGATCGCCGTAGCGCGCCACGCCGCGCTTCGGCACCAGGAGCCCGAGGCACTCCTTGCGCGCCTCCAGCGGCAGGCGGCGCAGGTCCCGCCCGTCGAGGGCGAGGGCGTCGAAGAAGATCCCCGTCACCGGGACGCTCGCCCGCGCGCGCTCGATGTCGGCGGCGCGCGTGAGGTTCATCCGCGCCTGGAGCCGCTGGAAGCTCGAGCGCCCGGTCTCGTCGAGCGCGACGATCTCGCCGTCGAGGACGAAGCGGTCGAGCGGGAGCGCCCGGAGCGCCAGCGCGATCTCGGGGTACCGCTCGGTGACCACCCTGCCGCTCCGCCCGCGCAGCTCGACCCGGCGGCCCGCCCGCGAGGCCAGGATGCGGACGCCGTCGTACTTGATCTCGAAGACCCAGCCCGGGTCGGAGAACGGCTCGGTCACGAGCGTGGCGAGCATGAACTGCCCGGCGCGCGGCGCCACCTCCCCGCGCGGCGCTCCGAGCGCCTCCAGGCGCGCGCGCAGCGTCCCGAGCTTCGCCCAACCCTCCCGCAATTCCTCGACGGTGAGCCCGGACAGCACCGACTCGGGGAAGCACTCGACGGGCTCGTCGCCACCGGCGAACGCGTCGGCCCGCTTCAGGAGGAGCCAGTCACGGTCCTTGCCGCTCATGCGCGCGAGCGTCCACTGGCCGCGGAGCTTGAAGCCGAAGAGCTCGAACTCGAGCTTGCCGCGCTCGAGCTGCTCGCGCGCGGGCCGGTCCTTCACGAGCCGGTACCAGCCGCGGTCCCACACGATCGCGGGTCCGGCGCCGTAGTTGCCCTCGGGGATGACGCCTTCGAAGTCGGCGTACTCGACGGGATGATCCTCGACGTGCACGGCGAGCCGCTTCTCGCCGTGCGTGACCGACGGCCCCTTCGGCACCGCCCAGCTCGCGAGCACGCCGTCGATCTCGAGCCGCAGGTCGTAGTGGAGCCAGCGCGCCGCGTGCTTCTGCACGACGAAGAGGTGGCCGGCGCCGGGCCGGCGCCCGCCGAACGGCTCGGGTGTCCGTTCGGGATCGCGCTTCTTCCGGTACGCGTCGAGATCGCGGCTAGGCACGGAGCACCAGGAGCAGCGCGAGCGAGGCCCCGAGGTTGTCGACCGCGTGGGCGGCGATCGAGGGAAGGAGGCTGCCCGTCTTCTCGTAGGCGACGGCCCACAGGACGCCGCTCCAGAACACCGCGATGAAGCCCGCCGCGCCGTAGCCGTGCGCGACGGCGAAGATGGCGGCGCTCAGTACCGCGGAGGCGCCGAGCCCGAGCCTCGCGCGCAGCGTCGCGAAGAGGAGGCCGCGGAAGAGGATCTCCTCGACGACCGGCGTGAGGACGACCGTGTCAATGAGCTCGAGCGCCACGACCGGCGCGCTCCCCCACGCGAGATCGCGGTCGAACCACTCCGTCCAGTGCGCCGGGAGATCGAGCGCGCGGGCACCCCAGCCGAGCGCCCATTCGCCCGCCTGCCCCGCCGCGAGCAACATCAGCAGCACGGCGGCGAGCGGGACCACGGCACCCCTCGACGGCACGAGGCCCAGCCCGGCGCCGAAGCCGAGCCCCGCCGGCACCAGGAGGCGCCGGCGCGCAAGCACGAGCAGCGGCACGAACGCGAGGTTGGTCGCGGTGGCGACGACGATCCTCGTCAGCGGTCGCTCCGGGACCGCAAGCGCGAAGAGATGGAGCGCGGTGACCAGCAGCGCGCCGAGGGCGCCGCCGTGGAGCAAGACGACGCCGCCGGTCCGGCCGGACCATGGCGGCGGCAACGCGACGGAGCCGATCCGCATCTGTCGCTGGCCACCCACGGTCCGACCCGGCCTCGCGGACCCCGCGACAACGATGAGCGCGACCGCTCCCGCCACGAGCACGCCAGCCTCGGCGGCGGCGAAGCCGCGGAGACCCGCGAGGAGCCGGCCCCCGCGCCCCTCCAGCGCCGCGCGCGCCGTCTCGCCCAGTTCGTCGTCGCCGGCGCGCGCCGCCACGCGGATCGTGAGCCGGTCGCTGAACCAGCCTGCCTGGAGCGCCGCGCGGAGCTCGGCCTGCGCGTCCATGCCGGCCGCCAGGGGGCCGCCGAGGTACGCGGCGGCGATCAGGCCCGCGAGCGTCGGGAACGGCGCGTCGCGGCGCCGCCATTCCTCCACGCGCCGACGGACGCGCTCGAACCGCCCGGCCTCCCCCTCGAGGATGGCCAGGTGCAGGTCCACGGCGGGATCGAGCGAATAGCGCGCGAGCTCCTCGAACCAGCGGATCCCCTCGGCGAGATCGTCCGCCCGGCCGCCCAGCATCAGCTGGTGGAGACGCCGCTCCCACGCGGGCGCCTGCTCCACGCCCTCGTCGAGATCGAGCGTCCGCCCGACGATCAGGGCGAGGGCGCGCTCGGGCTCCGCCATGTCCGCCACGCGCGAGCCCGTGTAGTGGAGCCAGCCGACCAGGACCACGAACGCGACGAGGACGAGCGCCGAGAGGACCGTGAGGACCCCGACCTGTCGCCTCTCGGCCGCCTGGGGAACGCTATCCATGGGACATCACCGAGCCTGCGCGCATCATAGGGAGCCTCGTGCTATGGTGCAAACCATGCCGGCGCATGCGATCGGCTCCGGGACGATCTCCTTCGGGCTCGTCTCCATCCCGATCAAGCTCTACACGGCGGCCGCCTCCCAGGCCGTGGCCTTCAACCTCCTGCACGCCAAGTGCGGCTCCCGCATCAAGCAGCAGACCTTCTGCCCGACCTGCAACGCGGTCGTCGAGCGCGCGGCGCTCGTGCGGGGCTACGAGTTCGCGAAAGACCAGTACGCGCGCGTGACGGACGAGGAGCTCCGGGCGCTCGAAGGCGAGGCCTCGAAGATCATCGACATCGCCGAGTTCGTGCCGCTCAAGTCCGTGGACCCGATCTACTTCGAGAAGACCTACTACCTCGGCCCCGACAAGGGCGGCGACAAGGCGTACCGCCTCCTCGCCGACGCGATGGCGAAGCACGAGCGCGTCGCGCTCGCGAAGTTCGTCATGCGCGGCAAGGAGAGCCTCGTGCTCGTCCGCGCCGCGCAGGGCGGCCTCATGCTCCACACGATGTACTTCGCCGACGAGGTGCGGAGCTTCGGCGAGATCGACCGCGGCGAGGCCGCGAGGATCAAGGCGGGCGAGCTCGAGCTGGCGCTCCAGCTCATCGACGGCCTGGCGAGCGAGGCCTTCGAGCCCGCGAAGTACGCCGACGAGTACCGGCAGCGCGTCCTCGATCTCGTGAACCGGAAGGTCGAGGGCCAGGAGGTCACCGCCGTCGGGCCCCAGGTCCAGCGCGCGCAGGTGATCGACCTCATGGACGCGCTCAAGCAGAGTCTCGCCAGGCGCATGGCCGCCCAGCCGCCGGCGGCCGCCGCCGAGGCGGGCGCGCCGGCCGTCGCGGAGAAGAAGCCGCTCGCCAAAGCCCGGCGCCCGGAAGCCCAGGTACCCGCGAAGAAGGCCCAGGCCGGAAAGAAGTAGCCCGCTTCCCTGGCGCGCATTATTCACGAACGGTCGTTGCGTGCGGCGGGCGGGGCCTGGCGCAGGGTGCGGTCCCCGCCCGCCCGGCGGGGACCGCACCCTGCGCCACCCGCTCGGCTGCGCGATCGCCGTTCGTGAACAACGCGCGTCAGGGGAGCAGGACGATCTTCCCGTACGCTCCCGGCGCGAGCACGGCCGTGTGCGCCTGCGCCGCGTCCGAGAGCGGCAGCTCCCGCCCGACGACCGGCCTGAGCGTGCCGTTCGCGAGCCCCGCGACGAGCGCCGCGTGGATCGAGGCCATGTCGTCCGGCGTCGCGTTCGGCAGGGCGAGGCCGAGGATCGTGGCGTCTTTCGTCACGATGACCACGATGCGGCCGAAGCGCGCCACGACGTCGAGGTCCTTCTGGAGGTTCACGTTGGCGAGCATCTCGAGAATCACGTCCGCGCCGCGCCCCTGGGTGAGCTCTGTGAGCCGCGCGAGGTGGTCGGGCGCCGAGTGGTCGAGCACGTGGTGGGCGCCGTGCTCCCGGACGAGCGTGCGCCCGCGCTCGCTCCCGGCGGTGCCGATGACCGTCATGCCATGAGCGACGGCGAGCTGCACCGCCGCGATGCCGACGCCACCCGAGGCGCCGTGGACGAGCACGGTCTCGCCGGGGCGCGCGTGAGCCTTATGGTGGAGGCCGCGGTAGGCGGTGCCGTAGGGCACGGCCACCGCCGCCCCCTGAGAAAACGAGACGGTCGCCGGCAGCGGCTGAACGAGCGCCTCGCCGCAGACCGCCATCTCCGCATAGCCGCCCGTCAGCGGCGGGCCGGCCGTCCGCACGACGTACACGCGGTCGCCCTTCTTGAAGCGTTTGACGCCCTCGCCGACGGCGTCCACCCCGCCCGCAGCGTCGGTGCCCGGGATGTAGGGCAGCGGGGGCATCAGCGCGTAACTGCCCGAGCGGATGTAGGTGTCCACCGGGTTCACGCCCGCGGCGCGGATGCGCACCCGCACCTGCCCGGGTCCGGGCGCGGGGTCCGGAACCTCCTCGAGCTGGAGCACCTCGGGGCCGCCGAACTTGTGGACGCGGATCGCTTTCATCGCTCGCTCCCTATTTCGTCGCCAGCTTCTTATAGAGGCTTTAGACGAGGCCGGCGCCCAGAGCGATTCCCACCAGGCAGAGCATCACGGCGACGACCCACCGCACGCCGGTCATGGTGACCTTCGGCAGGAGCCGCGCGCCGGCGAACGAGCCCGCGAACGCGGCGACCGCCGCGGCCACGACGAGCGTCCACCCGCCCTGCCTGGCCAGGACGACACCGAGGTCGCGCGCGACGAAGGCCATGCCGTACACGGAGAGCCGCGCCAGGTCCACGACCACCGCGCTCACGACGCCGGTCGCGATGAACCCCTCCTTGCCGAGCCCCGCGCGGACGAGAAACGCCGAGCGGAGCGCGCCCTGGTGGCCGGAGAGCCCGCCGAAGAAGCCCGAGAGCGCGCCGCCGAGCACGAGATAGCGCCGCGGGAACTCGAGCCGCTGGAGCGCGGGCACGACCTCGAAGCCCGCGAAGACGAGCATGAGCGCCGCGACCACCAGCTTGACCGACGTCACGTGGTGGAGCCGCTCCCCCACGGTGTACGTGGCGAGCGAAGGGGCCGCCGCCATCGTCTCGAGGAGCCAGGCGCCCGCGAACGCCGCGAGCGCGGCGGGCCCGCCGAAGAGGATGGCGACCCGCCAGACCGCCGCGCGGCCGAGGAGCGCCACCTTGAAGAGGTTGTTCGCGAGGTGGACGACGGCCGTGGCGGCGATGGCGACGTCGATCGGGAAGAAGACGGCGAAGGCGGGCATGAGGAGCGTGCCGAGCCCGAAGCCCGAGAAGAGCGTGAGCCCGGCGACGATCAGCGCCGTGCCGCAGACGACGAGGTAGATCAGCGCCGGGGCCCTCCCGTTGCCCCGGAAATCTTCGCATCCCACGCGGCGCGTGCACCAGAGGTAAAATGGGATCACCGGCGATGCCCAGAACGGTCCTCGAGCCGCGGTTTCACCTGGAGCACCTGTCGATCCTCGACAGCGAGGGCCACCTCGACACCGCGCTCGAGCCGAAGCTCTCCCCCGAAGAATTGAAGTCCCTCTATCGCGCCATGGTGCTCGGGCGGCGGCTCGACGAGCGCATGGTGCGCCTGCAGCGCCAGGGCCGCATCGGCACGTTCGCGCCGATCAAGGGCCAGGAGGCCTCCCAGATGGGCAGCGCCTTCGCGCTGCGGCCGACGGACTGGATGGTGCCGTCCTTCCGGGAGGCGGCGGCGATGGTCTGGCGCGGCTGGCCGATCGAGAAGCTGCTGCTCTTCTTCGCGGGCTACGTCGAAGGCGGCCAGCCCGCGCCCGGCCAGCGCGACCTGCCGATCACGATCCCGGTCGCGACCCAGCTTCCCCACGCGGTCGGCCTCGCCTACGCCGCCCAGTATCGCGGCGACGACGCGGTCGTCATGGTCTTCTTCGGCGACGGCGCGACCTCCGAGGGCGACTTCCACGAGGCGCTGAACTTCGCGGGGGTCTGGCAGGTGCCCGTCGTCTTCGTCTGCCAGAACAACCAGTGGGCGATCTCGGTGCCGCTGAAGAAGCAGACCCACTCGAAGACGATCGCCCAGAAGGCGCTCGCCTACGGCGTGCCGGGAGTCCAGGTGGACGGCAACGACATCCTCGCGGTCTACGCGGCCGCCCGCGAGGCGGTGGACCGCGCGCGCGCGGCCGACGGGCCGACGCTGATCGAGTGCGTCACCTACCGGCTCGGCATGCACACGACCGCGGATGACCCGACGAAGTACCGTTCCGAGGAAGAAGTGAAGATGTGGGAGCAGAAGGACCCGCTGACGCGCTTCACCGCCTACCTGAAGGAGCGGAACCTCCTCGATCCGGGGCTCGAGCAGCAGGTGGACGACGAGATCGGCGAGGCCGTGCGCCGCTTCGAGGCCACGCCCCCGGCCGACCCGCGGACGGTGTTCGACCACGTATACGCCGAGATGCCGCCCCATCTGCGGGCCCAGCGCGAGGAGCTGGCGCGGCGGCTCGAGGAGGCCGGCACGCCGCCGCCCCCCGAGCCGGCCGCCGCGCCGCCGCGCGCGACGCCGATGCGCGGCCAGCGGCTGACGCGACGGTGATGACATGACCAAGCTCAACATGGTGAAGGCGCTCAACCAGGCGCTCTTCGAGGAGATGGAGCGCGACCCGGACGTGCTGATCCTCGGCGAGGACGTCGGCGTGGACGCGGCATGGCGCTCTACGGGCTCAAGCCGATCTGCGAGATCCAGTTCTCCGGCTTCGCCTTCCAGTGCTTCCACCAGATCGAGAACCACGCCGCGCGCTATCGGGCGCGCTCGCAGGGGCGCTTCCACTGTCAGATGGTGATCCGGATGCCCTACGGCGGCGGGGTCCGCGCCCTCGAGCACCATACGGAGTCGGAGGAGCAGTTCTACGCCCACATGCCAGGGTTGAAGATGGTCATCCCGTCCGGGCCTCGCAACGCGCGCGCGCTCCTCGCGAGCGCCATCCGCGACCCGGATCCCGTGATCTTCTTCGAGTCGAAGGCCCTCTACCACGCGGCGAAGGAGGAGGTCCCGGTCGAGAGCGAGACCTTCCCGATCGGCCGCGCCCAGATTGTGCGCGAGGGCGGCGACCTGACGCTGCTCGCCTACGGCGCGATGCTGCGTGTGGCCCGCGAGGCCGCCGACACGCTCCAGGCGGAAGACGGCGTGGCGGCCGAGGTGATCGACCTCCTCACCATCTCGCCCCTCGACCGCGAGACCATCGTCCGCTCCGTGCAGAAG
>JACPCG010000026.1 GCA_016179925.1 Candidatus Rokuibacteriota bacterium | reverse complement strand
GGCTCGCCGCGTCCGGCTCCACGCGCAGCAGGATCCGGTCGGAGAGCTTGAGCTGGCCGAGGTGGCCGATCGCCGTGCTCGACCGGAACGGATCGGTGTCCCGCCGCTTGAGCAGATTGAAGAGGTACTCGAACGCGACCTGCTCGAACCGCTCCTGGAGCCGGTGGAGGGCGACCTGTCCGCCGTAGCCGAGGACCACGGCGACGCCGAGCAGCGGCGCCCACCAGAGCGGTGAGAAGCGCGGCGAGCGCGCACGCCAGAGCGCCCACGCCGCGAGCACGGAGAGCCCGGCGTAGAAGGCGGGCGTCCGCACGTTGGCGGCGCTCGCGGAGAGCACGCACAGGGCGACGTACGGGTACGCGAGGTCCACCGTGCCGCCGAGCACGCCCTCGCGCTCGGCCTTCTTCCGGAGCGTCCAGAACAGGGCGCCCAGCGGGATCCTCCCGACCGTGCTGTAGACCTGGCAGGCGACGAGGAGCGCGACCAGCATCGGGATCCGCTGGAACAGGATCGTGACCGCCCGCGGGCCGCCGACGGCCCGCGGAGTCCCGCCGAGCGCGAAGACCCACACCGCGCTCCCGAGGAGCAGGAGCGCGCAGAGGTCGGAGATGCGGTTGAAGTCCGTGCGTGAGAGCTCGAGCCGCCACGTGAAGACGCGGGACGCCTCGAGGACGAGCGCGACGAAGAGCGCCGGCAGGACGAGGCCGGTCTGCCAGCCCCAGAAGAGGAGCGCCGCGCCGACGAGGAACGGCGGTGTGGTCATTTGTAGCGGGGTCCGCGGGGCCGGCTCAATCCGAGGGTGGCCTGAGAAAGGAGCGCGTCGCTCATCCGCGGGCGAGCCCCTCGGCGACGGCGCCGGCCACGAGATGGTGGACCTCGTCCGGGCGGGCCGGCGCGGGCGCGTCCTTCTCGGTGACGACGAAGACGCGCACCGGCGTGCCCAGCGCCCGGAGCTGCCCGACGAACGCGCGCCGCGGCTCGTCCCACGCGAGGAGCACGCAGATCACGCCGGAGAGGGAGGCGCGGCGCTCGAGCACCGCATGGTGGAGCGTGCGGAACGGCTTGTCGTGGCACGCGCGGACGCCGGCGAGGACCTCGAGCATCCGGTCCGTGTCGCCGAGGCCGCGCCCCGCGGTGAAGCAGTAGGCCTCCGGCCCCACGAAGAGCAGATCCAGCAGCGCGTCCTGCGTCTGGATCGAGCACGCAATGGACGCCGCGAGGGAGACGGCCTCCTCGAACGCGTCGCTCGGCTCGCTCGCGGCGAACGTGTCGAGCACGAGCGCGTGGCGCACGAAGAACTCGTCCTGGTACTCCTTGACGACCGGCTTGCGGACGCGCGCCAGGCTCTTCCAGTGGATGCGACGCAGCGGGTCGCCCGGGCGGTAGTCGCGCAGCGCGAGGAACTCCTCGGAGTCACCGACCGAGGAGGCGAGGGCGACGCCGCCGGGCTGGTACTTCCGCGTCCCGGGGAGCGCCAGATCCGGCATCGCGTAGCGCTTCGGGAGGACGAGCAGCGACTGCGGCAGCCGGAGCGTCTCGAGCGCGTTGACGAGGCCGAACGGGTCCGGCCGCGCGATCGTGACGCCGGTGAAGTCGAGCCGCCCCCGGCGCACCGCCTTGAGCGCGACGCGCACCTCGCCCGCGTCGCCGGGCGGGAGCGGCGGCAGCGGCTGCGCCTCGATGCGGGCGCCCTGGTTCCGCGCGACCAGCCAGTCCCAGCGCGGATAGCCGACGGTTCGGTCGAACCAGTTCCGCCGCTCCTCGCCGGGCTCGCGCGCGCTCGTGAACTCCTCGAACGACGGACGCGGGTCGGCGAGGGTCTCGAGCAGGACGAGGCCGCGCTGCGGCGTCGCCGTCCCGTTCCGGATGACGACCCGGTACCACGCCGGCTCGCCCGCGGTCACGAAGCGGGGCAGCACGCGGCGGACGGTCAGGCGCCCGCGGAACGGGAAGCTCCACGCGAGCGCGATCAGGAGGAGGGCGAGGAGGAAGGTGAACGCCTGATAGCCGACGGTCCGGTTGGTGTCGATCCCGATCACCAGCGCGGCGCCGAGCGCGCCGAGGACGAGCTGGCCGGCCGGCGTGAAGCGCCGGCCGAAGCGGTACTGAACGGACGCGGTGGACCGGAAGAGGCGGTACCAGAAGCGCTTCACGCCGGGACGGGGATCTTCTTGACGATCTCCTCGACGATCCCCTGCGCCGTGACGCCGGAGAACCGCGCCTGCGGGTCGATCACGAGCCGGTGCGCGACGACCGGCACCGCGATGTCCTGGATGTGCTCGGGCACGACGAACTCGCTGCCGTCCAGGAGCGCGAGCGCCTGCGCGGCCTTCACGAGCGCGAGGGAGGCCCGCGGGCTCGCGCCGAGCTGGACGCCGGGCGCGGCGCGCGTCTCGCGCACGATGTCCACCGCGTAGCGCTTGAGCTCGTCGCTCGCGCGCACGTCCCGGACGCGCCGGCGCAGCTCGAGCGCCTCCTCCGTCGAGACGCACGCGGTCAGGGCCTCGATCGGGTGGCGCTGCTCCTGGGCCGAGAGGATCGCCACCTCCTCGTCCGGCGCGACGTAGCCGAGCGCGAACTGCAGCGCGAAGCGGTCCATCTGGGCCTCGGGCAGCGGGTACGTCCCGCGGAACTCGACGGGGTTCTGCGTGGCGATGACGAAGAAGAGCTCGTCGAGCGTGTGGGTCGCGCCCTCGACGCTCACCTGCCGTTCCGCCATGGCCTCGAGGAGCGCCGACTGGGTCCGCGGCGACGCGCGGTTGATCTCGTCCGCGAGCAGGATGTTCGTGAAGACCGCGCCCTCGTGGAAGTGGAAGGCGTGGTCGCGCGGGTCGAAGACCGACATGCCCACGATGTCCGACGGGAGGAGGTCGGGCGTGAACTGGATCCGCTTGAAGCGGGCGCCGATGGACCGCGCGAGCGCCTTGGCGAGCGTCGTCTTGCCGGTCCCGGGGTAGTCCTCCAGCAGGACGTGGCCGCCGCTGGCGAACGCGGCGAGGAGCTTCCGGACCGCGGCGGACTGCCCCTTCATGACCGTCTCGATGTTGCGGGCGAGCTTCTGCAGCGTCTCTCGGGCAATCACCCTAGCGTGAGTTTACCCCCCGAAACGCCGACGGGCCCCGAAGTAAACTCCCCCTACCCCTTGACGGCGCCCGCGGTCAGGCCCGAGACGTAGTAGTCGAGGAACCAGACGTAGATGATGACGATGGGGAGGCTGGCCAGCACCGCGCCCGCCATGAGCGAACCCCAGTAGTAGATGTCGCCGCGGATCAGATCGGCGGTCACCCCGACCACGGCCGTCTTGTTGGCCGTCTGCGAGATGAACGTCAGCGCGTACGTGAACTCGTTCCAGGTCAGGGTGAAGCCGAAGAGCACCACGCACACGATCCCGGGAACCGCCATCGGGAGCACGATCCGGACGAGCGTCTGCAGGCGGCTGGCTCCGTCCACCAGGGCACACTCCTCGACTTCGCGCGGGATGGTCCGGAAGTAGCCCATCAGGAGCCAGGTCGAGAACGGCACCAGGAACGTCGGATAGGTGACGATGAGCGCCCAGATCGTGTCGGAGATCCCGAGCCAGACGACCACCTGGGAAAGCGGCAGGAACAGGAGCGTCGGCGGCACCAGGTAGGTGATGAACACGGCCGTGCCGAACGAGTTAACGCCGGGGAACCGCAGGCGGGCGAGGCTATAGCCGGCCAGAATGGCGATTACGAGCGAGATCGAGGTCGCGGTGACACTGATGATCAGGCTGTTCTTCATCCAGGTCCAGAACTCGGTCTTGAAGAACAAATAGTGGTAGTTGTCGGTGATGACCCCGGTCTGAATCAGGAACGGCACCGCCTTGAGGTTGTACAGCTCGGTGTCGCTCTTCAGCGAGGTGATCACCATGTAGTAGAACGGGAACAGCGCGAAGAAGACGAAGGGCAGGACGTTGGCGTAGCCGAACGCCGCCGACCGGATCCTCGCTCCCCGACTCCGGACCCCGACGACCATCTTCACTCCTTCCGGATGTAACGGAGCTGAAGGAACACCACCGCTGCCAGCATCGGGAACAGGAACAGCGAGATCGCCGCGCCCTGCCCGAGGTTGCCGCCGTTCAGCCCGACCTGGTATGCGAGGGTGGCGAAGAGGTGTGTCGTGTTGACGGGGCCGCCCCGCGTCATCACGTAGACGATGTTGAAGTCGCTGAACGTGAAGATGGTCGAGAACAGGATCACGACGGCGAGGACCGGCTTGAGCAGGGGCAGCGTGACGTGCCGGAACCGGCCCCAGGACGAGGCGCCGTCCACCTCCGCCGCCTCGTAGTACTCGCGGGGGATCGACACGAGCCCGGCCAGGACGATGATGGCGAAGAACGGCAGGCCCCGCCAGACGTTGACGGCGATGACCGCCGCCATGGCGTACTCGGTCATGCCCAGCCAGTTGGGCCCGGGCGGGCTGATGATCCCCAGCCGGATGGCGGTCCAGTTCACCACGCTGTAGAGCGAGTCGAACATCCACCACCACGCCAGGGTCGACAGCGCGGTGGGGATCACCCAGGGCAGGAGCACGGCGCCGCGGATGAGCCGCTTGAGCTTGAAGTTGCGGAACAGCAGCATCGCCAGCCACACCCCGAGCACGATCTTGAAGGCCACCGCGATCGACGTGAAGACGAACGAGTTGTAGACGGTCCGCTGGAAGACCTCGTTGCCCAGGATGTCGCGGAAGTTCTCGAGCCCGACGAAGTTGCCGGGCGAGCCGACCCAGTAGTCGGACAGGCTGAAGTAGATGGCCATCCCGAAGGGGTAGGCCACCAGGCAGACGATCAGCAGCAGCGCAGGCAGGATCAGGCCGTAGCCGAAGACGTGCTCCTGCTCCCACCACTCGCGCGCGCGCGCGAGGGGCCCGGGACGGGCGACGCCCGTCCCGGCCGCCTCGATCGCGCGCTGGCCGACGGCCATCCTAGGACTTGCCCTTGGTCTCGAGCTTGCCCTGGATGGCGAGCTTCACCTGCTCCTCCGCCCACGCGATGGCTCGCTTGGTCGGCATGCCGCCAACGGCCTTGGCCACCATGTCGGGCAAGATGTAGTTCACGTCGATGAGGCTCACCGCCGCGTTGGGCTTGGCCGGCCAGCCCCGCGGGTGGGCGAACTCCGCCTCCCCCGGCAGCATCGCGAACTTCGGATTCCTCGACCAGATCGGATGATCCGCCAGGTCCCGGAGCGGCGGGTGATTGAAGGCGTTGGAAGCCACGATCCACTTGTCGAAGTTCTCCTTCTTGAAGTGGAAGCGGAGGAAGTCCTTCGCCAGCTCCGCGTTCTTCGAGAAGTTCCAGATGCCGAGCGTCTGGATGGGGGGCGCCGAGTGCGTGCCGCCCGGCCCGCCGGGGCTGGTGTGGTGGTTGATCTCGTCGGCGATGGGCATCTTCTTGGCGAGGGCCGCGTTGTAGGGGCTGATCGGGTTGTGGATCCAGGAGCCCTTGCCGGAGAGGATGAAGCGGTTGTTGGAGGCGTCGTCCCAGCTGAGCACCTCCGGCTCCATCGCGTCCTTGTACAACTCCTTGTACCACTCGATCACCTGGGTGGTCTTGTCCGAGTTGATGGCCGACGTCTTGCCGTCGGCCTCGACGACCTTGCCGCCGTAGGACCAGAGCACCGACCAGAACGTGGTGTTGGCGTCGGCGCAGTGGCTGATGGGGATGCCGACGGGGTTGCCCTGCTTCTTGAGCACGCGGCCCACCTTGAGCAGCTCGTCCCAGGTCTTGGGCGTCTGGACCCCGGCCTTCTTGAAGTGCGTCTCGTTGTAGGTGGCCGGGAAGGAGATCCAGAACCAGGGGATCCCGCGCCAGCCGGCGTCCGTGTACGCCGACTCCTTGGAGAAGGGATACCAGCCGCCATACTTCTTGCCCATCTCGTCGATGAAGCCGCTCACGTCGAGCAGGCTCTTCTCGTAGAGCCAGGGGGCGGCGCCCCCGATGTGCACGATGTCGTGGCCGGACCGGGACTGGGCCTCGGCCGCCCACTTGGCCGGGAGCTGGAGGTGGGCGATGGTGTCCACCCGCACCGTCGCGCCGGCCTGCTTGCTGAACTCTTGCGCCTGCCGTCTCAGCTCTTCGTCGGCGGCGGGGACGAAGTGGTTCCAGGAGAGCATCGTCAGCTCGCGCTTCTGGGCGAAGGCCGGCGCCCGGCCGAGGGCCAGCCAGGACGCCATGCCGGTCGTGGCGCCGGAGGCGACACGCAGGAACTCGCGACGGGAGGTTGTCTTCATACGAACTCCTTGGCGTTTTCGCGACGTGCACGGGAAGGTCGTCGGGGAACCCGGGAGCTCGGTCTCACCCCCCTCGCGGTTCAGACGGTTGCCCGCTTCTAGCATCCCGTGCCGGGCGCTGTCAATCGCTCCCGAGTCGGGACCCGCCATCACGCGGGTCGCTGAACTTCGGCGGGCGCTTGTCCATGTTGGCCCGCACGGCCTCGAGCTGGTTCGGCCGGCCCGGGACCGAGCGCCTCGAACATCGCGAGGTCGGGGCCGTTGAGCTTCTCCGGCCGGTTCAACTGCACGTCGGCGACGCCGTCGTCCACGGACACGGTGACACGCTCGGCCATCGGCGCCTCCCGTCGCTCGCGCGGTGCTTCCTCATATCACGTTCCGGGGGCGGGGAGCGACGCGGGGCGGGTCGGCGGCCGCCACCGGGGCCGTCCCCGTGGGAGACAGCCCCGGTGCGGTGGAGGTCAGCGGCTACTTCTTCACGGCACAGGGATTCTTGGCGGCGCAGGGGTTCTTCGCCGCACACGGGTTCTTCGCGGCGCACGGGTTCTGCACGGCGCAGGGGTTCTTCGCGGCGCAGGGGTTCTTGGCGGCGCAGGGGTTCACGCCCTTGACGGCACACGGGTTCTTCGCGGCACAGGGGTTGACCGCCTTCTGGGCGAAGGCGTCCGTGCCGCCGGCCAGGCCAAGGGTACAGACGACCGCGGCGCTGATGAGGACACGTCGCATCATCGGAGTTCACCTCCCTTCCAGCACGTGCTGGACCGTGAACCCGCCGGACGCGTGGATTATTCCAGGGGGTGGGGCCCGGGGCTCTCCTCGTGGAGTCACCCCGGCGAGGATCGACGCGACGGGCTAGCGCGCCTCTTGGCGCGCGAGCGGGTCGTCCCAGGAACCCGGACCGGACTTGTGCGGTCCGACGCGCGACGGGGCCTTCGCCCACTCCTGACCGTCACCGCCTGCGGGGTTCTTCGCGGCGCACGGGTTCTTGGCCGCGCACGGGTTGGCGGCCTTCACGGCGCACGGGTTCTTGGCCGCGCACGGGTTGGCGGCCTTCTGCGCCCCCGCCTCGTGCGCGCCGGCCAGCGTCAGGACGCCGAGCACGGCAATGGAGCCCACGATTTGTCGAATCATCCTTGCTCACCTCCTTCGCGGATTCCGCGCTTCTACACGGTGAACCCGCGGCGGGGGGCCTCTATTCCGGAACTCGCCCGCGAATCCGCGGGAATACAACAGTCCCGTCGCGGGTTACGATGGGTGATCGAGGCACGGGGAGGGCGTCTGGTTCTCTGGGGCAGAGGCGCGGATCGGACGAGCGAGTTCGAGCAGGTGGCCCTCGTCCACCTGGACGCGCTCTACCGCACCGCCCTCTGGCTCACGAAGAACCGCGCAGAGGCCGAGGACGTCGTCCAGGACACGTGCCTGAGGGCGTTCAGGAGCTTCCACCGCTTCAACCCGGGCACCAACTGCCGGGCGTGGCTCCTGACGATCCTGAGAAACGTGTTCCTCAACCGTGTCCGCAAGGAGGGGCGCGAGGTGCCGGAAGGGGATGCGACGTTCTGGGAATCCAGCGTCGAGAGCGCGACCGCGCTAGGGCTCGCCGGCGACAACCCCGAGGAGGAGTTCCTCCAGACGGTCGTCCACGGCGACGTGGACCGCGCCCTCCGCGCGCTGCCCCTCGCATTCCGTGAGGCCGTCATTCTCGCGGACCTGGAAGGGCTCAGCTACAAGGAGGTGGCGGAGGTGCTCGGCTGTCCCACGGGCACCGTCATGTCGCGGCTGTCGCGGGGACGCGGTCTCCTGCGCCAGTCGCTCCGCGGCTTCGCGCGCGAGCACGGATACTTGAAGGAGAAGGAATGAACTGCCACGAGTTCGAGGCCCGGCTCCACCCCTACGTGGACGGCGAGCTGACCGTCGGCGAGACGGCCGCGGCGGACGCGCACGGCGCGGCGTGCCGGCGGTGTGCCGAGCTTGCGAGGCGTGAGCGCGAGCTCCGGCAGCTCCTCCGCCGACAGCCGCGGGAGACCGCCTCCCCGGAGCTGCGCGCGCGCCTTGTCGCGCAGCTCCGCGGCGCCGAGCGCCGCGCCGCCCTCCGGCCGTGGATCCTGGCTCCCGCCGCCGCTGCGGCGGCGGCGGCGCTCATCGTCGCCGCGCTGCTCCCCGTCGTGCGACCGTCCGCGCCGCTCGTCGGCGACCTCGTGGACAAGCACATCGCCTACGCCCAGATCGAGCGGCCGGCCGAGCTCGCCTCGGCGGACCGCGGGGAGATCGAGGAGTGGTTCCGCCAGCGCGCGGGGCTGCGCATCACGGTCCCCGACTTTTCGCCCTCGGGCATCCAGCTGGTCGGCGCGCGGCTCGCCGAGACGCACGAGCGGAAGGCCGCGTACCTCCTCT
>JACPCG010000025.1 GCA_016179925.1 Candidatus Rokuibacteriota bacterium | reverse complement strand
CAGAAGCGCGCCGAGGCCGGCTCGCCACCGCCCTCCTCCTGGACCAGCTCGTTGGCGACGATCACCACGCGGCGGCGCGCGTCGTCGTAGCCGATGGCGAGGGATCCGACGAGCCACGCCTCCTCGATGGGTTCGCTCAGCGCGACGTCGCCGGGCGGCTGGTCGCCCGTGTCCGGCAGCCGGTCGACGAGGCCGGCGAGGTGGTTGGCGAGCGCGCGCACCTGCTCCTTCTCGCATCGGAGCGTGACGAGCCTCTTCCCCTGCCGCCCCTGGAGATAGAAGACGCGCTCGCCGACAGGGCCGACGGCGCCCGCCGTGAAGTGGTCCGGGTCGTCGAGGTCGAACGACCGGCTCGTCACGTCTGAAGCTTCGCGAGGTCGCCGTCCATCGAGTTGACCGTGAGGACGACGGGGCCGTGAGCCCGGTAGGCGATCGCCGTGACAGACGCCGGCGCGATCGCGATGCGCTGGAAGAGATCGAGGTGGGCGCCGAGGGCGTGGGCGACGGCCGCCTTGATCGGGTCGGCGTGGAAGACGGCGACGATCGTCCGGCCGGGGTGGCGCGCGACGAGCCGCCCGAGCGCTCCGACGACGCGCGCCTGCATTTCGGTGAACGACTCGCCGCCGGGGAAGCGGAAGCCGCTCGGATGGCGCTGCACGGCCCGCCACTCCGGCTTCCGGACGATCCGCCTGATCGATTGGCCGGTCCAGTTGCCGTAATCCAGCTCGAGGAGGCCGCGCTCCACGCGGAGTCCCAGGCGCCGCGCCCGCGCGATGGCCGCGGCGGTCTCGCGCGCCCGCTCGAGGGGTGAGGTGTAGACGGCGGCGACGCGAGGGAGCGAGGCGATGCGCTTGGCGACCGCGTCGGCCTGGCGGCGGCCCTCGTCGGACAAGTGGAGTCCCGGCGCACGGCCGGGGAGCACGCGTCCCGTCGTCGCGGTCAGGCCGTGGCGGACGAGCAGGACGAGCGTGGGTCTTGCGCCTGAGGTCCGCTTCATCGAGAGTGCTCGACGTATCTTAGCGCAGGGACCGCTCGACGGCGTGATCCACGGGATCGTCGCGACGGAACAGCTCGCGCGCAGGTTCCCGCCCAACGGACCACGGCAGGCGCCGTGGCCCGTGGGCGTGGTGCGCTCAGGCCTTGTCCAGCCAGACCGCGTGCATGTTGATGAGGTTGGCCGGGATCATCTGGAAGTTCTTCACGTACTTGTGGAAGATCTTCTGCTCGTTGACGTGGAGCATGATCGCCACGGGCGCGTCCTCGAGGATCAGCCGCACGGCGTCCTGGTAGAACTTCTTGCGCTTCCGGAAGTCGTTCTCCGACCGTGCCGCCTCCACCGCGCGATCGAAGTCCTTATTGACCCACCGGCCGGCGTTCCAGGTCTCCCCGGAGTGCAGCTCGGGGTAAAGCGTCTCGTCCGGGTCCAGGTCCTGGATCTGCACCAGGTCCCACTGCCGCTCCTGCAGCCACCGCCGCCGGAAGGTCGGTGAGTCGGCCAGCTCGATCTTCACCTTGAGCCCGATCTTGGCAAGCTGGGCCTGGAGGACCTCAGCCTGCCGAGGGGCCGTGCCGGAGTTGATACTCAGCAGCGTCGCCTCCGCGCCGCCGGCGTAGCGCGACTGCTTGACCAGAGCCTTGGCCTGCTCCAGATCGTAGTACTGGCCATTCCTGCCCGTCTCGAACGCGGGATCATAGAAACCGCCCATCGGGGGCGAGATGGGCCCGTGGGCCAGGATGCCCTCGCCGAACTCCACGCGGTCCAGGATCTCCTTGCGATCGACCGCGAAGGTGACCGCCTTGCGGAGGTTCTTGTCGCTGAAGGGCTCCTTGGCGATGTTCATGTGCATGCACCGCCAGTTCCCGCCGACCGCCGTGAAGACGTTGAGCTTGGGGTCGCGGCGCAGGTCGGCGACGAACTGGGGCGCCACGTTGTTGATGCCGTCCACCTCTCCGGTCTTGAGCGCCGCCACCAGCGTCGAGGGCTCGATGATGAACTTGAGCAGCACCTTGTCCAGGTAGGGGAGCTTCCCGCCGGCGCCGTCGGTCTCCCAGTAGTTCGGATACTTCTCGAGCAGGATGTAGTCGGCCTCCTTCCACTCCACGAACTTGAAGGGGCCGGTGCCGACCGGGTTGCGCCCGTAGGCCTTGCCCCGCTCCTTGACGGCGCGCGGGTTGAGGATCGTCGCGGCTCGCCCGGTCGAGCCGGTGAACGCCACTCTCAGGAAGGGGAACGGCTTGGTGAAGTGGAGCTTCACCGTGTGGGGGTCGGGGGTCTCGATCGCCTCCAGCAGCTCGAGCTTCCACGCGTGGATCGGCGCCTGCTGCTTGTCCTTCACGCGCTCGAGGTTCCACTTGACGTCGGCCGCCGTCAGCGGGTCGCCGTTGTGGAAGGTGACACCCTTGTGGAGCCGGAAGACGTGAATGCGGTCGCCCTGGATCTCCCACTCGCGCGCCAGCTCCGGCTTGAACTCCACGCCCCTGCCGTCGGGGGAGGTGATCTTCAGGAGCCCGTTATAGATGTTGTTGTGGATCGCGCACGCGGTGATGAACGTGGTGTTGTGGGCATCCAGGGTGTCGATGTTCTGAAAGATGCCGATCTTGATCGTCCCTCCACGCTTCGCCGCCTGCGCGTGGGCCAGCCCGGGGAGCCCGGTCGGCAGGGCACCCGCGGCTCCGAGGGCCGACCAGCCCAGCGCGCGGAGCACGGCGCGGCGGTTGACCTCCTCCCGGAGCAGACCGTTGATGACCTCGAATCCGTCTCGGCTCTTCATCGATGTCCTCCTTGTCGCCGCCCGGCGTGGCGACTTCATCGTCAGGCTCGTCGGGTCACTCGTACAGATAGCAGGCCACGGTGTGGCCAGTCTCCACCTCCTTCAGCTCCGGCTCCGCCTCGGCGCAGCGGTCGAACCGGAAGGGGCAGCGGCCCGCGAACCGGCAGCCGCGCGGCAGGTCGATGGGATTGGGCAGCTCGCCCTCCAGCAGGCGCTCCGGCTGGTCGAAGATCGAGGCACGGCCGTCGCCGATGGTGGGGATGGCGGCCATCAGCGCCTGGGTGTAGGGATGCAGCGGCCGCTTGAACAGCTCGTCCGCCGGCGCCACCTCCGCGAGCCGGCCGAGGTACATGACGGCGACGCGGTGGCTGACGAAGCGGATCACGCTCAGATCGTGCGACACGAACAGGTACGAGAGGTGCAGCCGCTCGCGGAGCGCGGTCATCAGATTCAGGATTTGGGAGCGTACCGAGACGTCGAGCGCCGAGACGGCCTCGTCGGCCACGATGAGGCGGGGGCCGAGACCGAGCGCCCGCGCGATGCCCACGCGCTGGCGCTGGCCGCCCGACAACTCGTGCGGATAGCGCGCCGCGTGCTCCGACTGCAGGCCCACCATCTCGAGCAGCGTTCGCACCCGCGCGCGCAGCTCGCCGGACGCGACGAGGCGGTGGACGAGGATCGGCTCGCCGACGATCCGCTCCACCGTCATCCGGGGGTTCAGCGACGTATAGGGGTCCTGGAAGACGATCTGGGCCTTGCGGCGGAAGGGGAGCAGCTCCGCGGGCGAGAGCCCGGTGATCTCCTGCGCCTCGAAGAAGATCCGCCCGGCGGTGGGCTCGATGGCGCGCAGGATGAGCCGGCTCGTGGTCGTCTTGCCGCACCCGCTCTCGCCCACGAGGCCGAGCGTCTCGCCGGGCTCGACCACGAAGCTCACGCCGTCCACGGCGTGCACCACACGTCCGGGCCGGCCCGGCAGCAGCCGCGTGAGCATGCCGCCGTCGAGCGGGAAGTGCTTGACGAGATCGCGCACCTCGAGGAGCGGCGCCATCACGTCCCCACGAGCAGGCACGCGGCGCTGTGGTGGTCGCCCGCCGACCGGAGCTTCGGCGCCTCCTCCGCGCAGCGCGGCTCGGCCAGCGGGCAGCGCGGATGGAAGGGGCAGCCGGACGGGAGGCTGCGGAGCCCCGGCATCACGCCGGCGATGGTCCCGAGCCGCGCGCTGCCGTCCATGCGCGGCAGGCAGTCGATGAGGCCTCGCGTGTAGGGGTGGGCCGGCGCCCGGAAGATGGTGGCGACGTCGGCCTCCTCGACGATCCGCCCGGCGTACATCACGAGCACGCGGTGGCACATCTGGGAGATGATCCCGAGGTCATGCGAGACGAGCAGCACCGCCACGCCCAGCTCCCTGGCGAGGCTCCGGAGCAGCGCGAGAACCTGGGCCTGGATCGTGACGTCCAGCGCGGTGGTGGGTTCGTCGGCGATGAGCAGGCTCGGCACGCAGGAGATCCCGATGCCGATCATCACCCGCTGGGCCATGCCGCCGCTGAACTGGTGCGGGTAGTCCCGCGCCCGCGTGGCCGCCGAGGGGATGCCGACGCGGCCGAGGATCTCGCCCACGCGCTCGCGGAGCGACCGCGCCGGCTCGCGGAGGTGGAGGCGCATCGCCTCCAGGAGCTGGTCGCCCACGCGGAAGACCGGATTCAGCGAGGCCCCGGGGTTCTGGAAAATCATTGCGATCTCTTTGCCGCGGATCCCGGCCAGCGCGGGCTCGTCGAGGGCAAGGAGGTTCTGGCCGCGGAAGCGCACCTCGCCGCTGATCCGACCGGGCGGACAGCGAACGAGGCGGAGCATCGCCTCGGAGGTCAGCGTCTTGCCGGCACCCGACTCGCCCACCAGACCGACGATTTCCCCGCGCCGCACGGCGAAGCTCACCCCGTCCACGGCGCGGAGCGGCCCATCCTCGCTGCTGAACTCGACGACGAGGTTGCGGACCTCGAGGATGACGTCGCTCTGGTCCTCGGTCATCGGCGCAGACGCGGATCCAGCGTGTCGCGGAGGCCGTCGCCGAAGAGGTTCAGACCGACGACCGTCAGCATGAGCGCGACTCCGGGGATGGTCGAGATGTGGGGCGCCATGACGATGAAGTTCCGCCCCTCGGCGATCATCGAGCCCCACACCGGCGTGGGCGGGGGCGGGCCCAGCCCGAGGAAGGAGAGGCCCGCCTCGGTGATGATGGCGCCCGACACCCGGAGCGCCCCTTGGACGATGATGGGCGCCAGCACGTTCGGCAGCACGTGGCGGAAGATGATGGGGAGGTTGCCGATGCCGGCCAGCCGCGCGGCCTCGATGTAGGGCTCCTCCTTGACGGCCAGGACGTCGCCCCGCGTCACGCGCGCGAACGGGGCGATGAAGCCCACCCCGACGGCGATGATCACGTTCGTCACCCCGAAGCCCATGATCGCCATCATCGCGATCGCCAGGATGATGATGGGAAACGCGAAGAGCGCGTCCATCACCCGCATGATGACGGCGTCGAGCACGCCCCCGTAGTAGCCGGCGACGAGCCCCAGCGTCACGCCCGCGACGAGGGCCAGGAGCACCGCGACGATCCCGACGATCAGCGCGATGCGCGCTCCGTAGATGATCCGGCTCAGCATGTCTCGGCCGAAGCTGTCCGTGCCCGCCCAGTGGGCCAGCGACGGTTTCTCCAGGGGCGCGCCCACGCCCTGGGTCAGGGGATCGTAGGGCGCGAGCACGCCGGCGAAGACCGCCATCACGACGATCGCGAGGAACACCGCGAGCCCGAACACGGCGCCCTTGCTCCGCGCGAAGCGGCGCCACCAGCGTCCGATGCCGGCGGCGGCGCCGGGCTCGGCGGCGGGCGTCGGGACGGTGACGCCGGGGCTTTCGACCGTCAGGCCGTCGAGCGTGCGCATGCTGGCCTCACGCGGTGACGCGGATCTTGGGGTTCAGGAACGCGTAGCTGATGTCCACGAGCAGGTTCACGAGCACCACCGAGAGGACGCCCACCAGAATCGCCGCCTGCACGACCTGGTAGTCGCGGGTGGTGATGGCGGCCACGGTCAGCCGCCCCATACCCGGGATGGTGAAGACCGTCTCCGTGAGCACGGCGCCGCCGAGCAGCGCGCCGAACTGGAGCCCGATCACCGTCACCACCGGGATGAGCGCGTTGGCCAGCGCGTGCCGGTACACGAGTGCGGCCTGGCCGACGCCCTTGGCCCGGGCCGCCTTGATGTAGTCGAGGTCGAGGACCTCGAGGAGGCTCGAGCGCACGATGCGCGCCACCAGGCCGGCGAAGAACGTCCCGAGCGTTACCGCGGGCAGGACCAGCTTCCACATGCTCTCTCGGAAGTCGGCCCACGGGGCGACGTAGCCCATGGCGGGGAACCAGCCGAGGTGGACGCTGAAGATCCAGATGAGGAGGATCCCCTTCCAGAAGCTCGGCATCGAGAAGCCGACGATGGCGACGCCCATCGAGCCGTAGTCCCAGGCGCTGTCCTTCCGCATCGCCGCGACGATGCCCGAGGGGATGGCGATGATCGTGCCGAGGATGAGGCTCGCGATGACGAGCCAGAGCGTGGGCACGTAGGCCTGGAAGACGAGGTCGGCGACGCTGGCGTGACTGATGTAGGAGTAACCGAACTCGCCGCGCAGGATATTCCCGAGCCAGACGAGGTACTGGATCAGCAGGGAGCGGTCGAGCCCGAGCTGGGCCCGGAGCTGGCGGTACGCCTCGTCCGTGAACTCGTCACCCAGCATGATGAGCACGGGGTCGCCGGGGATCAGGCGCATCAGGACGAACAGGATCACGGAGACGATCCAGAGAACGCCGACCGTCTGTCCGACGCGCGAGAGGGCGAATCGGGTCATTCCGCACCTTCCTCGCTGACGGGTCGAGCGCCGCGAGCGGAGTCGCCCGCGGCGAGCTAGGTTGGCCGAGGATAGGCCCGGGGTCGGGCGGCGTCAAGGCGGCTCACGCGGCGGCGGCTCGCGCGGCGGCTCGCGCTCTACTCAGCGTGGTAGTGGTCGGCGAGGACCTCGGCGACGCAGGCGGTGACCTTCACGCCCGTCGGCAGATGCAGGAACTCGTTCGGGCCGTGGGCGTTCGAGCCGGGGCCCATCGCGCCGGTGATCAGGAACTGGGCCTGCGGGAAGCGCTCGCCGAGCATGCTCATGAACGGGATGGAGCCGCCCAGGCCGTGGAACATCGCTGGCTTGCCGAAGTGCGCCGCTGAGGCGCGATTGACCGATTCGAGGAGCCAGGGGCTCGTCGGCGGCGCGTCCCAGCCGTTGCTGCCGGACCCCGGCGCCTCGAACGTGACCCGCGCGCCGTACGGCGGATCGGCCTCGAGGATCTCCTTGAGGCGCCGCGCCGCCCGCTCGGCGTCCACCGTGGGCGGCAGACGCAGCGAGAGCTTCGCGGAGGTCTGCGGGCGGAGCACGTTGCCGCCGTCGCCGGGCAGGGGAAGCCCCGCCGCGCCGGTGATCGCCAGCGCCGGGCGCCAGGTGTTGTCGAGCAGCAGCTCCAGCGGGTCGTCGTGAACGGGGCGCATGCCCGGCACGAAGGGAAAGCGGTCGTAGACCTCGCTGCCGAGCGCCGTCGCGACCGCACGCGCCTGCGCGATGCGCGCGGGCGGGATGCGCTCGGCGTGGAAGTCGCGCGGCAGGATCGCCCCGGTGCGCTCGTCCTCGAGCCGTGAGAGGAGCTGGCGCAGGATGCGGAAGCTCGACGGGACGATGCCGCTCGCGGCCCCGGAGTGCACGCCCTCGGTGAGCACCTCGACCGTGAGCACGCCGTTCACGAGGCCCCGGAGCGAGGTCGTGGACCAGAGCTGCTCGTAGTTGCCGCAGCCGGAGTCGAGACAGACGACGAGACCCGGTGACCGCAGGCGGTCCGCGAGGGCGTCCACGTAGACGGGGAGGTCGTAGCTCCCGCTCTCCTCGCACGCCTCGATCAGCACCACGCAGCGGGCGTGGGGCACGCGCTGCTCGTCGAGCGCCTGGATCGCCGTCAGCGCGGCGAAGACGGCGTAGCCGTCGTCGCCGACGCCACGCCCGTAGAGCTTGTCGCCGCGGCGCACCGGCATCCACGGCGCGAGCCCCTCGCCCCAGCCCGTCATCTCGGGCTGTTTGTCCAGATGGCCGTAGAGGAGCACCGTCTCCTCGCGATGGCCGGGGACCTCGACGAGGATCACCGGCGTGCGCCCGTCGAGACTCACGACCTCCAGGCGCAGGCCCGCGATCGGCCGGGCCTTGCACCAGTCCACCAGCAGCGTGACGGCGCGGTCGATGTGGCCGTGCTCCCGCCAGTCCGGATCGAACGCGGGCGACTTGGCGGGGATCCGCACGTACTCGGTGAGGGCGGGGACGACGCTCTCGTCCCACGTGACCTGGACGAAGGTGCGGGTCCGGTCGGCGTCGAGCGTCATTGCGGGCGGGTCAGACGGCGAGGCGGAGGCCGGAGCGGAGCTCGAACAATTCCTGGGCGGCGAGCGAGGCGTTGGCGATCCGCGCGAGCGTGCCGCAGTGGCGGCAGTGGAGGAACGCAGGCTCGCGCCCGACGAACGTGGAATCGCACTTCGGGCAGCGCGCGGACGGCTCGGCGAGGAACGCCTTCTGCGCGCGCGCGAGCACGCGCTCGGGCGTGAGCCGGATCACCCGGCCGTTGGGTGACGGCCTCGGCGCCGGCTTCGCCGCCGTGGGCATTTCCATCCTGGTCGGTTCCGTTTTCGTCCGCGGCATGGGCGGAGCACATTGTATTCCATCGGGGCGAAAGGAGCAGCAACTATGACGCCGGCGGGCCTATGAGCGTATGCGCATGGCCGGCGGCGTGCAGCGAAAAGTCCTAGCTAGCCCGCTCAGATCTCCGCGGCCAGATACCGGCCGATGCTCCCCAGGTATGCGTCGAGGTCCCCCAGGCTCTCCCTGAGGACGCGGTAGACCTCACCATCGTCGACTCTCGCGTACAGGTGCACGAGCAGGTTGCGGAACCGGGCCATCCACACCAACCGGGCGCAGAGATCGCGATCGATGGCGCCGATCTCGGCCAGCACGGTCATGCAGTCCGCGTAGTCCTCGGGGCTGCGGGCGGCCTTGCGTGCCGCCAGGTGGTTGCAGATGTCCAGGGCAGCCTCGGCGGCCACGATCAGCAGGTACTTGGCGCTGTTGACGGCGCGCGGGTCGGCGAGGAACGTCTCCCGGGGGACTGCTCCGATCTCGCGGAGTTGCCGGACCGCGTTCCGCAGGTGCCCCGCCAGGCTTCGGAGGCGGTCGAGGTCGACGTCAGCCACGCGGAGGGCCTCGCGGAGGTATTGCCGAGCGAACGGGAGGAAGTCGAAGTACTCGTCCCACGTTCGGGCGCGGAACTCCGCGAGGAGCTCCGGGTCGCGCACGACCAGGGGCTGGCCCTTCTGTGCTCGGTAGCGAAAGGCCAGCGACGCGGCGTTCAGCACTTGGACGTCCACTGGCACCCGGAGCTCCAGGTGGAGCGCCGCCGAGAGATCCACCGCGTAGCGCGTCCACTCCGAGGCCAGCACCCGCGCCGGGTCCAGCCAGATCGCGACATCGACGTCACGGTAGGGCCTGCCCGTGAGGAAGGATCCATGGAGATAGGCGAGCATCACCTCCGGGCGCGCCTGCAGTCCCTGCCGAATCGCCTCGGTGAGATTCGCCCGTTCCACCTCGTCGACTCTCATCGCCCGATTTTAGCGCCCAGGAGGTGATCGCCCTTCACCTGAGCGGGGTGTCGTCCACAAAAGGGGGCCTTGGGAGCACGGGCACGATCGCGGCGTTCGGCTTCCCACCCGACGTATCGGTATTGGCACATTGCGTGACCCAGGCTCGTCGGCTACCCTCTCGGCTGACAGAGGCGAGCGGCCGCATGAGCAGCGTTCTCAGGGAGCTTTCGCTCTCGTACGCGGTGCTGTCGGAGCGCCGCCGGTGCGGATCCGCGTCCGCGGTCTACGAGCCGAGCCCCGCCGGCTCCCCTTACCGCGCCTCATCGATCGCGTCCGCTGGACCCGCCGCTCGTGTCACGCCACCCAGGCGCGCGCCCGAGTCTTCCACCCCGCGGGTACGGCTGCATCTCAAGCCGGGCCAGAAGGGCACGAAGCAACTTCTCGCGCAGTACGGTGACCGCCTCATCTGCGTGCGCTATCGCTACGATGCGCAGCGGAAGAAGCGGTTCAAAACCGTGGAGCTCGTCGTCGCCGAACGCGATTGGGAACCGCCCCGGCCTCGCTTCGCCGACGACCAGATCGTCGGGTTGCGCGTCGCCTTTGCCGACGTAGCAGTCCGCGACCGGGTGAAGCAGGCCGGTGGGACGTGGAATCCAGAGCGAAGGGTCTGGCAGTTGCGCTACGATCGCGTGGT
>JACPCG010000024.1 GCA_016179925.1 Candidatus Rokuibacteriota bacterium | reverse complement strand
CTCGGTGAGCGGAAAGCGCGCGAAGCAGTAGCCGGGGAAGAGGGGGAAGGCGATCTTCTTGCGGCGGTCCTTCCAGCGGCTCCAGCGCTCGTAGAGCGGCAGGAAGGCCTCGATGTTCCGCTCGACGAGCTGGTCGCGCACGACCTTCTCGTGGCGCGAGCGCGTCCGCAGGACGTACCACCTGGGCGCCAGCGCCACGTCATCGATCACGGCGACCCCGACGTCGCTCACGAGGTCTGATCCTGTCTGGTCCTCAGAATCTTAGGTTCTAATCAAGAAGCCACCGCCGAATCCGGCGCCCGATTATAAAACGAAGTCCGGCGTTTGTTCCGGAAATTCCGCCAGGGGTGGTCCGGCCCCTCCGCGCCGCAGCGGGCCTGCGGAGACCTAGCCTCAGGAGAAGCGCGATGAAAAGCGCAACAAAAGGTACACCGTGTGAGGCCGGCAGGGTGGACGTCGCCGTCGTCGTCACCGACGACGGCAGCTCCAGGTCCTCGGTGCACATCACCGTGCACGACGTCCCCGGGCCGCTCGCGGGCTTCGGGCTCCGGCCGCGCTCGCACGCCTGAGTGTCCTACGGGCGGCGCGGCCTCACCGACGCCGCCGTGTGGTGTATCTGATCTCCCGCATTGACACGCCCCGCCCTGACCTTCACACTGCGGCTGGAGGGGACCATGGGCACGTTTCCGGTCGCGATCGAGATCGGCGATCCCACCGGCTCGCGCTGGCTGGAGGTCGCCGCGCTGGCGGACACGGGGGCGACGTACACCAGCGTGGAGGATCTCAGTGTGGTCCGGCACGTCGCCGCTTCGTTCGTGCTGGCCGACGGGCGCGAGGTCCAGCGGGACATCGGCCACGCGTGGATACGTGTCGGCGAGCGCTCCGCGATCACGCTCGTGGTGTTCGGCGAGCCGGGGGCGCCGGTGTTGCTGGGCGCCCACGCGCTCGAAGGGCTCCGCCTCGCCGCTGATCCGGTCGGCCGTCGCCTCGTGCCGGCACCCGCATTCCTGCTGACGGCGTACCTGCAAGGCGCCCGCCTTGCCCGAGAGTACGAGGGGATGAGCCTGCACGAGCTGGGCACACGGATGACGGCAGTCGCCGGCGGCCGCGCCGATCGGCGTATCGAAATGGGGACTTCCGGATCGGCGCTGGGGTCGTGCATCATGACTCGCAGCCCATGACGACGGACGAGTATCGCGACCTGATCGCGTTCCTCGGGACCAAGTTCGGCGAGGTGGACGCCCGATTCCGCGCCGTCGACGCCCGGTTCGATCGGGTCGAGGCCGGGCTGGCCGACGTGAGACGCGAGGTAGACCGAAGGTTCGACGACTCCGATCAGAAGATGGCCGCGGGCTTCGCCGAAGTCAAAGATCTCATCCGCGTGTCCCACGCCGGTCTCGACCGCCGCGTGAAGCGGCTCGAGGAGGAATGACGGCGCCGTTCGACGGCAGCGCCCCCGCCGTCCTCTTCCTCCACGGCCTCGGCTCCTCCGCGGAGGACTGGGCGCCGCAGATCGCGCCCTTCGCCGCGCGCCACCGACTGCTCCTCGTGGATCTCCCCGGCCACTGGCGCTCGGCGCGCCCGCCCGGGCGCCTGACCGTCGAGACGATGGTCGAGCGGGTCGCGGCGCTGCTCGAGCGCCTCGGCGAGCCGCCCGTGCACGTCGTCGGCCTCTCGCGCGGCGGCTGTGTCGGGCTCGAGCTGGCGCTGCGCGGCCGGCGGCCTCCGCATGCTGGCGCGCCTCGTCTTCCTGGGGACCGCGCCGATGTCGGTGGTGGCGGCGCTCGTGGCACGCGGGCTCTTCCCCAAGCCCGAGCAGGCCCACCTCTACCGTCTCGCCGTGACCAGCCTCAGCCGGACCTCCCGCCGCGCCTACCTCGCCTCGATCGCGGTGCTCGCCGCATTCGACGCGCGCTCCCGCCTCGGCGGGATCGCCTGTCCGACGCTCGTGGTCGCCGGCGAGCGCGATCGCATGGTCTCCCTCGCGAGCAAAGAAGCGCTGGCTGACGGAATCCCCGGGGCCCGACTTGCGCTCGTTTCCGACTCGGGCCACGCCACCCACTACGACCAGCCCGACGCGTTCAACCGTCTCGTCCTCAAGTTTCTCGCCGCCCACTGAGCCCGCCCGCCGCCGGCGCGCGGACGCAGATCGAGATCGATCAGTATCCGACGCGCGGCATTTGATACGCCTCGGTTCAGGCACCCGGAATGTGGGTCGAGGCGCTGGGGTGTGAGCATGGGGACCTTCCGGGTCGCGATCGAAATCGGGGATCCCGCCGGCACGCGCTGGCGGCCCGTCGAGGCGCTGGTAGACACCGGGGCGACGTACACCAGTGTGCCCGCACCTATCCTCCAGGATCTCGGCGTGCTCCCGCACGTCCGGGCTGCGTTCACGCTCGCCGACGGACGCGAGGTCGAGCGAGACGTTGGCCGGACGTGGGTTCGCGCCGATGGCGGCATGGAGATGACGCTCGTCGTGTTCGCCGCGCCCGACGCGCCGGTGCTGCTGGGCGCCTACGCGCTCGAAGGGCTCCGCCTGGCGGCCGATCCGGTCGGGCGCCACCTCGTGCCGGTGCCGGGCCTCCTCCTGACGGCGTGGTGACCCGCTGAGCTAGAATCGCCGCCATGTGGCTCGGCCTGGCCCTGGCGGCGGCGCTGTTCCAGGTGCTCCGCAACACGGCCATGAAGCGCCTGGGCCACGCCCTCGACGAGTACATCAACGTCTGGGGCCGCTTCACGTTCCTCCTGCCGTTCGCCCTCGCGACGTGCGTCCTCACGGGCTGGCCCGCCCTCAAGCCCGGCTTCCTCGCATGGTGCCTCGCCTTCGGTGTCTGCCAGACGCTCTCGACGCTCGCGCTGTCGAAGGCGCTCAAGCTCGCCGAGATCTCGCTCGTCACCGCGCTCTGGAAGGTGAGCCTGCTGATCCTGCTCGGGATGGCGTGGGTGACGATCGCCGAGACGCCGAACGCCCTCGGCGTCGCGGGCGTGCTCCTCTCCGCGGCGGGCGTCTACCTCCTGAACGTGACGCGCGCGCGGATCTCCCCGTGGGCGCCGCTCGCCGTCCTGTTCACCGATCGCGGCCAGCGCTATACGCTGCTGGCGGCGTGCTTCTACGCGCCCAGCGTCATCACGATCAAGCAGGCGATCCTCGCCTCGAACACGGCCGCCGGCACGCTCGGCGCCTACACGGCTGCGAGCCTCATCATGACGCCGCTCGTGCTCACCACATCCTCGCGCCACTTCAGGGCGGTGCCCCGCCACTGGAAGGAGTTCGTCGCCCTCGGGCTCTTCGCCGCGCTCACGACGATGAGCCAGGGGAAGGCCTACACGCTCACGCTCTCCTCGTACGTCGAGGCCGTGAAGCAGATCGAGATCCTGTTCGCCATGGCCGTCGGCGTCCTGTGGTTCGGGGAGGCGCAGCGCGTGCGTGAATCCGCCCTCGGCGCCGTCGTCATGCTGGCCGGCATGATGCTCCTGGCCCTCGCCGGCTAGCGTATCAGTTTGTAGGCATTGACCATGGCCGGGGAACACCCCTAGACTCCAGGCGGATGACAAGCAGCGAGTTTCAGCAGCTCACCGAATATCTGGCGCGTCAGTTCGCAGCGGTCGATCGCCGCTTTGCAGCGGTCGATCACCGCTTTGCGTCGGTCGACGCTCGCCTCGCGGTGGCCGATGACCGGTTCGCCGCAATCGATCGGCGATTCGACGCGTTGGAAGAACGCTTCGACGCACGGTTCCGCGAGGTCTTCGGCCACTTCGACGAGGTTTACCGCCGTCTCGAGCGCTTCGGCCAGGAGTACTACGCGATCACGCAGGCGCTGCGACGCATCGAAGGCCGGCCCGGCTAGACCTCCGGCCGCTTGCCGTACGTGGCGCGGACTTCGGTCTTGATGCCGCCGCGCACGTTGAAGTCGCCCGTCACTTCCACCCAGCGCGGCCGGGCCGCCGCCACGAAGTCGTTCAGGATCCGGTTGGTGACGTCCTCGTGGAAGGCGCCCTCGTTCCGATACGACCAGAGATAGAGCTTGAGCGATTTCAGCTCGACCAGGTGCTGGTCCGGGACGTAGCGGATGCGGATCGTCGCGAAGTCGGGCTGCCCGGTCATCGGGCAGAGGCAAGTGAACTCCGGCGCGGTCATCTGGACCTCGTAGTCGCGGTCCGGATGCGGGTTCGGCACGACCTGGAGCGTCTTCGACGGCTGCGTGGGCACGCCGCGATTATACCAACCGGGCGGCCATCGGCGTCCCGCCGGGTGGAGCCTCAGCGGCTCGTGAGTCCGATGCCGACGGCCACCGCCGCGCTCGCTGCCAGGAGATCGAGCGTCAGGGGGTCGCCCGTCACGAGCGCCGCCGCGGCCACGCCGAAGAGCGGCTGGGTCATGAAGAACGCGGCGAGCGCGCTCGGCCGGTAGTACCGCAGGAGCCAGAGGTTCACGACGAAGTTGAACCCGGCGACGATGACGCCCTGGAACGCGATCGAGCCGCCGAGACGGGCGGTCCACCGGGTGGGCGCGGGCTCGAAGAGGAGCGAGATCAGGACGAAGAGCGTGGTGCCGATCACCACCTGGGCGAGGAGGAGCTTCACGGGGTCGAGCTGCTGGACGGCGCGCGCCATGTACACGGTGCGCTCGGCCAGGAGATACGCGGCGACGATCATGATCACGTCGCCGAGGAGCGTCGGCGCCCCCTGCGTGACCTGCCGAGCGAAGAGGAGCACGATGCCCGAGTAGGCGACGAGAGCTCCGGCGGCCTTCCTGAGGGAGAGGCGGTCGCCCGGGATGCGGAAGTGGGCCAGGACGACCGTGTGCACGGCGTAGAGGTGCAGGAGGATCGCCACGTGCGAGGCGCTCGTGAGCGAGGTGCCGACGTTCGTCGCGCCGACCTGGGCGGTGAAGAGGAGCCCGAGGAAGACGAGCGGGCGCCACTCGCCCGGCTCCACGCGGATGCGGGCGAGGCGCCCCGTCGCCCACGCCCAGAGCGCGATCACGAGGCCGCCCACCAGGAAACGCATCCAGGCGAGGCGGATCGGCGGCGCGTCCAGGAGGCCGAGCTTGATCGCGACCGGGTTCGCGCCCCAGAAGAGCGAGACGAGGAGCGCGAGCGCCGCGGCCTTGAGGTCGACGTCTTTCGCGGGATGGCTCACGTGGTTGTCTGCATTTTGCGGCATTGTCCGCCGTCCGGCGAAGCTTTAGCGTTCCCGCTCTCGTGCCAGTGCCGCGACCGCGAAGCGCTCCTGATACAATCGGCAACGGAGGTCGAGGATGCTCGTGCAGCCGGTCAAGCAACGGTTCACCGTGGAGGAGTACCACAGGCCCGCGGCATGAAGATCGGCCTGATCGGGCTCCCGAAGTCCGGCAAGACGACGCTGTTCAACCTCCTCACGGGCTCGCACGTCGCCACCGCGCGCTACGACGCGGGGCGGGCCGAGCTGCACACGGGGGTGGCCCGCGTGCCCGACCCGCGTCTGGACCGGCTGGCGGCGCTCTTCCGGCCGAAGAAGACGACGTACGCGAGCTTCGAGGTCGTGGACCTCGCGGGCATCGCGAAGGGCGAGCGCGCCGGGCTCGAGACCAAGGAGTTCAGGAACGCCGACGCGCTCCTGCACGTGGTCCGCGCCTTCACGGACGCGGTCTCCGGCCCGCCCGACCCGAAGCGCGACATCGTGGACCTCGAGACCGAGCTGATCCTGGCCGATCTCGAGGTCGTGGAGCGGCGGCTCGAGCGCCTGGAGGCCTCCATCAAGCGGCAGCGCAAGGAGGCCGAGGTGCGCGAGCAGGCGATCTTGCGCCGCCTCAAGGCGGCGCTCGAGGCCGAGAGGCCGCTGCGCGCCGTGGACCTCACCCCTGAAGAGGCCAAGGCGGTCCGGGGGTTCACCTTCCTCTCGGAGAAGCCGATCCTCCACTGCCTGAACCTCGACGAGAAGGCCATTGCCGACGGCTCCCGGGTGGTCGAGAAGTACGGCCTGGGGGCCATTGCCGCCCACCGCCGCACCCGGGTCGGCTGGGTCTCGGCGGTGATCGAGACGGAGGTGGCGCAGTTGGCCGGGGAGGAGCAGCAAGCTTTCCTGGCCGATCTCGGCCTCGAGGAACCTGCGATCCACCGCGTCCTAAGTGACTGTTATGCCTTGCTCGGATTAATCTCCTTTTTCACGATTGGAGACGACGAGGTCCGGGCCTGGGCGATTCCGGAAGGGACCCGGGCTCTGGAGGCCGCCGACACCGTCCACTCGGACATGGCCCGTGGGTTCATCCGGGCGGAGGTCAACAGCTACGACGACCTGGTCGCCGTCAAGGGCTCATTCCCCGAGCTCCGTTCCCGGGGGCAGCTGAGGCTCGAGGGCAAGGACTACATCGTCCAGGACGGCGAGGTCTGCCACTTCAGATTCAACGTGGCCAGATAACCCTGCGCCAGGCCCCGCCCGGCACACGCGACGACCGTTCGTGAATAATGCGCGTTACGGGGTGACGCCGGGGATCTTCTTGAGCGGCCCGCCGAGCGCCTGCACGACGGCCGCGACGTTGGCGTCCGGCGTGTTCGCCGGCAGGACGCAGCCCGGGCCGACGATCAGGCCGATCCCGCCCGTCTGAGCGACCGCGTCCCGCGCTTCCGCCGCCGCCTGCTCGGGAGTCCCGTCCCTGAGGGTCTTCCACTGGTCGAGCCCGCCGATGACCGCGCCCACCGTCTTGGCCTTGGCCTCGGCGAGGGAGGGCGGGGTCGCGCGGTCGTCCCAGTTCCAGGCGTTCCCCGGCAGGGGGGCGAGCCGCTCGAACATGAGGCGGTCCCCGTGGCAGTGGACGATCGTCAGGAGCGATTTCCCCCGGACCGACTCGAGGACCTGACGGTCGTACGGCTCGCCGAAGCGCGCGTAGGCCTCCTCGGTGTTCACGGAGAGGCTCGCCGCCTGGATCGAGTAGAAGATGCCCGAGACGCCCTCGGCGAGGGCCAGGGCCGCGAACCTGACGAGCGTCTCGGTGATCGCCTCGAGGGCGCCCCGCACGAGGTCGGGGTGCTCGCGGAGGTCCTGGGGCAGCCGGTCGCCGGAGAGCTTCCGCGCGAGCGAGAGCGGCGAGAAGAGCGTCGGCAGCACCGGCGCATCCCCGATGCGCCGGTCGAAGCCCATGCGCACGATCGTCTCGATGTGCTCCGTGTAGCCGGGCGCCGCGCCGGGATCGAGCGGGCGGATCTTCTTCCAGTCCTCCGCGCCGCGGATCGCGCAGCTCGCGCACGGCCGGTGGCCGTCCTCGCGGACCACCTCGCCTTCCACGCACCCCCACGCCTCGACCGCGTAGCCGCCGCGCGGCGTGAGCTTGACGAAGTCCGAGCCGTAGCGCTCGTGGAAGCGCAGCGTCGCCTGCGCCAGGCCCGCCGGCGAGCGATCCACGGCCGGGAAGTGGCGCCAGACGGCGTAGGGCACGCGGTCCACGGGCTCGCGGTTGATCGCGGCCAGGATCCGCTCGCGCCGGCTCATTTGCTTCATCGTTCAGGTCTCCTACGGCAGGTAGATGAGATCGTATTCGCCGAGACCTGTCGGATACCGCCGGGCGACGTCGAGCAGCCCGCGGACGATCGCCCGCACGTCATCGCCCTTGCTCGGCGGACAGCACACGATCCCCGCATGCGGGACCTGTTCACGGATCGCCACGCGCGAGAGCGCGATGAAATCCTGCGCGTTCCGTGTCACCAGGCAGCGTCCCTGCCGTGCCGCGAACGCCAGTTGCTCGGCGTCGGTGGCCCGGAGCATGCCCTCTTCGTGGGCACTGACCGTGTCGCACCCGCGCGCCCGCAGCGCGCGGGCCACGCTCGGGGCGAGATCCTCATCGAGATAGAACCTCACGCGTGCCGCGCGAGCCCGCTGGCCCCGGCTTTGAGCGCCCTGAACGCGGCCTCGTTCTCAGCGATCGCGTCGTCGATCTCGGAGGCGTACCGGTCGTAATAGAGAAGCGCGGACTTCAGGCCGACGGTGCCGAGGTGGGGCAGCACGCGCGCCAGCTTGCGCTCGTTGCCCTTGACCGCCTGGTAGTCTCGGATGACCTCCCACACGCCGAGCCCGGTGCCGGCGACCTTCGCCTCGCGGCCCAGGATCTCGTCGGCGAAGTAGATTCCGGGACACTGGCGCATCCGCAAGGCCTCCTCGAGCAGGTCCTGGGTGACCTCGGCGAACGACCGGCGCGAACGCTTCGCGATCCGCTCGATCTCGGCGCGCAGCCGCGGGCGCAGCCGCAGCGTCTTCGTGGGGGTGGCCATCGCGTCGCCTCCTTTGGAGCACACTGTAGCACAGTGTGCTCCAGCGGGGCGCGTCAGGCCGGGCTGCGGAGCACGCCGTCGCTCAGCACGGGCTCGCCGCGCTCGTTCAGGGCGTCGAAGGCGATGAGGTCGCCGGCGCGCCCGCGCTCGCGCACGGTGAGGCGCGAGGGCAGCTCCACCATCCCCGTGAAGCGCGCCTGGAGCTCGGTGACGCGCGTCGGCTCGCCGCCGAGGTCGCGCGCGATCACCGGCGCCACGGCGAACGCGAGCGTGGCCGTGCCGTGGAGGATCGGGCCCGGGAGCCCGGCGGCGCGCGCCACGGCGACGTCGGTGTGAATCGGGTTCCAGATCCGCGCGCACTCCGAGTAGACGTGGGCCGCCCAGGCCGCGACGGGGACGGGTTCGCTCCAGCGGACGGCGTCCTCGGCCGGCGCCGCGAGGCGCGGCAGGGGCTCGACGGCGGAGGCCGTCGCGCTCTCCGTCGAGACGCCGCGGAAGACGGAGCCGTAGTCGGTGGTCGTCACCGGCCGCCCGTTCCGGTCCACGGTCGACACGCGTATCAGGACGAACGTGCCGGCGCGGCTCGGGCGGACGCTGATCACGCTGGCCCGGGTGAGGAGCCGGTCCCCGGCCTCGGGCCGGCGGTGGATCACGACGTGGTAGGTCGCGTGGACGCCGAGGGGGGAGAGCTCCTCCTTGATGGTCTTGGCGCGGAGCGCCAGGACCGCCGGCCACTCGTAGCAGACGGGGAACACCGGGTGCGCCACGGGGCCCGCCGGCGCCCGGGTGTCGTAGTAGCGGGGATCGGTCTCGCCGAGGCCCGCGGCGTAGGCCATGAGCCAGCGCGCGTCGATGGACTGGCTCAGCGCGCCGACCTCGACGCCGACGATCTTCGCGGGGATCGTGCGGGCGACGGCGCTCACGAGGGGCGCGGGAAGTTCATGGCGTCCACGAAGATCGCCTCGAAGTCCGGGTGCGCTGCGAGCGAGACGTGCTCGATCCGCGCGGCGAGCGACTCCGCCCGTTCGCGCTCGGTCTCGGAGAGGAGGCAGAGCTGGGCGCCGAGCGAGGCCGCGTTGCCGACGTAGCGGATCTTCTGCTCGGGCATGGGCGGGATCAACCCGATGCGCACGGCGCTCCGGATCGAGATGTAGTTGCCGAAGCCTCCCGCCAGCAGCAACGCGCGGGACGCCGGCGACGTGCTGGAGCATCGCCACGCCGGAGGCGATCGCGCCCTTGGCGAGCTGGACCTGGCGGACGTCGTCCTGCGTGAGGACGAGCTCCTGCCGCGCGCCGGCCTCGCCGGGTCTCAGGACGACGACCCGGCGCTCCTCGCCCCTGCGGACGACTCGCTCACGCAATCGCGGGGGGAGCGCGTCCCGCGCCTCGACCTGGATGAGCCCGGTCCAGTCGATCACGCCCGCGTCGAGGAGCCCCGCGACGAGGTCGAGGAGCCCCGAGCCGCAGATCCCGAGGGCGTCCGTCTCGCCGATCGTGTGGACGTGGATGTCGTCGTCCACGCTGACGCGATCGATCGCGCCGAGGGCGCCGCGCATGCCGTGGCGGATCTGGGCGCCCTCGAACGCGGGGCCCGCGGGCGCCGAGCACGCCCAGAGCCGGTCGCGCGAGCCCAGGATGACCTCGCCGTTGGTCCCGATGTCCACCGCGATCCGCACCTCGGCGCTCTCGTCGAGCCGTGTGGCGAGCGT
>JACPCG010000023.1 GCA_016179925.1 Candidatus Rokuibacteriota bacterium | reverse complement strand
TTGACGGGGTTGGTGTTCATGGGGTCTTCTCCGGTGTCGCCTGCTGGTGCGGCGAGCCGCCCATCATCCCGCCGCCATCGCCGCCCATCGAGCCCATCAGGGCGAGTGTCAATGCACCAGGGCGCTTCATCGCGTTTCTCCTTTCCACGGGGGAGACATCACAGCAGCCAGTAGATCAGCGTGTCGTGGAGGCCGGCGAGGATGAGGAGGCTCCCGGCGATCGTCCGGAGCACCAGGTCCAGACGGCGCAGTCCGCCCGCCACCTGGCCGACCGTGCCGAGCCCACCCGCGACGGCGCCCGTCACCACCAGCAGCGGCAGCGACACGCCCACTGCGAACACCGCCGGGAAGGCCAACCCGCCCGTGGAGCGCAGCGCCAGCGGGATGGTGAGCCCGAAGAACAGCCAGAAGAGCGTCGGGCAGAAAGCAAGCGAGAAGGCGACGCCGAGCAGGTAAGCCCGGCCCGCGCCCCCGCCGCGCAGGCGGTTCTGCAGGCGGAGGGCCAGGCGCTGGCCGAAGCCGGCCTTGAGCCTGAAGGCCCCCAGCATGCTCAGCCCGACCAGGAGCATCAGCGGCCCCAGCGCCTTGCGAGCAGCGACCACGACCGGGATCGACATCGCATCGAGCCGAAGCCCAGCGAGGATCACGAGCGCCCCCACGAGCGTGTAAACCGTCACCTTGCCCGCGACGTAGGCGGCCGCGAGCGCCAGCGGCTGCCCGCGGCCCGCGTGCGCCGACACGTACGCGAGCGCGCTCAGGTTCGTCGTGAGCTGGCACGGCGCCGTCGCTCCGATCAAGCCGAACAGCACGGCGGTGATCAGAGGAATTTGCAGGTGGTCGACCCAGCCCTGGAGCCAAAAGACCGTGCCTTGACTCAGGCTGCTCAGCCATCCGTACCAGGCAACGACGAGCTGCTCCATCCCTGTGCGTCACCTGCTGCTCGCCACGCTGAGCAGCGCGTCCACGAGCCGGCGCGCCTCATCCGTGTCCCAGTCGCGCTCGCCGCGGACTCGTCCGACGACTCTCCCCGCCCGGTCGATGAGGATCGTGTTGGGATGGCCCCAAACGCCGAAGGCGGCGGGGCTCCGCCCCTGCGCGTCGATCCAGAGCGGGAACTCGATCCCGAACTCCCGGGCGAAGGCCCGAACGGCCTCCGCGTTCTCGCTCAACCCCACGCCGACGAACTCGACACCCTTTGCCTTGAACTCCCGGTGGAGCTTCGCCTTGGCGGGAGCCTCCCGCCGGCAGTTCGGTCACGTGGTCGTGAAGAAGCCGAGCAAGACCACCTTCCCGCGCAGGTCGCTGAGCCGCGCCTCGCGGCCGTCGAGAGAGGTGAAGACGAGCTCGGGCGCCGCGAACGGCTCGGCGGGCCGGTGGACCGCCATCGCGTCGAACGGGTCCTTCGCCCCGCCAGCCGTCGCCGCGAAAGGCATCGCGGTCAGGAGGACGAAAATGGCGGCGACGTTCAGCGTGACTCGTCCCACCGCACGCCTCCGTCAGCGCTCCGGAAGATCTGCCCGTCCATCGTCGCGGCGTAGAGCTCGCTTGGCTTCTTCGGGTTGACCGTGACGGCCGCGACGTTCCTTGGGCTATTCGTCAGGCGGGCCCACGTCTCCCCGGCGTTCTCACTGCGAAAGATCCCGTCGCGCATCGCCACATACATCACCTTCGCGTTCGTCGGGCTCACCGCGAAGCCGTTCACCGTGCTCGTGGGCAGACCGCCCACCGTCTTCCACCCTCAGAAACAGTCCGGGTTGCGCTGGAGACCGGCAGCGGTTCCCGCGTAGAGGAAGATGCCGCCCATCCCCGTCGGGACGTTCACCGACGCGAGCACCTTCACCTCGCCGCCCGGGCCGTCGTCCACCCGGACCCACTTGCCGCCCCCATCGGTCGTGCGGTAGATGCCTTCGCCCTTGTCCCGCACCGCCGCGTGGAGCTTCTGCGGCTCCCGCGGGTCGATGGCGAGTCCATGGCCATCGAGTCCTCCGAGCCCCGCGCGCGCCTCCTGCCACGTCTTGCCGCCGTCGGTCGTCTTAAAGACGCCGGCCTCATGGGTCGCCACGTACACGGTCTTGGCGTCCTCCGGGTGCGTCGTCACCGCCATGACATCCACGTGCGGGTGCTTCGCCGGAAGCGCCACGCGCTGCCACGAGCCGCCGCCGTCCGCACTGCGGAAGAGCCCCGAGTGGGCCCCGAGGAACAAGGTCCGACCGTCGGCGTTGAGAGCGAGCGCGTGGACGTGCTCGAAGGCGTCCTTCTCTCCCGCAGCCGGGACTGCCGAGCCGGCGAAAGCCACGACCGCTACCACGGCCACCACACCACTGATGAGCTTGAGCATCGGGTCGACCTCTCCTTGAAGCGGCCGAGGCCGGAATCTCCGGAGCCGCAGGCTGTTCGTAACCACCGAGACCGAACTCCCGGCCATGGCAGCGCCGGCCAGAACGGGGCTGAGCAGGATTCCCGTCACGGGATAGAGAACCCCGGCCGCCACCGGGATCAGGACCGTGTTGTAGACGAAGGCCCAGAAGAAGTTCTGCTTCATCGTCCGCATCGTGCGCTTCGAGAGCGCGATCGCGGTGACCACGCCGCGGAGATCGCCGGTGATCAGGGTGATGTCGGAGGCCTCCATCGCGACGTCGGTCCCGGTCCCGATCGCGATGCCGACGTCGGCCTGCGCGAGCGCCGGCGCGTCATTGATCCCGTCGCCCACCATCGCGACCACCTTGCCCTCCGCCTGGAGCCGCTTGACCTCCTCGGCCTTCGCCTGGGGCAGCACCTCGGCAAGGACGCGCTCGATGCCGAGCTGACGGGCGATGGCCGTGGCGGTCCGCCGGTTGTCACCGGTGATCATCGCGACCTCGAGCCCGAGCCTGTGGAACGCCTCGACCGCCTCGCGCGAATGCGGCTTCAGCGTGTCGGCGACCGCGACGATACCCGCCGACTTCCGCTCGACGGCGACGAACATCGGGGTCTTGCCCTCGTCGGCAAGCCGCTCCGCCTCCTTCACGAGGCCGTCGAGCTCGATGCCCTCGTCGGTCATGAGCTTGAGGTTCCCGAGCAGGACGTCGCGCCGGGTGCCGCCCTCCTCGACCTTCGCCCGGATGCCGTGGCCGGGGATGGCCGAGAACTCCTCTGCACGGGCGAGCTCCAGGCCCGCAGCCGTGGCCCGGGAAACGATCGCCTCACCGAGGGGATGTTCCGAGCCGCGCTCGGCGCTCGCCGCGAACCGCAGGAGCCGCTCGACGGTGATCCCGTTCACGGGCAGGACATCCGTCACGGACGGCTCGCCCTTCGTCAAGGTGCCGGTCTTGTCGAGGACGATCGTGGTGAGCTTTGAGGCCATCTCGAGCGCCTCGGCGCCGCGGAAGAGGATGCCGTGCTCGGCGCCCTTGCCGATCCCGACCATCACCGCCGTGGGCGCGGCGAGGCCGATCGCGCAGGGGCAGGCGATCAGCAGGACCGCCATGAACGTCGACAGCGCGAAGAGGAACGCCGGGGCAGGCCCAACGGCGAGCCACACGCCCGAGCTCACGAGGGCGATCACGATGACTGCCGGGACGAACACCTCGGCGATCCTGTCGGCCAGTTGCTGGATCGGGGGCTTCGAGCTCTGCGCTTCCTCGACGAGCTTGATGATCTGGGCCAGGGCGGTCTCGGCGCCCACCTTGGTCGCCTCGAAGACGAAGGTGCCGGTCTTGTTGAGTGTCGCGCCGAAGACCTCTGCGCCCGGGCGCTTCTCCACCGGCAGGCTCTCGCCCGTAAGCATCGACTCGTCCACCGCCGAGGCGCCCTCGCGGACGATCCCATCGACGGGGATCTTCTCGCCGGGGCGCACCACGACCCGGTCGGCGACGCGCACCTCCTCTACCGGGATATCGACCTCGCGACCGCCGCGCACGACGCGCGCGGTCTTGGCCTGGAGCCCCATCAGCTTCTTGATGGCCTCGGACGTGCGGCCCTTGGCCCGCGCCTCGAGGTAGCGGCCGAGGATGATGAGCGTGTGGAGGATCGCGACGGTCTCGAAGTAAACGCCGGCCCGGAGGCCTCCGGAGGCGAAGAGTCCCGGTGCGAACGTGACGAGGACGCTGTAGAGGTAGCCCGCCGAGGTGCCGACGGAGACCAGGGTGTTCATATCTGTGGTCCGGTGCCGCAGCGCCGCCCAGGCGCCCCGGTGGAACTGCCAGCCGACCCAGAGGTGCACCGGCGTGGCCAGGAGGAAGAGCACCTCGTGCCGCGTGAGGATCTCCGGCATCCAGGGGAACCACTCGGGGAAGCTCCCGAGCATGAGAGGCACGCTCAGCAGCGCGCCGACGAGCATCTTCGTCCGCAGGCGCCGAATCTCCTGCTCGCGTGCTGCCTTCTCACGGTCAGGCGCGGCTTCAGCGAGCGGCGCGGCGGCGTAGCCGATCGCCTCGACCGCGCGCCTGAGGTCCTCGAACCTGACCCACGGAAGCGCCTCTACCCTGGCCCTTTCGGTGCCGAGGTTCACGCTGGCTCGCGCCACACCCGGCACGCCGTGGAGCGCCTTCTCGATCTTGGCCACGCAGCTCGCGCAGCTCATGCCCTGGACCGAGAAGGTCCGGCGCTCGAGAGGAACCTCGTAGCCGAGCTCCTCGATCGCCTTCGCCAGATCCGGCACCCCCACCCGCCCGGGCTCGAAGGTGACCGCTGCCTTCTCCGCCGCGAGGTTCACGCTCGCGGCCTGAACCCCCGAAAGGCGAGTCAGCGCCCGCTCGATCTTCGCCACGCAGCTCGCGCAGTGCATTCCCCGCACGGGGAGATCAACGCGCGTCGTGCTCATCCACGTCCCTCCATCGTCTTCCTTCAGCCATTCATTCCGGCCGCCAGCGCCCGGCTGACACCGATGCTTGGTTCAATGCCTTCGTGATCTCCTCGCCACGCTCGCCGAAGCGACCATCGACCTTCCGCGTCCGGATCACCCCGGCGCGAGGCCCGCCGCCCCGAGCCAGTGGCGCAGACGCCGCAGCCGCGCTGCTGACCGCCGTGCCGCACGCTTACTCATCCTTCTTCGCCATCCGCTGCTTCGCGGCGTCGGGCTCCACTGGCTGCACCGCGAGCCTCAAGCCCTCCACTCCGGTGACGGAGACGCGTGTGCCTTTCGAGATCCGGTGGCCATTCGCCGAGGCGGTCCACAGTTCGCCTTCGCACCGGACGAATCCCTCTCGCCCGATCTCGGTCACCGCCTCGGCGACCCGGCCGACCAGCGCTTCGCGCCCGGTGAGCACGGGCTGTCGCAGGGCTCGCATGCCGGGAATGGCGATGCCGACGGCGATCGCGGCGAGCACCACGTTCAGTGCCAGGGCGACTGGCCACGGCAGGACGAAGAAGAGCCCCAGCCCCGCCACAGGCACCAGCAGCAGGAGGTGACACCACATGGCAGACCCCGCTCGGCTGGGGCCGCTCTAGCAGCAGCCCCGGTGACGTTCCCTGCGCTGCTCAGATGGTGCGGGCCCGCCGGCCGCGAGCTGCCGCTGCTTCTGTGCCCGCACGTCGGCGACGTACTCCTCGGCGTGGGCGTCGGAGCAGCACCACTCGCCGAAGCGGTTATGCGTCGCCTCGGTGACGAGCTTGCCGCAGATGGGGCAGTAGCGCTCGGTAACCTGTATCGCCATCGTCTCCTCCGGTCAGGGCCCGCGAGACTCCGCATGCGAGCCGCCGTGTTGTCAGGCATCGATCCCACGCGCCGCGCCTCGCCGTCAGGCCGCTGATGTGAGGCGGCCGGCGAGTCGCCTACAAACGCAGGAAATCTAGAGCTGTGGAGGACGGAAACTAAGCGAGCGGAGGAGCGCGGGGAGCGCGAGGCTGAACGAGGACGACACGGGGAGACGCCTGCGCGCCGGGTTCTACGCCGGCCCGTCGCAGAGCCGGCGCGGAGAGATCGATGAACGTGACTGGGACAGCCGGAACATCGACGAGGGGCTGGGCCAAAGCCGGAGTGTCGACCTTGGCCGGCCCCCAGCCCTTTCCCGGCCCGCAGAGGTCTGCCGCGACCGCGGCGGCGTCGGCAAAGGACACCCCGCACGCGGTGATGAGGAGCACCGCGAATCCAACCACCACGAGGGCGCGACTCCTACGAGTCATACGAATTTGAAGCTACCATACTCGTCGTGCGCGAGCAAACGCCCGTTCCCGTCGTTTGCGTCGCAGGCGGGGAACCCAACCAGAGACACACCGGGAAGCATCGTCACCTGCTCCGCCATCGGCTCCTCCGGGAGGGGGTAAGACGGCACCTGGGATGCTATGGCGATCGGAGCCACGCCTTGAACCCGGCCGCCTCCAGCGCGGCGATCAGTTCCTGCGGCCTCACCGTCTGCGTGTCGTACTCCACGAAGACCTCGCCGAGGCCCGGATCGACCGTCACGCCTCTCACGCCCTTGACGCCCTTCAGCGTGCGCTCCACCTTGCGCACGGCGTTCGTGTCCTTCAGCCCGTCGACCAGAAGCGTCGGCTTCGGGGCCGCGCTCACCGCGTGCACCGCCGCCTGGAACCCGAGCTTGTCGATGGCCGCGGCGAGCTTCTCCGGCGTCTGCTTCGTGTCGTCGTAGATCACCTTCGCCTCGCCCGTTTCCAGCCGCACGTCCGCCCGCTTCACTCCCGGCAGCCTCTCCAAGGCTGTGGCGACGGAGATAGGTCAGGACGGACAGACCATGCCCTTGACCTTGATGACGGCGAGCTTCATCTCCGCGCGCGCGACCTCAGGGATGGCGAGCGCCAGGACCCCCAGAATCAGAGCGACGATCGAAGCGCGTGCTCTCATTCGAACCTCCCTCGACGGACGGAGCTCACATGCCCGCCGCGACGTAGTAGTAGCCGAGATACAGGCCGGCCGCGATCAACACGGCGCCGCTCAGCCGTTTGATCCAGACCGTCGAGGCCTGCAGCCTGCGGAGCAGTCTCTCCCTGGCGAGTCCCACCAAGAGGCTGGTCGCCAGCATCATGACGGCCATGGCCGTCGCGAAGCTGGCGAACGTCAGCATCGCCGCGCCGGAATACCCGCTCGTCAGCGGCAGCACGATGATCGAGACGTAGATCGGAAGCGTGCAGCCGGTGGACGCCAGGGCGTAGCCGAACCCGTAGAGGGCCAGGCCGAGCGCGGGCGGGACACGGCCGGCGGCGCGCCCCAGCGGAAGCGCGAAGGACGGTAGGCGCACGTCGGCGACCAGGACCACCCCGAGGAGGACGACGGCCGCCGCGATCAGCGGCTTCGTCCCGATCAGGTACGGTGAGATCGCGCCGCCGACCAGCGTAATGGCAATCCCCGTGAGCGCGAAGAAGAGCGCGCTCCCCGCCGCGCAGCTCGCCCCGAGCCCGAGCGAGCGGCCGACGCTCTCCCGGCCGGCCCCGGACGCACTGAGGTAGTAGGAGACGTAGCCCGGGAACAGCGCGAACGCGCAGGGCGCGAAGAAAGCCCCGATCCCGGCCACGAATCCGAAGGCAGCCAGCGTGAGCGGGGCGTCGAACTCCACCCAGCGAAGACCGACGAGGGCGCCGTGGTTCCAGGCTACCCAGCCGACCAGGCCAAGGAGGAACAGGCCCACGAGCGCGGCACCCGCGGCGAGCCCGGGCGGGAATGGACGACGCGACTGCTCGACGAGCGCCGCACCATTTTCGCGCGCCGCCTGCTCGGAAGTCTCGGTCGCCATTATTCCTCCAACGAGAGCGTCACTCGCGCGTCCGAGCCGCGATAGCGCCCAGGCGGTCCAGGAACGCCTGCTCCTTGGGAACGCCGCGGAATTCCAACCGGCCGTTAACGACGATGGCAGGCGTAGCCATCACCCCGTAGCGCGGCCCGAGCTCCGGGTGCTCCGCGAGGTTCCACTCCCGGACCTCGAGTGCCCGGAAACGGGTCTTCGCCTTGTCGACCACGCTCGAGACCAGCCTCCTGGCCTCCTCGCACTTGCCTCACCCGGGCGCTGTCAGGATATCGACGATCAACATGTCGAGATCATCGCTCCTTGTGATCGAACGGGAATGCGACGCTCACCGGTTGCCCGGGGCGGGCGACGGTGATGGTGACGGTGTACCGGCCCTTTTCAGGCAGGCTGATGTTGGCCCCGTAGCTGCCGGGCATCGGCATGAGCTTCGCGGTCCGCATGAGACCGCCCTTCGTGGCCACCAGGGTGATGTCGAGGTCTTGCACCGCGCGATCGTCCTTGACATCGCGCACGACGACCCCGATCCAGTGGGTCGGAGCGCCCTGGCCCTGGCCGCTCATCATGCCGCCCATTCCTTTCCCACCCATCATGCCGCCCATATTGCCGCCCGGCGTCCCGCCCATTCCCTGCATGCCTCCGCTCATGCCCGGCATCATCCGCTGCATCTCCTCAGGCGAGAGCGGCGGGGCCGACAGGAGGGTGACCTCGAGCCCGCCATCTTGTGTCATGCCGTGCTCGGTCGGCTCACTGGTTTTTGGCGGCTGCGTCTTCGCCGGGGGCGCCATCCCTCCCATGCCGCCCATCTGCGCCATCATCTGGCTGCACGCCGGCATCATCTCCGCCATGCGCAGCATCAGCGGGGTCCACTGCCCGGCTTCATTCGTCTCGGCAACGCTGCTGCCGGTGGTCGCGAGAAGGAGTAACCCCGTCAGCATCGTCGCGTTCTTTCGAACCATCTTCCTCATTTTGCTTACATCCCCTTCATCCCGCCGGGAGCGCCGAGCATCGTCCCGGGGAACATCATCATGAGCTTGTCGACGAGCTCCCGGAACCACGGGACGTGCGTGACCTGCACGCCCAGCAAGGCAAACACGCCCTCCACCAGCAGGCCGCCGAGAGCCGCAGTCACGTACAGCGCCAGCAGTAACGCCCCG
>JACPCG010000223.1 GCA_016179925.1 Candidatus Rokuibacteriota bacterium | reverse complement strand
GAGTCCAGCGCGATGATGCCGCCGAAGCGGACGGTGAGGTCACGGACGGCGAGGAGCGGCTCCTGCGGGGACAAGTTGATGACTTATACGGAAGAAGGGGGCGCCTTGTCAACCGCGAGCGGCGCGCTCTTCATGGTCTTCCGCTCCGGAAACTCGGACACGCCTGCGATCATCGCGGCGGGCATCACGGGCGCTTCGTGCGCGGGCGCGCGTGGCTCGCGAGCCCGCGCTCCCAGAGGTACTCCGTCTCGCCGAGGTGCTTGCCGACCCAGCGGCCGAGCACGAAGAAGGCGTCGCTCAGGCGGTTCAGATACTGGAGCGGCCGTTCGCCGATCGGCTCGACGCGCGAGAGCGCCAGCACCTCGCGCTCGGCGCGGCGGCAGACCGTGCGCGCCTGGTGGAGGAAGCCGTGGATCCGCCCGCCGCCGGGCAGGATGAACGACTTGAGCGGCGCCAGATCCTTCTGGCAGCGGTCCATGAGCGCCTCGAGCTCGCGCACCTGGTACTCGCCCACGCGGAACATCCCCTCGTAGGCGGCCTCCGGCGGCGTCGCCAGCTCGCTGCCGAGATCGAAGAGCTGGTTCTGGATCTTGCGGAGGACCTCGTCGAGCCAGCGGTGCCGCGCGCTCTTCCGGATCCGCTCTTCGTTGAACACGCGCACCAGCCCGACGACCGCGTTCAGCTCGTCGAGCGTGCCGTAGGCGGCGATGCGCGGCGAGTCCTTCGGCACGCGCTTGCCGCCGACCAGCGCCGTCTCGCCACGATCGCCCGTGCGCGTGTAGACGCGGGTGATGCTGATCGTCATGGAGGGCCCTCCCTGCGGTATTCTACTCGACGTGAAGAACCGACCGCGCGCGGTGCTGGCCACGGCCTGCGGCGCTCATTTCGTCCACGACAGCTTTTCCGACATCCTCTATATCTTCCTACCGCTGTGGGCCAGCGAGTTCGGCCTCGGCTTCGCCCAGGTCGGGGTGATCCGCACCGCGTACACGGGCGGCATGGCCTCGTTCCAGATCCCGGCCGGGCTCCTCGCCGAGCGCTGGGGCGAGCGGCGCCTGCTCGCGGCCGGCACGGCGGTGACCGCGTGCGGCTTCGTCGCCGCCGGGATGTGGGCGGGCGGCTTCGTCTCGCTGCTCGCGCTCCTGCTCCTCGCCGGGCTCGGGTCGGGCGTCCAGCACCCGCTCTCCTCCTCGATCGTCTCCAAGGCGTACGAGACCGGGGCGCGGCGGGCGGCGCTCGGCACCTACAACTTCTCCGGCGACCTCGGCAAGATCGCGGCGTCCGCGATCGTCGCGTTCGCGGCGGCGCTGATCGGCTGGCGCGCGACGTCCGCCGCGGCCGGGATCGTGGGCATCCTCGCCGCGGGCGCCATCCTCGCGATTCTCGCGCGGCTCGTCGTCGGGGGCCGCGCGGTCCCGGAGCACGCCCCGGCCGCCGACGGGGCCGGCAACGGCTGGGGCATCCGCGATCCGCGCGGCTTCCAGGCGCTCGCGGCGATCGGGATGATCGACAACGCGACGCGCACCGGCCTGCTGACGTTCCTGCCGTTCGCGCTGATCGCGAAGGGCTCCACCGTGGCGGGCATCGGGACCGCGCTGGCGCTCGTCTTCGCCGGCGGCGCGCTCGGCAAGTTCGTCTGTGGCCTCGTCGCGGAGAAGGTCGGGGTCCTCGCGGCGCCGCTGCCCGTGGCCCTCGCGATCCTGCTGCCGCTCGGCATCGCCCTCAACGGGACGTCGTCCGTCCTCTACGCGACCGTCGCCGATCTGGTCACCACCGACCGCCGCTCGCGGGCGTACGGCCTCTACTACACGCTGGCGATCGGGGCCTCGTCGCTCGCGCCGTCGGTCTACGGCCTGGTGGGCGACGTCGCCGGCGTGACGGCGACGCTCGTCATCGTCGCGCTGGTCGTGCTGGTGACGATCCCGCTCTGCCTGCTCCTGCGCGCCGCCGTCGCCGAGCCCGCGCGCGCCTGACGTCCTGCCGCGGCTCAGCGCGCGAGGCCCGCGAGGGCCCACACCCCGAACCCGGCGATCGCCGCGCCCGAGCGCCGGTTGACCCACGCGAGGCCCGACGGGCGGACACGCGCGCGGACCAGGCCATCGTACTCCCGGAAGAGTGTCCGCGCGCGCTCGACGTCCTCAGCCGAGGTGGCGTCGATGACCTTCATCGCTCGCTCAACTCACCACGGGCGGGAGTTTCGGCTGAGCGGGCGTGGCTCCGGCGGGCACGAGGACGAGAGCGACGGCGCGAACGACGCCCATGGCGAAACGCCCGCGGGGTTACGTCAGGTAGAACGGGCGCGCGGCGTCACGCTTGTACGGATACCGGGCGAGCACGGCGGGGTCGGGATCGGCGCCGAGCCCGGGCGCGTCGGGCACGCCGACGAAGCCGTCCACGCACCGGATCGGCGCCATGAGGAGCGGCGCCGCGAGCTCGCCCGGCGGGAACTCGACGTACGGCACGCCGGGCGTGGCGGCGATCAGGTGGAGGGTCGCGGCGAGCCCGGGGCCGAAGTAGTACGAGTGTGGAGCCAGCGTGACATTCGCCGCGGCGGCGAGCGTTGCGATCTTCGTCATCTCCGAGAGCCCGCCGACCTTCGTGACGCTCGGCTGGACGACGTCGGCCGCCCCGGCCTCCAGGATCGCCTTGAACCCGAAGACCGTCGCGTCGTTCTCGCCGCACGCGATCGGGGTGCGGATCGCGGAGCGCACGCGGGCCAGCCCCGCATAGTCCTCCGGCGGCCACACGGGCTCCTCCAGCCAGCGCAAGTCGAAGCGCTCGAGCCGGCGCCCCATGCGGATCGCCTCCTCGACGGTCCACGGGCAGTTCGTGTCCACCATGAGCTCGACGTCCGGGCCGACCGCCTCGCGCGCGGCGGCGATGGACGGAAGGTCGATCTGGTGGAGCTTCACCGCCGTGGCGCCGCGCGCGACCGCCCTGGCGGCGACGCGCGCGACGTCGTCGGGATTCGCGTAGCGCAGGAGGCTCGCGTAGGCGCGCACGCGTGGCTGGCAGAGCCCCCCGAGAAGGTCGTAGACAGGCAGGCCGCGCGCCTTCCCTGCGAGGTCCCAGAGCGCCAGCTCGACGCCGCTCACCGCGAACATCCCGAGCCCGCGCCGGCCCCAGATCATGAGCGCCTGGTGCATCCGCTGGAGGAGGTACCCGATCTGCGTCGGATCGTGGCCGGTCACGAGCGGCGCGAGCCCCTCGTCCACCACGTTGCAGACCGCGAGCGGCACACCGTACGCGAAGCACTCGCCCCATCCGACCAGCCCCTCGTCGGTTTCGACGCGCACGAGGATCTGCTTCCCCGTGCCCGCCGCCCACGCGGAGGCGGGCTGCCCCTCGTCGAGCGGAATGGCGAGCGGGATCGCGCTCGTCGAGCGGAATGGCGAGCGGGATCGCGCCGACGCCCGTGATCTTCACGCTAGTGTCCCGTTCCTGAAATCATGTTAAGAACTACCGTCACGCCCGGGGCCGACGGGCGCGTGCGACAGGGGTCGCGGGGACCCGTTCCCGCCTCGGTGAGAGCGGACCGGGCGCGCCCGGATGGAGCCCAGCCGCAACCGGGCAGCGGACGCGTGCCGCGTGGTCCCCGCGACCCCTGTCGTGCGCGCCCGTCGCGTTGCGGCCGTTCCTAACACGATTCCGCGGACGGAACACTGGCTGCGGAAGGGGGTACCGATGACGACGCTGCCTTCGAAGGACGTGCTGCTCGCCGACCTGGACAGGGTGGTGCAGGACACCTTGGCCTATTTCGAAGGGCCGGGCCGGGCGACCAAGGCTCGGGTCGACCGGTGGCAGGCCCGGGATGTGCTGATGCACTTCATCTACTTCCACGACGCCACCGCGTGGGGCATTCAGTCGGCGGCGCTCGGCGGACCGCTGTGGCCGGTGCCGGGCGATTCCGACGTGGTGAACGAGATCTGCCGCCGTCTC
>JACPCG010000022.1 GCA_016179925.1 Candidatus Rokuibacteriota bacterium | reverse complement strand
GGCCGCCGGCTTTCGCGTCGCCGCGCCCGATCTCCGCGGCTACAACGACTCCGACAAGCCCGAGGGCGTCGAGGCGTACCGGATGAGCGAGCTGGTCGAGGACCTGGCCGGGCTCGTCCGGGCGCTCGGCGAGGAGCGGGCGGCGATCGTCGGTCACGACTGGGGCGGCGCCCTCGCGTACGCCTTCGCGATGCTGCACCCCGAGATGACGACGCGCCTGGCGGTGCTGAACTGCCCGCACCCCGCGATCTTCGGCCGCGCCCTCATCGAGGGCGACATCGAGCAGATGAAGAAATCCTGGTACATGTTCTTCTTCCAGCTCCCCGCGCTGCCGGAGGCGCTCCTCGCCGCGAACAACTTCAAGCTGCTGAAGCAATTCGCCTATGACCACTCGCGGCGCGGAACCTTCAGCCGGCGCGATCTCGCGCGCTATTTCGAGGCGTTCTCCAAGCCCGGCGCGCTGACGGGCGCGATCAACTGGTACCGCGCGATGTTCCGCCGGCCCCAGGGCGGGCGCGCGTACCCGCCGATCGCGACGCCGACGCTCGTCATCTGGGGCACTGCCGACCACTTCCTCGGCGCGCACCTGCTTCGGAGGATGACGCGGCATTTCAGCGGCCCGTTCAGGCTCGCGCGCCTGCCCGGCGTCAGCCACTGGGTCCAGCAGGAGGCGCCGCGCCGTGTGAACGCGCTGCTCCTCGGGTTTCTTTGTAGCGGGGTCCGCGGGCCCGCGACAGGCGAAGGTGGCCTGAGACAGAAACGCGTGGCTCCGACACGGCGGAGGCCAGGGGCGTGGTGAGAGTGCTCCGGGCGCTCGCCCTGATCGCCGTCGCTGGCTGGCTCGGGATGATGGCGTTCGTCGCGCTCACGGGGGTGCCGCTGATGGTGCGCGCGATGGACCGGGGGACCGCCGGGCAGGTGGTCCTCGCGGTCATGCCCTCGTACTACACCTGGGGTGCGGTGCTCTGCGTGGCCGCGCTCGTCGCGTGCGTCCTCCAGGCGGCGTCGGGGAGGGAGGGGCGGCTCCGGCCGCTCATCGGCGGGGCGCTCTGCGGGGTCATGCTGGGCCTGCTCGTCTGGGCGTCCACCTTCGTCGTGCCGCGTGTGGTGGCCGCCTGGCGGGCGCACGACGACACGGCGTTCGCCCTCTCGCACCGCGCGCTGGTCCGGCTGAACGTCGCGACGATGGCCGCGGCCGCCGCCTTCCTCTGCCTCGAGATGTTCACCCTGCCGTCGCGCCGAGGCCGCTGAGCTCGAGGATCGCGCGGACCCGGTCGGCCACCGCGGAGGGCGGCTCGTGGGCGATGGACTCGCAGGCCGCCAGGAGGAGCCAGGCGAGCGTGTCAGGGGCGGCCTGGACGGGGCCGCGCCCGGGCTTCGGCGCCGCGGCGAAGATTTCCTCGAGCGCCAGGCGCACCTGCTCGCGGGCCCACGCCAGCGCGAGCGCCGAGGTCTTGTCGCCGCGGCTCCTGAGGAACGCCTGCGCGACGTCGCGGGGCAGCGCCGCGCCCGGCGTCCACGCAGCGGCGAGCGTCTCGAGCGCGGCGGCGAGCGGCAGCCCGGTGATCTCCCGCGCAAGCCTGAGGAGACGCGTCTCGGCCGACGTGGGGCGCGGGGTCCGCTGCGGCGTGGGGCGCCGCACGGCGGCAGGCCTGCGCTTCCGCTGAGATTTGCGCGCGCGGTCCATCAGCGGTAGAAGATAGCACCGGGAGAGGGTCATGCACTTCAAGCTCGGACAGGACGACGAGGCGTTCCGCGACGGGCTCCGCGCCTGGCTCGCCAGGCACTGGCAGGAAGACTGGGCCAAGAGGCGACGGCGGTTCAGGTCGCAGGACGAGATGTTCACCTTCCTGCGCGAGTGGCAGCGGCGGCTCTTCGACGCGGGCTACGTGGGCCTCTCCTGGCCGCGCGCGTACGGCGGCGCGGGCGCCACGATCATGCAGCAGGCGATCTTCTACGAGGAGATGGCGCGGGCGCGGGCCCCCGAGCTGCCGAACGTGATCGGCCTCGACATGGCGGGCCCCGCGCTCATCACCCACGGCACGGAGGCCCAGAAGCAGAAGCACCTCCGGCGCATCCTCTCGGGCGAGCAGATCTTCTGCCAGGGATTCTCCGAGCCGAACGCGGGCTCGGACCTGGCCGCGCTCCAGATGCGCGCCGTGCGTGAGGACGGCCACTTCGTCGTCGACGGCCAGAAGGTGTGGACGACGTACGCCCAGTACGCCGACTGGTGCATCCTGCTCGCCCGGACCGACCCCGCGGTGCCCAAGCACAAGGGGCTCACGTTCTTCCTGGTGGACATGCACGCCCCCGGCGTCACGGTGCGGCCGCTCAGGCAGATCAGCGGCGAGCCCGAGTTCAACGAGATGTTCTTCGACCACGTGCGCGTGCCGGCCGAGAACGTCGTCGGGCGGGTGAACGGCGGCTGGGAGGTTGCGATCACGACCTTGATGTTCGAGCGCGGCCCGCGGACGATCTCGCGCCAGCTCCACCTGCGCCACGCGATCGACGCCGCGCTCGAGCTGGCTCGGAACACCCCGCGCGGGGGGGCACCGGCCTCGGCCGACCCCGTCATCCGCCAGCGCCTGGCCCAGCTCGTGATCGACACCGAGGCGCTCCGGTACGCGAACCTCCGCGCGCTGACGCGCATGCTCCGCGGCGAGCCGCCGGGCGCCGAGGGCTCGGCGGCCAAGCTCTTCTGGAGCGAGGCGGTACAGCGCGTGCTCGAGCTGATGCTCGAGCTCGAGGGGCCCTACGCCCTGCTGACGCAGGGGAGCCCCCGCGCGGTCGAGGACGGCTACTGGCAGCAGCGCTTCCTGCGCTCGCGCGGCGACACGATCGCCGCCGGGACCTCCGAGATCAACCGCAACATCCTCGCCGAGCGCGTCCTCGGGCTTCCGAAAGACTGACGCCATCGGCCTCGAGTAGCGCGGCGAGCCCGGGCGGGGACGGGAGGCCTTCCTCGACCCGTAGCTTCTGGGCGTCGTCTCGCCGCCGAACCGCCCACGTAAGCTCGCGCAGCGAGTGCTAGCGTGGTCGAGGAAGGCCTCCCGTCCCCGCCCGGGCTCCTGGGCTACTCGTACCTGAGCGCTTCGATCGGGTCGAGGCGTGAGGCTTTGCGGGCGGGGTAGAAGCCGAAGAAGATCCCGATGCCGGCGGCGAAGCCGAAGGCGAGGACGATCGCCCCGGGCGCCACGAGCGTCCGCCACGCGGCGAAGTAGCTGATCGCCTCGGAGCCGCCGACGCCGAGCGCGATCCCGATGATCCCGCCGATGAGCGAGAGCGTGACGGCCTCGATGAGGAACTGGAGCAGGATGTGGCGCCGCCGCGCGCCGACGGCCATCCGCAGGCCGATCTCGCGCGTCCGCTCGGTGACGGACACGAGCATGATGTTCATGATGCCGATGCCGCCGACGAGCAGCGAGACCGACGCGATCGCGGCGAGGAGGTAGGTCATCACGCGCGAGGACTCCTCCTGGGTCTGGAGGACCTCGGAGAGGTTGCGGAGCCAGAAGTCGTCGTCCTGGAAGGGCTGGAGCCGATGGCGCTGGCGCAGGAGCGCGCGCATCTGGCTCTCGGCCTCGGCCATGTCCTCGCCGGGGCGGATCTTGATCGAGATGGCGCCGACCGCCCGCGGGTTCGCCTGGCTCGCGCCGAGGACCTTCTTCTTCGCGGTCGAGAGCGGGATCATGATGATGTCGTCCTGGTCCTGGCCCCAGGAGTTCTGGCCCTTGCGCGCCAGCAGCCCGATGACGGTGAAGGGCACCTTCTTGATCCTGATGATCTGGCCCAGGGGCTCGGAGTCGCCGAAGAGGTTGAGCGCCGTCGTCTGGCCGACGATCGCGACCTTCGTCGCGCCGTCCACGTCCTCGGGGTTGAGAGGGCGGCCCTCCATCACGGGCCAGTCGCGCGCCTCGAGGTAGTCGGGCGTGACGCCCTGGATCACGGTCGACCAGTTGAGGTTGCCGTAGACGACCTGCGCGGCGCCGCGCACCGAGGGCGCGGCGACCTGGACGCCCTGGACCTCGCGGGCGATCGCGGCGGCGTCGTCCTCGCTGATCGTGAGCTGGCTGCCGTGCCCCAGGCGGATCCCGCCCGAGGTGACGCTGCCCGAGAGCACGATGATCAGGTTCGAGCCGAGGCTCTGGATCTGCTCGGCGACGCGCGCCTGGGCGCCGGCGCCCACGCCGACCATGGCGATGACCGCGCTGACCCCGATGATGATGCCGAGCATCGTGAGCGCGCTCCGGAGCTTGTTGACGCGCAGCGCGCGCCCCGCGATCTTCATGCTCTGCCAGACGCTCACGCCGCCTCCTCCTCGTCGGGCATCGCGGCAAGCTCCGCCGCCGCGTCGCGCGGCGCGGCGACGCGGTCGTCGCCGCGGAGCCGCCCGTCGCGGAAGGTGAGGACGCGGCTCGCGTGGGCGGCGATGTCGGGCTCGTGGGTGACGAGCACGATGGTAAGCCCGGCGCGGTTGAGCGTCTGGAGGAGCGCCAGCACCTCGACGCTCGTCCGCGAGTCGAGGTTGCCCGTGGGCTCGTCGGCGAGGATGACGGCCGGATCGTTGACGAGGGCCCGCGCGATCGCGACGCGCTGCTGCTGGCCTCCCGAGAGCTGACTGGGATGATGCGTCTCACGATCCGCCAACCCGACGGCGGTGAGGCGCGCGCGGGCGCGGGCCCGCCGCTCGCGGCCGGACAGGCCCGCGTAGAGCAGGGGGAGCTCGACGTTCTCGAGCGCGCTCGTGCGGGGCAGGAGGTTGAACGTCTGGAAGACGAAGCCGATCTTCGCGTTCCTGATGCGGGCGAGGGCGTCCGGCGAGAGGCCGGCGACATCCTCGCCGTCGAGCACGTAGCGGCCGGCGGTCGGCCGGTCGAGGCAGCCGAGCAGGTTCATGAAGGTGGACTTGCCCGAGCCCGACGGCCCCATGACGGCCACGAACTCGCCGCGCTCGAGCGTGACGGAGACGCCGCGGAGCGCGTGGACGGTATGGGGGCCGAGGTGGTAGTCCTTCGTCAGGCCCTCGGTGGCGATGATCGGCGCCGCCACGGCTAGAGTCTCAGTCGCGGCCCGCTCTGCGGCTGCGTGGGGCGTCCGGTGGCTCCGGCGACGCCCACGATGACTTCCTGGCCTTCTTTCAGCTCGCCGCGCAGCACCTCGGTCGCCGTGCCGTCGCTCAGACCGAGGGTGAGCGTGACCGCCTTGGGCTTGCCGTCGGGGGCGAGGATCCAGACACGCCCGGGGATGCCGGCGCCGCCCCGGCCGTCGCCCGCCCCGCCGCCGGCCATCTCGTCGTAGCGCGCCTGCTGCTCCGCAGTGAGGATGGCGCGGATCCGCGCGCGGGTTCCCTCGCGGATCTTCTGGCCCCGCGAGCGCTGCTCGGCCTCGGCGAGCCCCGAGGTCCGCAGCGCGACGAGTTGCTGGCGGCTGTCCTGGAGGATCGGGTCGAGCCTCTTCTGCTGCTCGTCGGTGAGCTGGAGCTCGCGGGTGAGGCGCTCGCGGATCTGCTCGAGGGACGGCTGACCGCCCTGAGCCTGGCCTCCGGGCGCCGCCTGACCCCGGCCCGCCGCGCCACCGCCGGCCGACGGCGCCGCGGCGTCCGCCCCGGCGGGGCGGAATCTCAACGCAGCGTTCGGGACCTTGAGGACGCTCGGCTTCTCGGCGACGACGAGCTTGACGTTCGCGGTCATTCCTGGGAGGAGCCTGCCCGATGGGTTCGAGACGGCGACGACCACCGTGTAGGTGACGACGTTCTGGACGATCTGGGCGGCCTTCCTGATCTGCGTGGCGACGCCCGTGAAGGTTTCGCCGGGGAAGGCGTCCACCGTGAAGGTCGCGCGGTCCTCGAGCTTGATCCGGCCGATGTCGGCCTCGTCCACGCTCGTCTCGACCTGCATCTTCGTGAGGTCCTGGGCGATCGTGAACAGGATCGGCGCCAGGAGGCTCGCGGCGACCGTCTGGCCGACGTCCACGGCGCGGGAGACCACGACGCCGTCCACGGGGGCGCGGATGGTCGTGTGGTCGAGGTCCACCTGGGCCTGCTGGAGAGCGGCCTGCTTCTGCTTGACCAGCGCGCGGGCGGACTCGAGCGCGGCTTCCGCGACCTTGAGCTGGGCCCCCGCCGACTGGATAGCCGCCGCCAGGGCCTGCTCCTTGGCGCGCGCCGAGTCGAGTTGCGCCAGGGCAGAGTCGTGGTTGGCCTGGGCCGTGTCCGTGTCGCTCTTGGCGATGAGCTCGCGCCTGAGGAGCTCGGTCTTCCGGTCGAGATCCCGCCTGGTGTCGAGGACCGCGACCTGGGCCTTGGCCGTCTGGGCCCTGGCTTCGGCGAGGGCCGCGCGGGAGTTCTCGACGTCGGCCTTCGCGCGCTCCACCTGGGCCTGCTGGTTCAGGACCGCGGCCCGGGCGGACTCGACCTCGGCCTTCGCCTGGTTGACCTTCGCCTCGAAGATCTCGGGGTCGATCCGGGCGATGACTTGCCCCTTCTTCACGACCGAGTTGAAGTCGACGAGGAGCTCCTTGATCTGGCCGGAGACCTGGCTGCCCACCTGGACGGTGATGACTGCGGCGAGGTTGCCCGTGGCCGAGACGGCCGCCGTCAGGGCACCGCGCTCGACGCGGCCGAACCGGTACTTGGGGGCGTTCCCGGTGCTCTGGGTGTAAAGGTACGCCCAGACGCCGCCGCCGACGAGGGCCGCGACGACCACCAGAGAGACGATGCGCTTCACCATATCTATGACGCTACCGCGGCTGTCGCTATTTACAAGAGCGCGTCAGCGTCGAGCACGGCGGGTCAGCGGCGGCCGACGGCGCGGTCGAGCCGCGCGAGGGCGATCCGGTAATCGGCCAAAGCCTGGGTCTCGGTGTTCCTGGCCTGGGTGAGGGCGAGCTGGGCGTCGGTCAGGTCGAGGATCGTCCCGACCCCGGCGTCGAACCGTCCCTGGGCCAGGCGGAAGTTCTCCTGGGCGGAGGCGACGAGCGCCTGGGCCGCCTGGATCCGCTCCTGGGCCTCCTCGACGGCGATCTGGGCCTGCTCGAGGTTCTGGATGATGTCCAGCTCCTGAGACTTCACCCGCGCCTTCGCCCCTTCGAGGTTGGCCTTCGCCTCCTGATACCGGGCGATCCGACTGCCGCCGTCGAAGAGCGACCACGAGAAGGTGAGCCCGAGGGTCCACTGCTCGTTGAGCTGGGACTGGCTCCCACCGTAGGTGCCGCTGCCGCTGATGTCAGGGAAGAAGTTGCGGAACATCTGCCGCTCGGTCGCCTCGGCGGCCTGCACCCGGAGCTTCACCTGGCGGTACTCCGGGCGCTGGCGGAGGGCGTCGGCCCGAAGCTGGGCTCGGTCCATGGTGACCGCCTGGAAGACGAGATTGTCCTCGATCTGGGTCGGGGCGTCCACGTCGATCGCCATCGCGGTGTTCAGCGCGACCCGGGCGGTCCGCTGGGCGTTCCGCGCGCGGATCAGGTCCACGCGCGCGTTAGCCACGTCGACCTCAGCGCGCGCCACGTCGGATTTCGGCCGGGTGCCCACCTCGAAGAATCCCTTGGCCGACTTCAAGTTCAGCTCGGCGCGCTGCGCGGCCTCCTCCTGGACGCGGATGAGGCGCAGGGCGAAGAGGAGGTTGGTGTACGCCTCCTTCACGGTGAGCGCGATGAGCTGGCGCTGGAGCTCGACGTCCTCCACGGCGACTTCGGCGAGCTTCCGCGACGCCTCGCTCGCCGCGAGGTTCTTGCCGAAGTCGAAGAGGAGCTGGGAGAGCTGGACCTGGGCGAGGAACGTGTCCCCGAGCTGGCGGCTCTGCTGCACCGTGGTCGTCGCCCCCGTCGTGGCGGACGTGCTGAGGAAGGTCGACTCGCTCCGGGTCGCCGAGAGCGCGCCCGTGAGCTGCGGCAGGAGCGGCGCCAGCGCCTGGTTCACGCGATAGCGCGCTGCGGCATAGTCAGCGAGCGTCGCCTGGATGCGCGGCTGGGCCTCGAGCGCGATCGCGATGCACTCGTCCAGGGTGAGCACCTTGGCGACCACGGCCGGAGGGCTCGGCGTGGGGGCTGGAGGCGCCTGGGCCCACACTGCCGTCAACTGGAAAGCCACCGCCGCCGGGACCAGGGTGAGGATCAGGAGGCGGGCGTTCATACCGCCCGAGGATATCACGGCCGGTGGATAGACAGGGGATGCGCCGTGGATACCTTTTTTCTTGACGTACGCTAGATTCTGCGTGCTAGAGTCGCGGTCACCACAAGATATAGGAGGCAGCGGATTTATCGTCATGACAACCTGCCATCTGATTTCCAGCCCGGGTTCACCCCGCGAAGCTGACCCGAAGGAGGAGTCGCATGCTGTCTGAAACCCGCCCCGCGAAGGTTGGCAAGTGGACCGAGCCTGCACTGCGCGTGCTCCGGGAGCGCTACCTCGCGCGGGAGGGTGGCGAAGTCGTGGAAACGCCGGAGGAGATGTGCTGGCGAGTTGCCCTGTCCATCGCCGCGGGCGAGGCCCGTTACGGGCGGAGCGAAGCCGCGGTGCGGGAGATCGCGGCGGCGTTTTACGAGATGATGATCGACGGCTACTTCTTGCCGAACTCGCCCACGCTCATGAACGCGGGGAAGGGGAACGGGCTGCAGTACTCGGCGTGCTACGTGCTCCCGGTCGGCGACTCGATGGAGGAGATCTTCGACTCCGTGAAGGCGGCGGCGATCATCCACAAATGCCTCGTCGGCGACACGCTCGTGATGAGCAGCGGCCTGACCCGGCTGAAGGACGTGCCGGACGGCGCCGCCGTCATGACGGACGCGGGGCCGTTCTACGTGAGCGCGCGTCACGACAACGGTGAGCAGCGTGTCTTCGAGGTGAGGACCAACCGTGGCTAC
>JACPCG010000021.1 GCA_016179925.1 Candidatus Rokuibacteriota bacterium | reverse complement strand
CGTACCAGCCCGAAGCCAGTCAGGGGACGCTCAGGACGATCTACGAGTACCAGACGATGATCGCCGAGCTGACGGGGATGGACGTCGCCAACGCCTCGATCTACGACGGCGCCTCCTCACTCGCCGAGGCGGTGCTCATGGCGCACGCCGTCACGGATCGACGCGAGGTCGTCCTCTCGCGTGGCGTGCACCCGCTCTACCGGCGAGTGACCGCGAGCTACTGCGAGGGGCCGGGGATCAAGCTCCGCGACGCCGGAGCGCCCGAGGGCGTGACCGAGCTCGCCGCAGCGCAGAAATTCGTCGGGCCGAAGACCGCGGCGCTCGTCGTCCAGACCCCGAACTTCTACGGCTGTTTGGAGGATGTCGCGGCAGCCGCAGAGATCGCTCGCGCGGCAGGGGCGCTGCTGATCGTCGTCGTGGACCCCGTGAATCTGGGGGTTCTCGAGGCTCCGGGGAAGCTCGGCGCCGATCTCGTCGTCGGGGAGGGGCAGGGGCTCGGCGTGCCGATGAGCTTCGGCGGCCCGAACCTCGGCGTGTTCGCCGCCAAGAAGGAGCTGGTGCGGCGCATGCCCGGCCGCCTCGTCGGCGCCACGGTGGACCGGGACGGCGCGCGCGGCTTCGTGCTCACCCTCCAGACGCGCGAGCAGCACATCCGGCGCGCGAAGGCGACCTCTAACATCTGCACGAACGTCGCGCTCTGCGCTCTCATGGCGACGATCTACCTCGCGACGCTGGGGCGGCGGGGTCTCGTCCGGGTGGGCGAGCTCTCGGCGGCGAAGGCCCACTACGCCGCCGCCGCGCTGACGAAGGTCCCCGGCGTCTCGCTCCGCTTCGGCGCGCCCTTCTTCAAGGAGTTCCTGCTGAAGCTGCCGAAGTCGCCGGAGCGGGTCGTGGCGCGCCTCGCGAAGCGGGGGATCCTCGCCGGCGTACCGCTCAAGACCTTCGACCGCGGCCTCGCCGACTGCCTGCTGGTCGCGGTGACGGAGAAGCGCACGAAGGCCGAGATCGACGCCTTCGCCGACGCGCTCGGAAAGGCGGTGGGGGCATGAGCGGCTACGACAGGCTGATCTTCGAGCTCTCCTCGCCGGGGCGCGAGGCCTACTCGCTCGCCGAGTCCGACGTGCCCGCGGCGCCCCTGCCCGCGAGCTACGTCCGCAAGGACGCCCCGGCGCTCCCCGAGGTTTCCGAGTTCGACGTCGTGCGCCACTACTCGCGCCTGAGCCGCATGAACTACGGCGTGGACACGCACTTCTATCCGCTCGGCTCGTGCACGATGAAGTACAACCCGAAGCTCAACGAGGACACGGCGCGCCTCGCGGGCTTCGCGAGGCTCCACCCGCTCGTGCCCGAACCGCTCGCGCAGGGCGCGCTCCAGCTCATGCACGAGCTGGCGGGCGACCTCGCTGAGATCGCGGGGATGGACGCGGTGTCGCTCCAGCCCGCCGCCGGGGCCCAGGGCGAATTCGCCGGCGTGCTCATGATCCGCGCCTATCACCGGTCGCAGGGCGAGAAGCGGACGAAGGTGCTCGTCCCCGACTCGGCCCACGGTACCAATCCTGCCTCGACGGCCCTCGCCGGCTACGAGGTCGTGGAGGTGAAGTCGCAGCCCAACGGCGAGGTGGATCTGGACGAGCTGGCCCGCCACCTCGACACCGACGTGGCCGCGTTCATGATCACGGTGCCGAACACGCTCGGCATGTTCGAGCCGCGCATCGTCGAGATCACCGAGATGTGTCACGCCAAGGGCGTGCAGGTCTACATGGACGGCGCGAACCTGAACGCGATCCTCGGCATCACGCGGCCGGGCGATCTGGGCTTCGACGTCTGCCACTTCAATCTCCACAAGACCTTCACGACGCCCCACGGCGGCGGCGGGCCGGGGGCGGGGCCCGTGGGCGTGAAGACCCATCTCGAGCCGTTCCTGCCGGTGCCCGTTGTGACGAAGCAGGAGGATCGCTACGCGCTCGACTGGAAGCGGCCAAAGTCCATCGGCAAGCTCCAGGCCTTCTGGGGCAACTTCGGGATGCTCGTGCGCGCCTACGCGTACATCCGCACGATGGGCGCCGACGGCCTCCGGGCGGTCTCGGAGAACGCGATCCTCAACGCCAACTACGTCATGAAGCGGCTGGAGAAGGTTTACGATATCGCCGTGCCCGGCCCCTGCATGCACGAATGTGTCTTGTCGGCTCGTCGTCAAAAGAAGCTCGGTGTTACAGCAACTGATATTGCCAAACGTCTTCTCGATCTCGGTTTCTATGCTCCTTCGACGTACTTTCCCTTAATCGTCGAGGAAGCGCTCATGATCGAGCCGACCGAGACGGAGGCGAAGGAGACGCTCGACCAGTTCTGCGACGCGATGATCCAGATCGCGCGCGAGACCGAGTCGAGCGCCGCCCTGATCCACGACGCGCCCGTCACGACGCCCGTGAAACGCCTCGACCAGACCAAGGCCGCGCGCCAGCCCGACCTCCGCTGGACCCGCCGGCCGTAGCTTCGCGCCGGCGGCGCCTTGCCGGCTCGGCGATCGGTAGGCTATAGTGCCTGACGATGAGCGGACGCATTCTCCGGCAACCGCTTGGAGTCGTCCAGCCAGCCCGCGGCGGAGGGGAGAATCACCGGGGCGACGAGGTGATGGGGGTCTTCCGCGTGGTCTGAACTCGCCCTTGGATCGCAGAGAGCACGAAGCCGATCTGTATGTCGACGAGCGCCTGCTCATCGACCTGACCACCGCGTGTAAGATCGTCGCGGCTGCGCTGCAGAAACTCCCGCCCGTCTGACACCATGGAGTTCCGCATCGCCGATACCCACCGCCGCGCTCCCGTGCGATGCTAGGGGCGTGACGGACAGCCCGCGCGGCCCGACTTGGCGCCTGCTCGTGACCGAGCCCGCGGACGGCGCCACGAACATGGCGGTGGACGAGGCGGTCTGGCGCGGGCGCCAGGCGGGAAGCTCGCCGCCGACCGTGCGCTTCTTCGCGTGGCAGCCGCCGACGGTCTCGCTCGGCTACGGCCAGCCGCTCGATCGGAACGTGGACGTCGTCGCGTGCTACCGCCTCGGCGTCGGGCTCGTGCGCCGCCCGACCGGCGGGAGCGCGATCTACCACGACGGTCCCGAGCGCGAGCTGACCTACTCGGTCGTCGCCTCCGCCGACGACCTCGGCGGCGCGGGGGACCTCCTCCAGACCTATCACTGGATCGGCCGCGCGCTCCTCCGCGGTCTCACGGCGCTCGGCGCGCCCGTCGAGATGGTCGCTGTCGCCGTGTCCGATGCGCCCGCGCCCCCGTTCTGCTTCGCGCGTACGGGGAGCTACGAGCTGGAAATCGGCGGGAGGAAGGTCGTCGGCAGCGCCCAGCGCCGCCAGGGCGCCTGCTTCCTCCAGCACGGCTCCGTGCTCCTCGGCGTCGACGGGCCGCGACTGCGAACGGTCTTTCCCACGACGCGCGATCCGCTCGGCACGCTGACGACGCTCGAGGCGGCGCTCGGCCACCGGCCCAAGTTCGACGACGTTGCTGCCACGCTCGCGGCGGCGTTCGAGGCTGAGCACGGGCTCACGCTCAGGCCCGACGGCCTCACGCCGGACGAGACGACGACGGCCGCGCGGCTCGTCACGGAGAAGTACGCCACGGCCGAGTGGCTCGCGGGCCCGGCGTGAGCCGCGAGTACCCGGAGCACCCGCGCGTCGGCGTCGGCGCTGTCGTCCTCCACGGAACCCGGGTCCTGCTCGTCAAGCGCGGGCGGCCGCCCGGCGCCGGGAAGTGGAGCCTGCCCGGCGGACTCGTCCACCTCGGCGAGACGACGCGCGAGGCGGTGGTGCGCGAGGTAGCCGAGGAGTGCGGGCTCGCGATCACCGTTGCCGGCGTCGCGGGCGTCGTGGACCGTGTCGTCCGCGACGACGCTGGACGTATCCGTTATCATTACGTGCTGGTGGACTACCTCGCATTTCCGGATTCCACGCGCGCGACGCCGGGCAGCGACGCCGCCGCGGTGCAGTGGGTGGAGATCGACCGGATCGCCGAGCTCGACATCACCGACGGCCTCGTGGACATGATCCGGCGGGCCCAGGCCCTCAGGGGAGGAGCGAGAGCGTGAAGGTTGCGGTCGTCACGAAGAAGCTCGAGGAGGTCGCCGCCGACGCGCTCGTCGTCGGGCTCCACGCGGAGGAGAAGAAGCTGCCGGAAGGGCTGGTACGGCTCGACCGCGCGGCCGGCGGCCAGCTCAAGGCCGCGCTCGACGCGGAAAAGTTCAAGGCGAAGGCGGGCCAGGTCACGCACGTCCACGCGCTCGGCCGGCGCGTCGTGGTCGCCGGGCTCGGCCCGCGCGCCGAGACGACCGCCGAGGGGGTGCGGCGCGCCGCCGCCGCGGGCGTCCGCCGCGCGCGCGACCTCGGCGCGCTCACCGTCGCGTGCGAAGTGCTCGGCGACCGGCTGCCCGCGCGCCAGCGCGCGCAGGCCGTCGTCGAGGGCGCGCTCCTCGGAACGTACGCCTTCGAGCGCTACAAGAAGGAGAAGGCCGACCGCGTCGTCGAGGAGCTGCGCGTCGTGGAGCCGGACGGCCGGCGGGGGCGCGACGTCGCCGAGGGCGTGCGCCGCGGCGAGGCGTTCGCGCGGGCGGCCGCCTTCGCGCGCGATCTCATCAACGCACCGGCGAACGAGCTGAAGCCTGCGGACCTCGCGCGGACGGCCTCGCAGCTCGCCCGCGACAAGCGCCTGTCGATCCGCGTCTACGAGCGGGCCGAGTGCATGAAGCTCGGCATGGGCGCCTTCCTCGGCGTCGCCGCGGGGAGCGCCGAGCCGCCGAAGTTCATCCATCTGACCTACAGCCCGACCGGCAGGCCGGGCGGCGCGCCGGCGGGCCGCCGGCGGAAGCGCGTGGCGCTCATCGGCAAGGGCATCACGTTCGACTCGGGCGGGCTCGATCTCAAGACCGCCGAGGGGATGCTGCACATGAAGTACGACATGGCCGGCGCCGCGGCGGTGCTCGGCGTCCTGGGCGCGGTCGCGGACCTCAAGCTCCCCATCGAGGTCCACGGGCTCATCGCCGCGACCGAGAACATGCCCTCGGGCACGGCGACGCGTCCCGGTGACGTGCTGCGCGCGATGAACGGGACGACGATCGAAGTCGGCAACACCGACGCCGAGGGGCGCCTGACGCTCGCCGACGCGCTCTGCTACGTCGCGGCGCGCGTGAAGCCCGACGAGGTCGTGGACCTGGCGACCCTGACCGGCGCGTGCGTCGTCGCGCTCGGGCCGCTCTGCGCGGGGCTCATGGCCAACGACGACGCGCTCGCGAAGCGGCTCATCGAGGCGGCGGACGCCGCCGGCGAGCGCCTCTGGCGGCTGCCGCTCATCGACGAGTACCGCGAGCATCTCAAGAGCGACATCGCCGACCTGAACAACGTCGGCCCGCGCGGCGGCGGCGCGATCACCGCAGCCCTCTTCCTCAAGGAGTTCGCGGGCGACATGACGTGGGCGCACCTCGACATCGCCGGCCCCTCATTCACCGAGAAGGACCTGCCGCTCGCGCCCAAGGGCGCGACCGGCGCCGCGGTCCGCACGATCCTGACGTATCTGACGAGCTGAGCGTGGGCGGCGCGGTCGACCTGCACTCCCACACGACCGCGTCCGACGGCGCTCTGGGCCCGCGCGAGCTGGTCCGGAAGGCGGCGCAGCACGGCGTGCGCGTGCTCGCCATCACCGACCACGACTCGACCGACGGCCTCCGTGAGGCGATCGACGAGGCCGCCAATCACCCCCCGCTCGAGATCGTCCCCGGGCTCGAGATCAACTGCGACGTGCCCGCCGGCCCGCGCGGCGGGCCGACCGAAGTCCACGTCCTCGGCTACTGCGTTGACTGGGAGGCGGACTGGTTTCAGCAGTTCCTTCGCGAGCAGCGCGAGGAGCGCCGCGCGCGCGTCTATCGGATCGCGGAGCGGCTCGCCGAGCTCGGCCTGCCGATCGAGCCGGACGACGTGTTCGCGCTCGTCAGGGAAGGCTCGGCCGGCCGGCCGCATATCGCCCAGGTGATGGTGACCCGGGGGTACGTGAAGTCCGTGCGCGAGGCGTTCGACAAATACCTGCAGGCCGGCGGCCCCGCCAACGTACCGCGCAAGCGCCTCACGCCCGTCGAGGCCGTCGCGATCATCCGCCGCGCGCGGGGCGTGCCGGTGCTCGCGCATCCCGGGCTCGCGGGGCGCGACGACATGATCCCCGAGCTGGTGCAGGCCGGTCTCCTGGGGATCGAGACGTACTACCCCGAGCACTCAGCGTCGCAGACGGCCGCCTATCGCGCGATGTGCGCGACGCTCGGCCTCGTCGCGACAGGAGGCTCGGACTATCACGGTCCCGCGATCGGGAAGGCGAACGCTCCCGGCACGCCGCCGATCCCGATGAGGGTCTGGCATGAGTTGCGCGCGAAGGCGGCCGACGCGCGCGCGTGAACGTCCAGACCTTCGGCTTCAACGACTGCCAGGACACCCGCAAGGCCCAGCGCTTCTTCGCCGAGCGGCGGACGCTCGTTCACTTCGTGGATTCGAAACGTCAGCGTCAACGTTCAGCGGGCTGCCAGACGTTGCGGCAGCGCGTCTCCGTCACCAGGAGCGCGGCGGCGACGGCGCCCGCCGCGAGGGCCAGGCAGACGACGAACGCGGCCTGGTACGCGGCCTCGAGGTAGAGGCGCGTGCCGCCGGCCATGAGGCCGGTCCACTTGGCGTCCAGGATGGCGCCCGTGAGCCACTGGAGCAGCGCGAACCCGAGGAAGATCGGGACGTTGCAGAAGCCGACGGCGATCCCCACGCGCCGGGGGTCGTTCACCTCGCGGACGCAGCTCCAGAGGAGGATGAGCCCCGAGGAGGCGAGGCCCATCAGGAGGAAGAAGGGCGCGAGCGCTCCGGCGGGGAGCTTCAGGTCGCCGCCGAGAGCGAGCGGCACCCAGCAGAGCGCGTAGATCGCCGAGAATGCCACCATCGGCAACCGGCGCAGGCCGAGCCAGCGGTCGGACAGCCAGCCGACGAGCGGCGCGCCGACGCCCATGCCGACGGCGAGCATGGAGACGACGGTGGCCGCGTTCACGCGCTGGAGGCTGTACACCTGCGTGAGGTAGGGGACGCCCCAGAGTCCGAGGAACGTGATCAGCGTCGTGTAGACGCCGCCGGCGGCGAGGATCGGCGGCCACGTGCGGCGGTTGGCGACGATGCCGGGCACGCCGCGCAGGACCTCGGCGAGCGCCGGCGCGGTGCGGGCGCTCTCGGTCGGATTCACCGGCGGGAGCCCCAGCGACTCGGGACGGTCGCGGATGAGGGCGGCCGCCACGGCCGCCAGGAGGAGCGTGAGGCCGCCGATGAGCACGAACGTGTGCCGCCAGCCGAGGGCCTCCACGAGGAGGGCGAGCGGCGAGGCCGCGACGAGAGCGCCCGCGTTGCCGACGGCCTGCGTCCAGCCGGAGACCGTGGCGAACTCGTCGGGCCGAAACCAGGCCGAGGCGAGGCTGAGCCACGCGATGAGCAGCACGGAGGCGCCGAGCCCGACCAGCAACCGTCCGGCGAACGCGATGTCGAACGTCGGCGCGACACCGAAGAGCACGGCGCCGGCGCCCATCGTGGCGCCGCCGAGCGCGATCGTCCACCGCGGGCCGAGCGTGTCGGCCAGGCTCCCCGCGACGAGCGCCATCGCCGCGAACACGTAGGGGTAGATCGCCGCGAGGTTTCCGAGCGCGGCGGCGGTGATGGAGAAGGCGCGCATCAGGTCTGCGGCCACCACCGCCGGGGCGACGCGGTGGAACCACGAGAAGAGGTAGAGCGCCGCCGGGACGACGAGCATGAGCCGGCGGGCCTGGCGGAGCGTCACGCGGGTCTCACCACGCGCGCGCTCAGCGCGCGTACGCGGGGAAGACGCGGCCGACGACAGCGGGCGGGTTGATCGCGAGCATCCCCTTGACGAGCCGGCGCGCGGCGCCGCGGACGGCGACGAACGTGATGCGCGCCGAGGCGACGGTGGCGCCGTCTTCCGCGCGCACGACGACCTCGGTGTCCCAGTAGCGGCGGTCGGTCCGCGGCCGGGCGGAGGCGCGCGCGCCCGTCACCGTGAGCGCGCCGCCGAACTCCACGGCGTGGTGGAGCGTCACGCGGAGATCCGTCGTCATGCCGGACTCGCCGGTCGCGAGCGCGCCGAGCCAGAACGCCGCCTCGTCGGCGAGCGTCGTCAGCGCCGCGGTCGCGAGCGTGCCGTCGGCCGCCCGCAACGGCTCGCGCGGCCGCCACCTCGCGCGGACCTCCGCGTCGTCGAACTCGAGCTGCACGCGCAATCCGAGCTCGTTGTCGATCCCACACGCGAAGCAGGTGCGCGACACCGGCAGCGGATGCGCCCCGGCGTCCCGGGCCCCCTCCGAGACCCGCTGCTTCTGGGCGTCGCCGGGCGTCACGCGGAGGAAGCGTCCGCTCGCGTGGCGGAGGAGGGGGCCCGGGCCGGCGGGGTTGCCTTCCGCGGCCGGCGCGACACGGCCGTCGACGAGAAGAGTGTGGCGGTCGGAGAGGACGAAGGTGCAGGCGGAGTCGGCGCGCTCGAGGGCGAGCTCAAGCGGAACGCCGAGGGGCACACGTTTCCTGTAGAGGCCCGCGACCTCCCGAGGTCCGGCAAGCTCTGCGAGGGCGTCGAAGGCCGCGAGAACCGAGCCGCCGTGCGCGGTGTCCGGCAAGCCCTGGAACGCAGGATCGAGCGTGAGGATCAGCTGGTCGCCCCGCGCGTCGATGGAGCGGCGCAGCACGGTGTCTGTCGTCGCCATGCGATAATCGTTCGGTCTCGCCCATTCTAGCCGACAATGCCTTCTTCCGGGCGACGATCACCAACTTCTTTTTCTTCTTCAGCATGAACGGCATGTCGGGAGGCGCCCACGGCTTCCTCTACCCCGGCCTCGCCGCGCTCGTCACCGACCAGACGCCGGAGACG
>JACPCG010000014.1 GCA_016179925.1 Candidatus Rokuibacteriota bacterium | reverse complement strand
GCCGCCGTCCTGTTGACGCCGAAGACCGGCGAGCAGACGCGCGAGCTCCTCGCCGAGCGCGGCGGCGAGATCACGAAGAAGGCGCAGGAGTTCGCCGCCGAGGCGCAGGGCCGCGCCGGCGAGTGGCTCGACAAGAGCCGCGAGCTGTTCGAGGAGCAGACGCAGCGGCTGATGAGCGCCTTCGAGGCCGGCAAGGACGCGATGCGCGAGGAGATCCGCAAGGGGTCGACCCCGCCGCGTGGCTGAGGTCGAGCTCCCCAACCCCGAGGAGCCTACTTGCGCCAATCCGCCCGCGTCGGCAGGACGCGGTCGGCGATCAGGTTCCGCATCATCTCGAGCGTCCCGCCGCCGATCGCGAACATCCGCGCATCCCGCATCATGCGCTCGAGCGGCAGCGACCGGCCGTAGCCCGCGGCGCCGTGGATCTGGAGCGCCTGGCTCGTGACCTCCTGCGCCGTCTCCGCGGCGAACGTCTTGGCCTTCGCCGCCTCGAGCGCGTCGGGGAACCCGCGGCCCGCGCGCGCCGCCGCACGGTGGATCAGGAGGCGTGCCGCGTCGAGCCGGATCGCCATGTCGGCGAGCTTCCAGCGGATGCCCTGGAAGTCGGCGATCGGGCGCCCGAACTGCCTCCGCTCGGTCGCGTAGGCGAGCGCCCTCTCGTACGCACCCTGGGCGAGGCCGAGGGCGACGGTGGCGGCGCCGAGCCGCTGGCCGTTGTAGGCGCGCATGAGCTTCTTGAAGCCGTCGCCGGGCCCGACGAGGAGGTTGTCCCGCGGGACGACACAGCCGTCGAAGTGGAGCTCCCCTTCGGGGATCCCGCGGAGCCCCATCATGAATTCGCGCCGGCCGATCGTGAAGCCGGGCGTGTCGCGCTCGACGAGGAGCCCGCCGATGCCCTCGGCGCCCGGCCGGCCGCCGAAGCGCGCGAACACGAGGTAGAGGCGCGAGGTGCCGGCGCCCGTGATCCAGCACTTGTGGCCGGTGAGCCGGAAGCCGCCGGGCGCCTCCTCGGCGTGCGTCTCGAGGTCGGTCGCCGCCGAGCCGGCGGCGGGCTCGCTGATCGCGATCGCCGGCTTCTCGCCGTCGAGCACCCAGGGGAAGTAGCGGCGCTTCTGCGCGTCGGTCCCGTACGCCGTGAGCGCGCCGACGACGCCGAGGCTCCCCTCGACGACGATCCGCGCCGTGATGCCGCACGCGCGCGCGATCTCCTCGATGACGAGCACGACGTCGAGCACGGGCCGGCCGGACCCGCCGTGCTCGGCCGGGACCGTCATGCCCATGAGGCCGGCGCCGACGAGGTCCTTCACGTTCTCCCACGGATACTCCTCCAGCGCGTCCCACTTCGCGGCGCGCGGGGCGAAGACGGCGTCGGCGAGCTTCCTGGCGAGGGCCCGGAGAGCCCGCTGCTCGGAGGTCAGCTCGAAATCCATGGTCACCCCTACAGGTGGATTGCCCGGCCGAGCGCGCCGAGCACGGCCTCGAGCGCGGCCTCGGACATCGTCGGGTGGGCGTGGATCGTGTGAACGATCTCCTCGAGCGTGGCCTCGAGGGTACAGCCCAGCGCGAACTCGTGGATGAGCTCCGTCGCCTCGTGGCCCACGATGTGGGCGCCGAGGATCTCGCCCGTCGCCTTGTCGGCGACCACCTTGACGAAGCCCTCAGTCTCGCCGAGTGCCTGGGCCTTGCCGCTCGCCGTGAACGGGAACTTGCCGACCGTCACCTCGCGGGCGTTCTCCCGCGCCTTCCCCTCGGTGAGGCCGATGGAGGCGATCTGCGGCCGGCAGTAGGTGCACGAGGGCACGTTCGCGTACTCGATTGGACGCGGGTCGCGGCCGGCGATCGCCTCGGCGGCGACGACGCCCTCGGCCATGGCCTTGTGGGCGAGGAGCGGCGGCCCCGCCATGTCGCCGATGGCGTAGAGTCCTTTCACGGAGGTCTCCATGCGCGGCGAGATCTTCACGAAGCCGCGGTCCATCGCGACGCCGAGCGGTTCGAGCCCGATCCCCTTGACGCGTGCCTGGCGTCCCACGGCCATGAGGACCTGCTCGGCCTCGATCTTGCCCATGTCGGTCTCGACGACGACGCCGGCGCCCCCGGAGGTCACCCCGCGCACGTCGATGCCCGTCTTGATCTCGATCCCACGCCGCTGGAAGGACTTCGCGAGCTCCTTCGAGACCTCCTCGTCCTCGACCGGCACCACGCGTGGCAACGCCTCGAGCAGCGTGACCGCGGCCCCGTAGGCGCGGTACACGTCGGCGAACTCCACGCCGACCGCGCCGGCCCCGATCACGATCAGCGACGCGGGCCGGCGCTCCTGGCGCACGGCGCCGTTCGAGGAGATCACGCGCTCCTCGTCGATCGCCACGCCGGGGAGCGACTTCGGCTCCGAGCCGGTCGCCAGGATGACATGGCGCGCCTCGATCGTGTCGGTGACGGCGGCCCCGGCCGCCGGCGTCACGGTCAGGCGCGTGGGCGCGGCGAGAGTGGCGCGGCCGGACACGAGCGTGATCTTGTTCTTGCGGAACAGGAACTCGACGCCTTTGGCCATCCGGTCGGCGACGGCGCGGCTCCGGCGCACGGCCTCGGCGTAGTCCGCGTGGAACTTCTCGATCCGGATGCCGAAGCGCTCGGCCTTTTCGACAAGGTTGAGCACCTCGGCGTTGCGCAGCAGCGCCTTGGTCGGGATGCACCCCCAGTTCAGGCACACCCCGCCCGGGCGGTCGTCCTCGACGGCGGCGACGCTGAGCCCGAGCTGCGCGGCGCGGATGGCGGCGACGTAGCCGCCGGGCCCGGTGCCCACCACCGCGACATCGACGTTGTGCGTTGGCATCGGACGCTAGTGTCCCATCGCTGAAGTCATGTTAAGAGCTGCCGCCATGCGGGCCCCGGGGCCGACGGGCGCGTGCGACGGGGGTCGCGGGACCCGTTCCTGCGCCGGTGGGTGCGGACCGGGCGCGCCGGGATGGAGCCCAGCCGCAACGGGGCGGACGCGTGCCGCGTGGTCCCGCGACCTCTGTCGTGCGTGCCCGTCGGCTCCGCCGCGCGATCGTTGACATGATTTCGGCGACCCGACGCTAGACCAGGAGCCTCAAGGGCTCCTCGAGCAGACGCTTGAGGTCCTGGAGGAACCGGGCGCCCATCGCACCGTCCATCACGCGATGGTCGCAGGAGAGCGTCAGCGACAGCCGCCGCCCGACGCCGAGGCCTGCGTCCTCCACGACCGGTACGCGCCGGACCGCGCCGACGGCGAGGATGGCGCCCTCGGGCGGGTTGATGATCGCGGAGAACTCCGCCACGTCGAACATCCCGAGGTTCGAGACGGAGAACGTGGCACCCGAGAGCTCGGTCGTCCTGAGCTTGCGGGCGCGGGCGCGCTCGGCGAGGTCGCGCGATTCGACGGCGATCTGGGTCAGCGGCTTCGCCTGGCAGTCGCGGAGGACCGGCGTGATGAGGCCGTCCTCGAGCGCGACGGCGACGCCGATGTGCGCGCGGTGGAAGACGCGGATCGCGTCGCCCCGGAAGGAGGCGTTCACGCCCGGATGCTTCATGAGCGCGAGCGCGCACGCGCGGACGACCAGATCGTTCACCGAGATCTTCGGCTGGCCCTCGAGCGCGTTCAGCTCCTCGCGGAGCTCCCACGCCCGGTCCATCGCCACCTCGCTCGTCACGTAGAAGTGCGGGACCGGCGCCTTCGCCATGGGCATCTGCCGGGCGATCGCCGCGCGGATCGGGGTGAGCGGCCGGTCCTCGTACTCGACGCCGGGCACCACGGCCGCGGCGGGCGCGGCCGCGTGGGCCGCCACGCCGGCCGCCTCGACGTCGCGCCGCACGATCCGGCCGCCGGGCCCGGTGCCCTGGAGGAGTCGGAGGTCCACGCCGGACTGCGCGGCGATCTTCCTCGCCAGGGGCGAGGCCTTGACCCGCCCGCCACGCGGTGGCGCGATGCTCGCGGTAGGCGCGCCGGCGACCACCGCGGGGCGGGCGACCGGCGGCGCCGGCTGGACGCTCGGCGCAGACGGTGCGCCGGCCGGGATGGGGGCCGGGCGAAGTGGAGGTTTCTGAGCCTCGGCCCCGGCCCCCGGCCCGGACGGAGCGGCCACGGGCACCCCCGCGAGCAGCGCGGAGATGTCGTCGCCGGGCTCGGCGATGACGCCGATCAGCGTGCCGACCGGCGCCTTCTCACCCGCCGGCACGATGATCGTGCGCAGCACGCCCGCGCCGAACGCCTCCATCTCGACGTCGGCCTTGTCGGTCTCGACCTCCGCCAGGATGTCGCCGCCCTGGACGCGGTCGCCTTCCTTCTTCAGCCACTTGATGATCTTCCCGCTCTCCATCGCCTCGGAGAGCTTCGGCATGACGACCTTCGTGACGGCCATGGCTCAGCCCCCGTTCGCGCCGCACACGCGGCGGACCGCGGCGGCGATCTTGTCCTTCGACGGCGTCTTGAGCTTCTCGAGGTTCCTCGCGTACGGCATCGGCGCATTGGCGCCGGTCACGCGCTCGACGGGCGCGTCGAGGTCGTCGAACGCCTGTTCGGTGACGAAGGACGCGATCTCCGAGCCCATCCCGGCGAAGCCCGCGCCCGCCTCGACGACCACCAAGCGGTGGGTCTTCCGCACCGACCCGATGATCGTCTCCGTGTCCATCGGGCGCAGCGTCCGCGGGTCCACCAGCTCGACGGAGAGGCCTTCCTTGGCGAGGTCCTCGGCCACCTCCATCGCGCGGTACATCATGCCCATGTACGCGATCACGGTGACGTCCTTCCCCTCGCGCCGCACGACCGCCTTGCCCAGCGGGATGACGAAGTCGGGATCCTCCGGAACCTCGCCTTTGACGGGATAGAGGGTTTCCGACTCGATGAAGATGACGGGATTGTCGTCGCGGATCGATGACTTGAGCAGCCCCTTCGCGTCCATCGGCGTCGTCGGGCGCACGACCTTGAGCCCCGGGACGTGGTAGAAGTACGTCTCCATCGACTGCGAGTGCTGGGCGGCGAGCTGGGCCGCCGGCCCGCCTGGCCCGCGGATGACGATCGGCACGTTGAACTGCCCGCCCGACATGTAGTGGAGCTTCGCCGCCGTGTTGACGATCTGGTCGAGGGCGATGATCGCGAAGTTGAAGGTCATCATCTCGACGACGGGGCGCAGCCCGACCATCGCGGCGCCGATGCCGACGCCCGTGAACCCCGACTCGCAGATGGGCGTGTCCACCACGCGCCGGGGCCCGAACTCCTTCAGGAGCCCCTGCGTCACCTTGTAGGCGCCCTCGTAGAGGCCGACCTCCTCGCCGATCACGAACACGCGCCCGTCGCGGCGCATCTCCTCGCGGAGCGCCATGTTCAGGGCCTCGCGGTAGGTCATCACCGCCATCTCACGCCTCCTTGTAGATGTCGGTGAGCAGCCACTCGGCCGGCGGCTCGGGGGAGGCGTCGGCGAATGCCACGGCCTCGTCCACGCGGTCGTCGACGTCCTTCTCGATCGCCCGCACGTCCGCCTCCGTGAGGGCGCCGGCCGCGAGCGCGCGCTCGCGAAAGAGGGGAATCGGGTCACGCTGCTTCTCGCGCTCGACTTCCTCCTTGGTCCGGTAGACCGCTCCCGCGGGGTCGCGCATCGAGTGGCCGCGGAACCGGTAGGTGTCCGCCTCGATGAGCGACGGCGTCCGATCGGCGCGCGCCCGGGCGGCCGCCCGGGCGACGGCGTCGCGCACGGCAAGAACGTCCATGCCGTCCACCCGCTCGGACGCGATCCCGTACGTCTGGCCGAACTTCCAGATCTCCGTCTACGTCCATGCCGTCCACCCGCTCGGACGCGATCCCGTACGTCTGGCCGAACTTCCAGATCTCCGTCTGGGCGAGCGCCCGCTCGGTGGAGGTGCCCATCGCATAGCGGTTGTTCTCGCAGAGGTAGATCACGGGCAGCTTCCAGAGCGCGGCCAGGTTCAGCGATTCGTGGAACTCGCCCTGCGCCACGGCGCCGTCGCCGAAGTAGCAGACGACCACCTGGTCGCGCCCATCGTACTTGATGGCGAGGCCCACGCCCGCGGCGAGCGGCAGGTGCGCGCCGACGATCGCGTGGCCGCCGAGGAAGTTCACGCTCCGGTCGAACAGGTGCATCGAGCCGCCCTTGCCCTTGGAGAGCCCGTCGCGGCGGCCGAAGAGCTCGGCCATCATCCGCCGGGGGTCCGCGCCCTTGGCCAGGCAGTGGCCGTGCTCGCGGTAGGCCGAGATCGCGTAGTCGTCGGGGCGCAGGGCCGAGGTGGCGCCCGCGGCGACCGCTTCCTCGCCGATGTAGAGGTGGAGGAACCCGCCGATCTTGCCGAGCGTGTAGGCCTCGGCCGCCTTCTCCTCGAACCGTCGGATCAGCAGCATCGTCCCGAGCAGCCGTCTCGCCAGCTGGGGGTCGAGGCCGGGACCCGGGATCGCCTTCTGCTGCGCCACCGTCTTGGCCATGCCTGCCTCCCGCTACCAGCGCATCACGCTGAGGTCGTCCACCGAGAGCCGGCGGCGGAGGCGGAAGATCGTGACGATGATCGCGAGGCCCACCGCCACCTCCGCGGCCGCGACGGCCATCACGAAGAACACGAGCGCCTGGCCCTCGGCGTTGCCGGCCCGGCGACCGAAGGCCACGAGGGCGAGGTTCGCCGCGTTCAGCATCACCTCGATGGACATGAACATCACGAGCGGGTTGCGCCGGATGACGACGCCGACGACCCCGATCGTGAAGAGGACCGCCGACGTCAGGTCCGCCGCCGCGCCAGCAGCAGCACGCCGACCATCGCGGCGAGCAGCAGCACGGAGGTCAGCTCGAAGGGGAACAGGTACTGGGTGAAGAGCAGGCGCGCGAGCGCCTCCACGCTGCCGGGCACCGGCTGGGCGCCCGCCGGGGCGCCGCCGCGCAGCGCGCGGACGACGACGAGGAGCTGGACGCCGAGGAGCGCCCCGACCGGCACCGCGACCAGCCGCCAGGGGCGCCGCGGGTCCGGCCCGGTCTCCTCCTTGCCCGGGATGAGGACCATGATCGCGAAGACGAAGAGCACCATGATCGCGCCCGCGTACACGATGACCTGCGCGGCCGCGAGGAACTCCGCGCCGAGCATGAGGTAGAGCGCCGCGACGGACGCGAGGTTCACGACGAGGAAGAGCGCGCCGTGGATCGCGTTCCGCTTGAGCACGAGCCCGAGCGCCGAGCCGACGGCGAGCGCCGCGATCAGGACGAACGCCACGGACGCCACTACGGCCTCCGGTCGGCCGGGATCGGGACCGGGGAGGCCGGGCGGCCGTCGGGCCCGGCGGGCTCGAGCGAGAGCAGCATCTCCTTCGTGTAGATCATCCCGGTGCGGCTGTACGAGGAAAACTCGAGGATGCCGGTGTCCATCCGGATCGCGTCCTCCGGGCAGGCCTCGACGCAGTAGCCGCAGAACACGCACTTGCCGAGGTCGATGTCGAAGCGCCGCGGGACCTTCTCGATCTCCGGGTTCGGGTGCTCGTCGGCGACGATGTAGATGCAGTGCGCCGGGCACACCGTCTCGCACATCATGCACGCCACGCAGCGCGGCGAGCCGTCCTCGCGTCTCACCAGTCGATGGAGGCTTCGCAGCCGCGGCGAGTAGGGGCGGCGCTCCTCCGGGTACTGGATGGTCACGGCGCCGCGCGCGTCCTTCCGGCCGAGCGCGCGTGCGGTGTGCGCGCCCATGTTGCGGAAGAAGTGCGCCGCCGTCAGGGCGACCCCCGACAGCACCTCGACGAGGTAGACACGCTGGAGCATCGTCATGGTTTCCAGAGGAGCAGGACCAGCCCCGTCACAACGATGTTGAGGATGGACAGCGGGAAGAGGCCGAGCCACCCGAGCCGCATGGCCTGGTCGTAGCGGAAGCGCGGGAGCGTCCAGCGGACGAGCATCATGAAGAAGATCATCGCGCAGACCTTGACGACGAAGGCCCCCACCTGCAGGAGGGCGACGGCGAGGTGCGGCAACGCCCACGCCCAGCCCCACGGGAATCGGAAGCCCTCGGCGGTAAGGTACGGGACCTGCCAGCCGCCCAGGAACAGCGACGTCGTCAGCCCCGCGATGACCACCGTCTCGAGGAAGTCGGCCATCATGAACATGCCGGCCTTCATCCCGCTGTACTCGACGAAGTAGCCGATGATCTCGGACTCGCCTTCCGGCGTGTCGAAGGGGACCCGCTTCGTCGCTGCGATGCCCGCGGTGAGGAAGATCACGAAGGCCGGGAGCTGGGTCACGATGCCCCACGCCGGGAGCCACCCCCACAGAAGCTCCCCCTGCGCACGCACGATCTCCTGGAGGTCCAGCGAGCCGTAGATCATGACCACGCCAATGATCGAGGCGCCGATCGCGATCTCGGCCGAGATCATCAGGGCCGCCGCGCGCTGGCCGCCGAGCAACGCGTAGTTGTTGGCTGACGACCAGCCGGCCATCATGACGCCGTAGACGCCGAGCGAGAGCATCGCGAAGACGTAGAGCACGCCCACGTTGAGCGTCACCGCCTGGAGCGGGATCTCGCGGCCGGCGACGCGGAGGGTGTCGCCGAAGGGGATCGAGGCAAACGCCACGAGTCCGAAGAACACCGAGACGAACGGCGCCAGCCCGAACAGAAACCGATCGGCGCGCGCGGGCCGGAAGTCCTCCTTCGTCAGCAACTTGATCGCGTCGGCGATGGGGTGGAAGAGGCCCAACACGCGGAAGCCCAGGATCGACGCGCGGTTCGCGCCGATCCGGTCCTGCATGATCGCCGACTGCTTGCGCTCGACCCACCCCAGGAGCCCGCCCAGGTTGAGGACGAACAGCATCACGAAGGCGACGCGGCCGAAGGCGATCCCCAGATCCGCCAACGCCGTCATCGCGTCACCATGACACCGGCGTCACCGATCGCCTGGTAGGTCAGGCCGGCGAAGGCGGGGACGGCGGCCGCAAGCTCGCGGAACCAGCGCTCCGCGCGCGGGGGCGTCGCCTCGGCCCCGAGCGCCTGGAGGACCCGGCCGAGAATGTCCCACTCCGCGAGCGCCTGGCCGAGCGGCTCGACCGCCCGGCGGAAGCGCTGGACGCGTCCCTGGAAGTTCGTATACGTCCCCTCCCGCTCCACCCACGCCGCGGCCGGCAGCACCCAGCGGGCGCGCTCGCTCGTGGCGTTCGCGCTCGTGCCGGTGAAGATCACGGTCTCCGCCCCCCGGAGCGCTGCGGCGACGTCCGCCTCGGGCAGGGCGCTCTCGAAGAGATCGTGGCCGAAGATCCAGAGCACCTTCACCTGCCGCGCGCGGGCGGCGGCGAGGAGGTCCCGCACGTTACCCTCGAGCCCGATCAGCTCGGCGCCGAGTGAATTCGGGTTCTTGTCGGCCTTGATCAGGAAGGCGTCTTCGTCGCCCGGGACGCGCGGCGGGATGCGGAACCCGACCCGGCGGATCCCCCGGTGCACGAGCAGGCGGCGCAGCGCCCACAGATCCTCGTTCGCCATCTTCGCCGACGCGACGACGGCGACCTCCCCGGGCGCCGCGCGCTCGAGCGCTGCGGCGACGGCTGAGACTGCTTGGTCCCACGCGACGTCCGTCACCGCCTCGCCGTCGCGGCGGGACGGCGTCACGAGCCGCGTCTTGTCGTCCACGAACGTGAACCCGTAGCGCCCGGCGTCGCAGATCCACCACGTGTTGACGTCCGCGTTGACGCGCGGCTTGAGCCGGGCCACCCGGCGCCCCTCGGCGTGGTGCGGGCGCCGGCGGTTCACGTGGACGTCGATGTTGCAGCCGCGCGCGCAGCCGGGGCAGACGGACTTCGTGGCGTCCAGGTACCAGACGCGGACCTGGAAGCGGAAGTCACGGTCGGTGAGCGCGCCCACGGGGCAGATGTCCACCACGTTGCCCGAGTACTTGTTGGCGAGCTCCCGCCCCGGGAAGAGCCCGATCTCGGAGTGGTCGCCGCGGTGGAAGATGCCGAGCTCGCCCGTGCCCGTGATCTCGTCGCAGAAGCGGACGCAGCGCGAGCAGAGGATGCACCGCTCGGCGTCGAGGATGACGTGGGGCCCCAGCGGCACGGCCTTGGGCTTGTGGACCTTCTCGTCCATCATCCGCGGCTCGTAGAGGCCGTGCTTCATGTAGTAGATCTGCAGCCAGCACTCGCCCGCCTGGTCGCACACCGGGCAGTCGAGCGGGTGATTGATCAGGTGGAACTCCATGACGGAGCGGCGGGTCTCCTTGACGCGGTCGGTCTCCGTCCAGACGACCATGCCCTCGGCCGCCTGCGTGTTGCACGCGATCGTCGGGCGCGGCGTCTTCTCGATGTCCACCATGCAGAGGCGGCACTGCCCGGCGACGGACAGTCCCGGGTGATAGCAGTAGTGCGGGATCTCGACGCCGACCTTCCGCGCCGCCTCGATGAGGTTCGTCCCGGGCGGAACCTCGACCTCCCCGCCGTTGATCGTGAGCCTGGGCATGGGGTTAGTTCGGGATCAGCGCCTCGAACTCGGCGCGAAACTTCTCGATGTAGGAGATGTACGGCCCCACGGCGCCGTCGTAGAAGGCGCAGATCGTGGTGCCGGCGCCGCGTCGGGCCACGTCCAGGATCGTGTCGAGGTCGTCCTTCCGGCCGCGCCCCTCGACGATCCGCTTCGTCATCTGGTAGATCCACCCGGTGGACTCGCGGCACGGCGTGCACTGGCCGCAGCTCTCGTGGGCGTAGAAGCGCGCCACGACCATGAGCGCCTCGGGGATGGACACGGTCTCGTCCATCACGATGACGCCCGCCGAGCCCGCCATCGTCCCCGCGTTCCTGAGCCCGTCCACGTCCGCGGTCACGTCGATCTCGTCGGCGCGCAGGATCGCCGCCGAGGAGCCGCCGGGGACGACCGCCTTGAGGCGCCCGTTGCCCGCGACGCCGCCGGCCAGCTCGTAGATCAGCGCGCGCAGCGTGATCGCCACCGACGCTTCGTAGATGCCGGGCTTGCGCACGCGGCCGGACACGGAGAAGATGCGCGTGCCGCCCTGGGTCTTCGTGCCGAGCGAGGCGAACCACGCGGCGCCGCGGTTGATGATGTGCGGCACGTGGCAGATCGTCTCCACGTTGTTCACGATCGTCGGCATGCCGAACGCGCCCTTGATCGCCGGAAACGGCGGCTTGACCTTCGGCCAGCCCTTCTTTCCTTCCAGCGACGAGATCAGCCCCGTCTCTTCGCCGCAGATATAGGCGCCGGCTCCGCGATGCACCACGACGTCGAGGCCCCGGCCCAGATAACCGGCGTCGTACGCTTCCTTCACGGCGGCGCTGAACCGCCGCCACGGCTCGACGTACTCGCCGCGGATGTAGACGAACCCCTTGGCCGCACGGATCGCGCGGGCGGCGATGAGCATGCCCTCGATGAGGGCGTGGGGCTCGCGCTCGAGCAGGTAGCGGTCCTTGAAGGTCCCGGGCTCGCCCTCGTCGGCGTTGATGACGAGATAGACGGGCCCCGTATGGTGCTTGGGGATGAACGACCACTTCGTGCCCGTCGGGAAGCCCGCGCCGCCGAGGCCGCGGAGGTTCGACTGCTTCACTTCCTCGGTGATGGCCGCGGGCTCCAGCGCTTGCGCCTTCTGCCAGGCGGTGTAGCCGCCGCTCTCGAGGTACGCGCGCAGCGTGTGCGAGTCGGCGCGGCCGAAGTTCCGCGTCAGGAGCTTCTCGGCGGTCATCGGAGACCCTCGAGGATCCGGTCCACCTTCTCCGGCGTCAGCCCGAGCTCGTAGCGGTCGTCCACCTGCATCATCGGCGCGTGCTCGCAGGCGCAGAGACACTCCACCGACTGGAGGGTGACCTTCCCGTCCTCCGTCGTCTCGCCGACCTCGATGCCGAGGCGCGCCTTGAGACGCGCGACGATCTCGGGCGCGCCGGCGAGGTGGCAGGAGAGGTTGTGGCAGACCGCGACGACGTGGCGGCCCTTCGGCTCGCGGAAGAAGAGCGTGTAGAACGTCACGACCTCGTGGACGTGGGCCGGCGACAGGTTGAACAGACCGGCAACGTACTCCTCGACCGGGAGCGAGATGTAGCCGAACGCGTCCTGCGCCATCTGGAGCACCGGGAGGAGGGCGCCGCGGGGGTCCGGGTAGAGCGACTGCAGGCGGCGCGCCTCCGCGAGCTGCTCGGCGGTGAAGGCGACCCGTGGAGCGGGGTCCGCGAGGCCGGCGCGCCCCGAGGGTGGCCTGTTCCAGGCGCCCGGAGCGTCATTCCCGACGCTCACCGGTCGAGCTCCCCGCCGATCATGTTCACCGAGCCGAACGTCGGGACGAGGTCCGCGACCATCTCGCCTTCGATCATCCGGTGGAGCGCCGCCATCGGCGGCAGGCACGGCGGCCGGCAGCGCACGCGGTACGGGCGGTCACCGCCGTCCGACACGACGTAGAAGCCGAGCTCGCCGTTCGCGCCCTCGACCGGGAAGTACGCCTCGCCCCGGGGCGGCCGGATCCCGTAGCCCTCCATGATCAGCATGAAGTGGTTCATCAGGCCTTCGATCGAGCCGTACGTGTTCTCCTTCGGCGGCAGGACCACCCGCTTGTCGTCCGCATTGATGCGCGCGGAGGCCGCGCGCTGCTGGCCCTGGAGGTTGGGCGAGAGCGTCAACGGCACGAGCAGGAGGCCGTCGGTCTTCCCCTGCTTGCCCCGGTCCACGTACGCGGCGGGATCGATCGGGCGCCCCTCGAAGTCCACGTTGACCGGCCCGCCCGGGATCGACGCGAGCGCCTGCTCGACGATGCGCATGGACTGCTCCATCTCCGCCATGCGCACGAGGTAGCGCGCGTAGTTGTCGCCGTCCTTCTGCGTCGGGATCTCGAACTCGAGCCGATCGTACACGTAGTACGGCTGCGCCCGGCGCACGTCGTAGGACACGCCCGCCGCGCGCAGCATCGGGCCGGTGATCGCGTAGGCGATCGTCTCCTCGCGGCTGAGCGCGCCCACACCCACCATGCGGTCCGTGAAGATCCGGTTGCCGGTGAGCAGCCGGTGCACCTCGTCGAGCACCTCGCGCGTCTCCTTGAGCGCGCGGAGCGTCTTTTCGGCGAACCCGTCGGGCAGGTCGGCCTTGACGCCGCCCACCCGGCCGTACGAGATCGTGAGCCGGGCGCCCGTCACGTCCTCGACCAGCTCCCACAGGAACTCGCGCGCCTTGATCATGTAGAGGAACACGGTGAAGGCGCCGAGCTCCATCGCCGTGGCGCCGATGCACGTCAGGTGGTCGCAGATCCGCGAGATCTCGGACATGATGACGCGGATGTACTTGCACCGCTCGGTGACGTCGATGCCGAGGAGCTTCTCCACGGCGGAGCAGTAGCCGAAGTTGTTGATGAGCGGCGATACATAATTGAGCCGGTCGGTGTACGGCATGGCGTTATTCCATCCGCCCGCTTCGCATTCTTTTTCGAACGCCCGATGGAGATACCCGATTTCTACGTCCGCTCGAACGATGATCTCGCCGTCGAGCTCGGTCGTGATGCGGATGATCCCGTGCATCGCGGGGTGCGCCGGCCCCACGCCGACGTGGAGGTTCTGGCTCCCGCCGCCGGTGCCGCCGCCCTCCCCGAGCATGAACTCGCGTCGCGCCGTGTCCGCCATCACCGTCCCTAAACCGTGGGGCCGATCAGCGGCTGGCGCCGGTCGATCGGGTAGTCCTTCCGCAGCGGATGACCGATGAACTCCTCGTACAGGAGCAGGCGCCGGAGATCGGGATGCCCGCTGAAGCGCACCCCGAACATGTCCCACACCTCGCGCTCGAACCAGTCGGCGATCGGCCAGAGGTCCACCGCGCTCGGGACGACGGCGTCGTCCTCGTCGACCCGGACCTTCACGCGCAGCCGATGGTTGTGGGCGAGCGAGTAGAGGTGGTAGACGACCTCGAAGCGCGGCCCGTCCTCGCGGCCGGGGTAGGTGAGGTAGTCCACCGCGGTGAGGTCCATGAGCACGTCGAACGCGAGCGGGCGCTCGTCGTGGCAGTGCGCGAGCAGGCGCGGCAGCGCCCCGCGCGTGACGACCGCCGTGTGGTCCCCGCGATGGTCGTGCGTCTCGACGACGTCGCCGCCGAACCGCCCCCTGAGCCGCTCGAGGATCGCCGCCCCGTCCACGGAGGTCCTAGCAGGCTGCTGAAAAAGGCCCATCTGCGGCGTTGGCGCCCTCGGCCGCACGCTCAACGTACGGGGAGTACGCCTCGCGTGCGGCCAGCGGGCGCCGCCTTGCATCTGGACCTTTTTGAGCAGCCTGCACCTTATTCAGCACCTCTCCTAGTACCTCTGGGCCTGGGCGGCGATCTTGTCCTGGAGCTTCATGAGCCCGTCGATGACGGACTCGGGCCGCGGCGGGCACCCCGGGATGTAGACGTCCACCGGGATGATCGTGTCGATGCCCTGGACGGTCGCGTAGTTGTCGTAGAAGCCCCCCGTGCACGTGCAGACGCCGAAGGCGACGACCCACTTCGGCTCCGTCATCTGGTCGTAGACCCGCTTGAGGACCGGCGCCAACTTGTGGCTGATCGTCCCGACGACGAACAGGACATCCGCCTGGCGGGGCGAGAAGCGCGGGAGCCCCGCGCCGAAGCGGTCGATGTCGTAGTGGGAACACGCGGTGGCCATGTACTCCATGCCGCAGCACGCGGTGACGAACGGGTACTGGAAGATCGAATATTTCCGCGCCCAGCCGATGGCCTCATCGAGCTTGGACGTGAAGAAGCTGCCTACTCCCATTGTAGAGGAACCCGAGCATCAGGATCCCGAGGAACACCATCATCTCGAGGAACCCGAACCAGCCGAGCTGGCGGTAGAGGAGCGCCCACGGCCAGATGAAGAGGAGCTCGATGTCGATGATGATGAAGAAGATCGCGATCGTGGAGAACTTGATCGCGAAGCGCCCCTCCGAGATCGCGATCGGGTCCTTGCCGCACTCGAACGGCTCCGCCTTGATCGGCGTGAGGCGCCGCGGCGCGAGCAGCTTCGGCAGGAGGATCAGGGCCCCCGCGACGGCGGCGGCAAAGGCGAACGTCATGAGGATCGGCGCGTAGGTCACGCGCTGACTCCCGCCGCGTCCGCCTGGCGCTTGGCGTGGTACGAGCTCCGCACGAGCGGCCCCGACTCGACGTGGGCGAAGCCGAGCTCCCGTCCGATCGCGGCGAGCTCGGCGAACTCGTCGGGGTGGTAGTACCTCGCCACGGGCAGGTGCCCGGCCGACGGCCGGAGATACTGGCCGAGCGTCAGGAGGGACACGCCGGCCTCGCTGAGGTCGCGCATCGTCGCGACCAGCTCCTGGTGCTCCTCGCCGAGCCCGAGGATGATGCCCGACTTCCTGGGGATCTCCGGCGCCCACGCCCGGGCCCGGCGGAAGAGCTCGAGCGCGCGCTCGTAGCGGCCGCCGTGGCGCGCGTACTTGTAGAGACGGGGCACCGTTTCGGTGTTGTGGTTCAGGATGTCGGGCCGCGCGGCGAGCACGGTCTCGAGCGACGGCGCCTCGCCCTGGAAGTCGGGGATCAGGACCTCGACGCGGCAGCAGGGCGCGTGACGTTTCACCGCTTGGATCGTCGCCGCCCAGTGAGCCGCCCCACCGTCGGCGAGGTCGTCACGGTTGACCGACGTGATCACGACGTGCTCGAGGCCCAGCTCGCCCACCGCGCGACCGATGCGCTCGGGCTCCTCGCGGTCCTCCCACACCGGCCGGCCGTGGGCGATCGCGCAGTAGCCGCAGTTGCGCGTGCACACGTCGCCCAGGATCATGAACGTCGCGGTCGCCTCCTCCCAGCACTCGCCGATGTTGGGACAGTGCGCCTCCTCGCAGACCGAGTGGAGGTTCCACTCGCGCATCCGGCTCTTGAGATGCATGTAGTTCGGCCCGCCGGGTGCCCTGACCTTGAGCCACGCCGGCTTTCGCCCCTCCGGGGTGAGGCTCGCGGGCTGGATCACGGGAAGTGAGCGCGTCATGAGCAGTTGTCCCGTCCGGTCAAACCAGATCATTATGCCATACGGATCGGCGAGGTTGCCGGACGGGGTCAGGGCCGGGGCGACTCGACCGCCTGGGCGATGAACTGCTCCACGCTGTGGCGATGCGGCGTGCCGTCCTGGGCGCAGGCGATCATCGCCGGCTCGCACCGGAGGATCAGCCAGTCGGCGTAGATCCGGCTCAGCTCGCCCTCGGCGAAGTAATCGATCCGCTCGCCCTTCTCGACGTAGATCCTCCGGTCCGTGAACACGACGTGGGCATGAGACCCGCCGGGACGCGTCAGCGCCTTGAGCCGGGGGAAGAGGCGGGCCCGCTGGCGTCGAGGGATGTAGTGGATGGCGCCGCACGAGTAGACGAGGTCGAACGGACCGGCAGGCAGCTCACGGGCCGCGTCGGCGCGCACCCAACGGACCGTGACGCCGTGCGCGCGCGCGAGCCGCCCCGCCTTGGCGAGCCCGGCCGCCGAGACGTCCACGCCCGTCACGTCGCATCCGCAGGTCGCGAAAAACACGCTGTCGCGTCCTTCGCCGCAGCCGAGCTCGAGTACGCTCGCGCCCGTCGGGAGGAGCGCGCGCACCGCGCGGGCGAACTCCGAGGGCCCCAGTCCCCAGATGTATTCGTCCGGCGTCCGCGCGTACTCGCGGGCCCATGGGCTTCGCGTCATCGCTTGAGCCACCCCACATAGACGGCGCCGCCCTCGACCTTCACCTCGTACGCGGCGACGCATCTCACGGGCGCACGTGACCTGTCCAGACGCCTGCGGCTCCCGAAGTATGTCGAACGGAGCGAGCATCTAGGACGTCAGCTCGGCGTGCTCCTTCCGACCTGATCCCGGGGCGAAGAACGCCGGGAGCCAGGGAGAATCAGCCGGTTCGGAGGGAATGGTGCCGAAGGGGGGACTCGAACCCCCACGGGTTGCCCCACACGCCCCTCAAACGTGCGCGTCTGCCAGTTCCGCCACTTCGGCGTGACGACGAGAGCGAAGTATAGCGCGCCTACCGGCGCGTGACAATTCTCCCCACGCTCTGCCGGAGCCGCGGGTCGAGCGCGTCGCGGATGCCCTCGCCGAACAGGTTGTACGAGAGCACCGTGACGAGGATCGCGACCCCCGGGTACACGGAGAGCCACCACCCGATCTCGATCGCGTCCTTGCCCTCGTTCAAGATGTTGCCCCAGGACGCGTGCGGCGGCTGGACGCCGAGGCCGAGGAACGACAGGCCCGACTCGGTCAGGATCGCCGCGGGGATGCCGAGCGTCATCGCGACGAGCACCGGCGCCATCGCGTTTGGCAGGATGTGGCGCCACACGATCCGGAACGCGCTCGCGCCGATGGACTGCGACCAGAGGACGAACTCGCGCTCCTTGAGCGCCAGGAACTCGGCGCGGACGAGCCGCGCCACGCCCATCCAGCCCGTGAGCCCGATCACCGCCATGATCGTCCAGATGGACGGCCGGAGGAAGGCGAGCACGGCCAGCAGCAGGAAGAAGCGCGGGAACACGAGCATGAGGTCCACGAGCCGCATGATCGTCGCGTCCACGAGGCCGCCGTGGTAGCCGGCCGCCGCGCCCAGGACGATCCCGATCAGCGACGCGATGCCGACCGACACGAACCCCACGGCGAGCGACACGCGGGCGCCGTAGAACATCCGCGAGAGCACGTCGCGCCCGAGCTGGTCGGTCCCGAGTGGGTGCACGCCCGACGGCGCGTCGAGGATCTTCTTGACGTCAGGCCGGTTGGGGTCCCACGGCGCGATGACGGGCGCCAGCACCGCGAGCGCGGCGAGACAGACCACGACGACGCCGCCGACCAGCGCCAGTCGATTCCGCCGGAGCGCCCGCCAGAACGCCCTCACGCGCTCACCGCCGGCCGCGCCGCGCCGCGACGCGGATGCGGGGGTCGACGAAGCTGTACGTGATGTCGGCGAGGAGGTTGGCGACCAGCGTCAGCGTCGCGACGATGACGAGGTTGCCCATGATCACCGGGTAGTCCCGCTCGAAGACCGCCTGGACCATCAGCTGGCCCATCCCGGGGATCGCGAAGATGGACTCCACGATGACGCTGCCGCCGATGAGGCCGGGCAGCGAGAGCCCGAGGACCGTCACGATCGGGAGCATCGCGTTCCGCAGCGCGTGCTTGCCGATCACGACGCGCTCGGCCAGGCCCTTGGCGCGCGCCGACTGGATGTAGTCCTGCCGCACGACCTCGAGCATGGACTGCCGCATGTAGCGCGAGAAGCCGGCGAGCCCGCCGAACGTGGCGACGAGGATCGGCAGGATCAGGTGGCCGGCGAAGTCCCACTGCTGCCGCCAGAACGACAGGTACTCCCAGTTGAGCGATCGGAGCCCCGAGATCGGGAGCCACCCGAGCTGCACGCCGAAGAGGATCATCAGGAGGAGGGCGAGCCAGAAGTCGGGCGTCGCAAAGCCCACGAAGACGAAGACCGTCGTGACCTTGTCGAACGCCGAGTACTGGCGCGTGGCGGAGTAGACGCCGATCGGCACGGCGAGGGCTACGATGATCAGCATCTCGACGACGTTCAGGAGCAGCGTGATCGGGAGCCGCTCGCCGATCTTCTGGAGCACCGGACGCGCGTCGGGCGAGAACGATCGGCCGAAGTCGAGCCGGCAGAGCCGGGTGAGCCAGTTCCAGTACTGGACGTGGAACGGCTTGTCGAGCCCGTACTCCTTCTCCAGCAGCTGCCACAGCTCGCGCTGCGACTCGGGACTCAGGTCGCCCGTCACCACTTCCCCGGGACGGCCCGGGGCCAGGTGGATCACCAGGAACGAGATGAAGGTGATGCCGATGAGGAGGGGGATGGCGAGCAGGAGCCGCCGCAGCGCGTACAGGAACATCGCGCGCTATTCTATCCCAGCCGGCGACCTCACCCCGACGTGTAGCGCTGGAGGTGCTTCGGCACGTACCACTCGTTGAAGTTGTACCGGATGCCGTTCGGCCCCGGAATGATCCCCCGCACGCGCGACGAGACCACCGGCAACGCGTCCCGGAAGTAGAGGAAGACGATCGGCTGGTCCTCGGCGAGGATCTCCTGGAGCCGGTGGTAGGACTGCTTCCGCTCCTCCTGGACGCACGACTTCCGCCCCTGCTCGAGGAGGGCGTCCACCTCGGGGTTCGCGTAGGAAAGGTGGTTGAGCTCATCCGGGCCCGTCTTGGACGAGTGCCAGATCTCGTACTGGTCGGGGTCCTGCCCGATGCCCCAGCCCAGGATGATCGCCTCGAAGCGCCGCTTCTTGATGTACTCCTTGAGGAACGACGCCCACTCGATCACGCGGATCTCCACCTGGATCCCGAGCTCCTTGAGCGTCGCCTGGACGATCTCCGCGACCTTCTTGCGCTCGTCGTTGCCCTGGTTGGTCAGGAGCTCGAACGCGAACGGCTGGCCCTGCTGGTTGACGAGCAGCCCGTCGGCGTTCTTCTCCCTCCAGCCCGCCGCGGCGAGGAGCTCGCGCGCCTTCGCCGTGTCGTGCGAGTACGTCCGCACCTTCGAGGTGTACGCCCAGGTCCCGGGCTTGTACGGCCCCGTCGCCTCGCGGCCGAGGCCCAGGAGCACGCCGTCGATGAGCTCGCGCTTGCTGATCGCATGCGCGATCGCCTGCCGGACGCGGCGGTCGGCGAAGCGCGGGTCCTTGTGGTTGAAGCCGAGGTAGGTGTAGGCGTTCGCGGGGTACTGATACTTGCTGTAGGCCTTCCGGAACGCCGGGTACTCGGTCTGCCGCTTGAACTGGAGCGCGGTGAGCCCGGCCGAGTCCACGCCCTTCGCCTTCAGCTCGAGGAAGATCGTCGCCTGGCTCGGGATGATCCGGTAGACGACGCGCGAGAGATACGGGCGCCCCTCGAAGTAGTCGGCGTTGGCGACCAGCACGACCTTCTCCCCCGGCTTCCACTCGCTGAACCGGTACGCCCCCGTCCCGACCGGGTTGGACCGGTTCTGCGGCGCCTCCCGGAGCCGCCCCTCGCGCACGTACGGCTCGAGCAGGTGCTGGGGCAGCATCCAGGTGCCCCAGCTCTGGAGCGCCTTCGCGTACGGCTGCCTGTAGCGGATGTGGAGCGTGTACGGATCCACCTCCCGCACGGCCTCGACCGCCTTGAAGTCCTCGCGATACGCGGTGGGCGTCTTCGGATTGATCATGGTCTGGTACGTGAACACGACGTCGGCGGCCGTGAACGGCCGGCCGTCGTGCCAGCGCACGTTCTTTCGGAGATTGAAGGTGAGGTCGAGACAGTCCTTGCTGAACTTCCACGACTCGGCCAGCTCGCCGATGATGTTCAGGTCGCGATCGCGCGTGACGAGCCCACTGTAGATCATCGAGCCCACCTCGAACGACGCGCTGTCGGTCAGCACGTTCGGGATGAGGCCCGAGATGTTGCCGATCATCGCCTCGATGAAGGTGTCGCCGTAGGCGGGCTTCTCTCCCGCCCGGCCGTCCCCCTGGTCCACGGCGCTGTCGGCCTCGCCGCCGCAGCCGCCGAGGGCGAGCGCCAGGGCGAGCGCCAGGGCGAGCGCCAGGGCGACGGTTGGCACGCTGCGCTTCACGGTCAACGGGGCTGGGCCGGGGGCGCGGGGACCGGCGCCGCAGGGACGGGCGCGGCCGCGGGCGCCGGCGCGCTCGCCGCGGGCGGCGCCGGGGCCTCGCGCACCACGGAGCCGCCGCGCTCGCCGCCCATCAGCGCCAGGGTGAAGGAGGTGATGGTGAAGACGATGGCGATCGCGGTCGTGATCTTGCCGAGCACGGTCGGCGTCCCCATGGAGCCGAAGACGGCCTGGCTGCCGGCGCCGCCGAACGCCGACCCGATGTCGGCGCCTTTGCCGGCCTGGAGCAGGACGATCCCCATGATCGCGAAGCTCGCGATGACGTGAACGATGACCAGTGCGATGTACATCCCGTCACTCCCTGGAGGCCGCGCCGACGCGCGCCGCCTTCTTCACAATAGCAGTAAATCCCGCCGCGGTCAGGCTGGCGCCCCCGACGAGCGCGCCGTCGATCTCGGGCTCGGCGACGAGGCCGTCCACGTTCTCGGCCTTGACGCTGCCGCCGTAGAGGATCCGGACCGCCTGCGCGACTTCCTTGGAGGCGAGCTCCGAGAGCAGGCCGCGCAGGTACCCGTGCACCTCGCCGGCCTGGCTCGGCTCGGCGTTGACCCCGGTGCCGATCGCCCACACCGGCTCGTACGCGAGCGCGAGCTTGCCGACCTGGGCGGCCGTCACCCCGGCGAGGCCGGCGCGCAGCTGGCCCTCGACCGTCGTGAAGGTGAGGCCCTGGCGCCGCTCCTCCGTGGTCTCGCCGACGCAGAGGACGGGCGTGAGGCCGTGGACCAGCGCCGCGCGCAATTTCAGGTTGATCACGGCGTCCGACTCGCCGATCTCCTTCCGTCGCTCCGAGTGGCCGAGGAGCACCCAGCGGCAGCCGAGCTCGACCAGCATCGGCGGGGCGATCTCGCCGGTGTGGGCCCCCGCGGCCTCGTGGTGGCACGTCTGCGCCCCGAGCTGGATGGGGCTCCCCGCGAGGACTTCGGCGACGGCGGCAAGCGCCGTGAACGGCGGGCACACGACGACCTGCACCCCGCGGGGGCGCTTGAGTCCCTCGCGGATCCCGCCGGCGAGCGCGCGCGCCTCGGCGAGCGTGCCGTGCATCTTCCAGTTGCCGATGACGAGCGGCGTCCTCACGCGGGCGCCTCCGTGAGCGCCTCGACGCCCGGAAGCCTGCGCCCTTCGAGGAACTCGAGGAACGCCCCGCCGGCCGTCGAGATGTAGCCGATCCGGTCGGTCACGCCCGCCTGGGCCACGGCGGCGATCGTGTCCCCGCCGCCGATGACCGAGAAGGCGCCGGACTCCGCGACCGCGCGCGCGACCGCGAGGGTGCCGCCCGCGAACGGCGGCTTCTCGAAGACGCCCATCGGGCCATTCCAGATGATCGTGCGCGCCCCGCGGAGCGCGGTGGCGAAGCCCGCCACCGTCCGGGGGCCGATGTCCAGTCCCGTCTGATCCGCCGGGATCTCGCGGATGCCCACCGCGCGCCCCGTGGGGCTCTCGAGGTCCGGGGCGACGAGCGCGTCCACGGGCAGCACGATCCGCGCGCCGCAGCGCCGCGCCTTCTCGAGCGCGGCGCGCGCCGTCTCGACGCGATCGGGCTCGACGAGCGAGCGCCCGACCGCGTGGCCGAGCGCCAGGAGGAACGTGAAGGCCATGCCGCCGCCGATCAGGAGGGCGTCCACCCGCTCGAGCAGGTGCTCGACGAGGGCGAGCTTGTCGGACACCTTGGCGCCGCCCAGGATCGCCACGAGGGGCCGCGCCGGCGCCCCGAGGATGCGGCCGAGCGCCGCGAGCTCCTGCTGCATGAGCACCCCCGCCGCGGCGGGCTGGAGGTGCTTCGTGATCGCCGCGATCGAGGCGTGCGCCCGGTGGGCGGCCGCGAACGCGTCGTCCACGTAGCAGTCGGCGAGCCCGGCGAGGCGCCGGGCGAAGCCGTCGTCGTTCGCCTCCTCCTCGGGATGGAACCGGAGGTTCTCGAGGAGCAGGACCTCGCCCGGCCGGAGCGCCCGCGCCCGCGCCTCGGTCTCCGGCCCGACGCAGTCCGGGGCGAGCTCCACGGGCCGGCCGAGGAGCGCTTCCAGGCGCAGGGCCACGGGCCGCAGCGAGGACTCCGGGGACGGCTTGCCCTTGGGCCGGCCGAGATGCGAAGCGAGCACGACGGCCGCGCCGGCCTTGAGCGCCAGCTGGATCGTGGGGAGCACCGCGCGCAGGCGCGTGTCGTCGGACACCTGGCCCTGGACCAGGGGCGTGTTCAGGTCGGCGCGGACGAAGACGCGCTTCCCCCGGAGGTCCAGCTGCTCGATCGTGAGCTTCGGCAAGCCCGGCCTACAGGGTCTTGGCAATGAACCGGATCAGGTCCCGCACCCGGCACGAGTACCCCCACTCGTTGTCGTACCACGCGAGGACCTTGAGCAGGTTCCCCTCGACCATCGCCGTGGACGGCAGGTCCACGATGGACGAGTGCGGGTTGCCGTTGAAGTCGCAGGAGACCAGCTCCTCGTCGGTCGCGTCGAGGATGCCGCGGAGCCTACCGGCCGCCGCCGCGCGGAAGGCGTCGTTCACCGCGCCGACCGAGGCGGGCTTCTCGAGCTCGGCGACGAGGTCGACCACGGACACGTTCGCGGTGGGCACCCGGATCGCGATGCCGTCGAGCTTGCCCTTGAGCTTGGGGAGCACGAGGCCGACCGCGGTGGCGGCGCCCGTCGTCGTCGGGATCATGCTGAGCGCCGCCGCGCGCGCCCGGCGCAGGTCCTTGTGCGGGAAGTCGTGCACCGGCTGGTCGTTCGTGTACGCGTGCACGGTCGAGGCGAAGCCGCGCCTGAGGCCAAACGCGTCGTCGAGCACCTTGACGGTCGTCGCCAGGCAGTTCGTCGTACAGGACGCGTTCGAGACGATCCGGTGCCTCGCCGGATCGTACGTCTGCTCGTTGACGCCGAGGACGATCGTGACGTCGGGGTCCTTCGCGGGCGCCGTGATGATGACCTTCTTCGCGCCGGCCTGCAGGTGCTTGGAGGCGGTCGCCGTGTCGCGGAAGAGACCCGTGGACTCGACGACGACGTCCACGCCGAGCTCCTTCCACGGTAGCGCCGCCGGGTCCTTGAGCTTGCACACGCGGATCTCGCGGCTCGCGGCCGTTGACGAAGATCGCCTCGCCCTTCGCCTCGACGTCGGCGGCGAGCGTGCCGTGGACCGAATCGTGCTTCAGGAGGTGCGCGAGCGTCTTCGCATCCGCCAGGTCGTTGACCGCGACGACCTCGACGTCCCTCGCGTCCAGGACCGTGCGAGAGAAGACGCGTCCGATGCGACCGAATCCGTTGACACCGACCCGAAGGCTCATAGAAGGGCTCCTTGTGGGGGCGGCAGAACGATCTCCGTGCCGATTATACGGCGGCTCAGACGACGCGGGCAACCGTCAGGACGCCGATCCATCCCGCGCCGGCCTCGCGCAGCGCCCGCGCACACTCGGCGAGCGTGGCGCCGGTCGTGAACACGTCGTCCACGACGAGCACGTCGCGGCCGGCGACGGCGGCCGACGCGCGGAACGCGCCGCGGACGTTCGCCCGGCGCTCGGCCGCGGAGAGATCGCTCTGCGGGTGCGTGGCGCGCACGCGCGCGAGCCAGCGCGGCTCGAGCGGCGCGCCGAGCTGCCCGGCGAGGCGGTCGGCGAGGAGCCGCGCCTGGTTGAACCCGCGCAGATACTCGCGATCGCGCGCGAGCGGCACCGGGACGACCGCCGCGATCCCGCCGGGCAAGGCACCGCCGCACTGCTCGAGCAGGAGGTCGGCGAGCGGCCGGGCGAGCGCGCGCCGGCCGGAGAACTTGAACGCGTGGAGCGCGTCGCGCAGCGGCCCCTCGTACCGGGCGGCGCTGCGCGCGTAATCGTACGCAGGTGGCTCGGCGGCGCACGGCCCGCAGGGGACCGGGCGGCGGGCGCGCTCGTGTTCGGCGAACCCCGCATCACTCGAGCCCCCTCCCCGCCCCGCCTCGCTCGGGCCGATCGCCGCGGTGCCGAACGCCGCGTACGGGCGCCCGCACGTGGGGCAGTACGGGGGCTCGATGCGCGCGATCGCGTTCCAGCATCCGCCGCACAGGGGATCGCGGCGGCCGGGGCCGAGCGAGGCTTCGCACACCGGGCAGAGCGCGGGAAAGACGAGATCCAGGAGTGTCGTCGCGAGGGCCGCGAGGCCGGCCTGGCGGTACGAAGCCGCAGGGCGTTCGACGCGCGAGGCGAGCCTGGGCGGATCCGAGGGCGGCCTGAGAGAGGTGCGGCGCGGCTCCGACCCGCCCGTCTTCACCGTCGGAGACGATGTCTCAGGGGCGCGCGGGGCGCAGCGTGTTCCAGCGACGGCAGGCGGGGCAGCGGTCCTGCCACACGGGCGTCGCGGCTCCGCACGCGTCGCACCGGTGCGGCCAGTCGAAGGCGTGGCCGAGCCTGAGGGCGCGGCGGTATTCCTCGAAGGCCTCGCGCATCTGTCCGCGCCGCTCGAAGACGGCGCCGAGGAACGCGTGCACGACCGGCAGATCGGGCGCCCGCACCTCGACCTTCTCGAGCTGGTCCGCGGCCTCGTCGAGCATCTCGAGCTCGAAGAAGACGCGGCCGAGGGCGACGGCCAGGGCCAGGTCGTCGGGTGCCTTCTCGAGGGCCTCGCGGTAGAGCGCGATCATGCGGGTCGGCCGCCCGTCCTGGCGGTAGGCGCGCTCGAGCCGGGCCAGGAGCGGCAGGGCTCCGTGGATCTCCGCGGCCCGTTCCCAGGCGCGCACGGCCTCGCGGTGCTCGCCGAGCATCTCGTGGGCGTCGCCGACGGCGAGCGCCGCCGGGAGAAAGTGGCGGTCGGCGCGGACGGCATTCTTGAGATGGGGCAGCGCGGCGGACGCATGGCCACCACTGAGCTCGGCGCGCCCCAGCTCGTAATGGAGGACCGCCAGCCACTCGGTCTCCGGCGAGCGCTCGCTGGAGCCGACGGCGCCCATGATGCGCCGCTGCGTTTCGAGCGCCTGGCTCCACCGGCCGGCCGCGGCGGCCAGATCCCGGAGGCCCCGGAGGGCGCCGAGGTGGGTCTTGCGCGACTGGAGGATCTGCCGATAGAGCGTCCCCGCCTCTTCCGGGCGGCCCGCCTGCCGCGCCTCGCCGGCGCGCCGCAGCAGCTCGAGCGTCTGCGCGTCGGCGGCGCCGGGCGCGGGTGCGCGGCCCAGGTCCAGAAGTCGCTTGAGCCCGAGGCCGACCGACACGAGGGTGCGGAGCGAAGCGAGCAGGGTCACGGCGGAGGCAGGGAGCGCGGAGGCCGCAGGAGCCGGGTCACCGGGGCCGCCGCGGCTAGCCCGTGGCCATCCGCTCCTCTTGCTCGACCGCCCGCTGGCAGTCGATGCAGTAGCGTGCGAACGGCAGCGCCTCGAGGCGCTTCTCGGAGATCGCCTCCCCGCAGCGCTCGCAGGAGCCGAAGCCCCCGTCGTCGAGCTTCTGCAGCGCGGAGACGACGTCCCGCAGGAGACGACGGTCGCCGTTGCCGAGCTCGAAGAAGAATTCCCGGTTGTAGGCGGTGTTGGCCTGGTCGCCCAGATCCTTGATGGAATCGTCCTCCTGGTCCTTGCCGTAGAGCGCGGTCCGGCCGACCTCGTCCGCCAGCTGGCGCTGCTTCTCGATCAGCCGCTTCCTGAAGTACGCCAGTCGTTCCTTTCGCATCGGAACCTCCTCACGACCTCCGGGGTGCGCACTTAAGACAGAGACGCTAGCACGCGTCCACGGGGCGCGCAACACCTTCGCGCCGCGGCGCTCACGAGCCCTCGACGGGCACCGCGGGCGCGTCGCCCCAGAGGCGCTCGAGCGCGTAGTACGCACGAGTCTCGTCCAGAAACACGTGCATCAGCACGTCACCGTAGTCGAGCAGGACCCAGCCGCTCTCGGGGACGCCCTCGGCGTGGAGCGGCCGGATCCCCTCGCTCTTGAGCTCCGCGCGGATCGCGTCGGAGATCGTCTCGACGTGCGTCGCGGACGTGCCGCTGCAGACGAGGAAGTAATCGGCGACGCTCGACACCCCGCGTACGTCGAGGACCACCAGGTCGGTCGCGCGCTTGTCGAGCGCGGCGCGTGCGGCTCGGCGCACCTTGCCGTCGGCGGACGCCTTCGTCACGCGTCGCCGCTCCGGTAGAGGCCGCGGGCGCGGATCAACGCGATGACCGCGTCGGGGAGCCGGTACGCGATCGAGCGCCCCTCGCGCACGCGCCGCCGGAGGTCGGACGCCGAGATCGGCAGCGAGGTCACGCGCACGACCAGCGGCTCGTCGCCGATCCCGCGCACCACCTTCTGCACGGCCGCGCTCTCGGGATCGAACGCGCTCCCCACCCGGGGCACGACCACGATGCGGGCGAGCTCGGCGATCCGCTTCGGCTCGCGCCACGTGAGGAAGTCCAGGAACGTCTCGGAGCCCACGATCAGGAAAAGCTCGTCGCGCGGGACGCAGAGCGCCGCGAGCGTGTCCACCGTGTACGAGGGGCCCGGGCGGCGCAGCTCGAGGTCCGAGACGGCGAACTTCGGGTGGCCGGCCGTCGCGAGCCTGACCATCTCGTACCGGTCCTCCGCGGGCGCGAGGTACGCGGGCGACTTGTGCGGCGGCAGGGCGGCGGGCACGAACAGGACGTGGTCGAGGGCGAGCGCTTCGAGCAGCTCGTCGGCGAGGAGGAGATGGCCGTAGTGGATGGGATTGAACGACCCCCCGAAGACCGCGGTGCGGGCCACGCCTAGTCCGACACCCGCGTCAAACGGCGCCGCACTAGTCCCGCACCTGGCCGTCGCCCTGGACGACGAACTTCGTCGTCGTCAGCTCCCGGACGCCGACCGGGCCTCGCGCGTGGATCCGCGACGTCGAGATCCCCATCTCGGCGCCCATGCCGAACTGGCCGCCGTCCACCAGGCGTGTGGACGCGTTCACGAGGACGGCCGCGGCGTCGACCTCGCGCGTGAAGCGACGCGCGTGCGCGAGATCGTTGGTCACGATCGCCTCGGCGAGGCCGGACCCGTGCCGGTGGATGTGGGCGATCGCCGCGTCGAGGTCGTCCACGACGCGGATCGCGAGGATCAGGTCGAGGTACTCCGTGTCCCAATCGGCGGCCGCCGCCGCACGGGCCGCGGGGACCAGAACCCGCGTGCGTGGACAGCCGCGCAGCTCGACCCCCGCCTCAGCGAGGCGCGCCGCCAGCGGCGGCAGGAGCGCCGGCGCGATCGCCCCGTGCACCAGGAGTGTCTCGAGCGCATTGCAGACGCTCGGCCGCTGGGCCTTGGCGTTGAGCACGATCTGCGTGGCCATCGCCGGATCCGCGGAGGCGTCCACGAACACATGGACCAGCCCCTTGTCGTGCTTGAGCACGGGCACGCGCGAGCGCTCGCCCGCCCACCGCACGAACTCCTCGCCGCCCCGCGGGATGATCAGGTCCACCAGGCGGTCGAGCCCGAGCAGGACCGCGACCGCGTCCCGGTCGGTCGTGTCCACGAACTGGATCGCGTCGGCCGGGGCGCCCGCCTTCTCGACCGCCTTGGCCAGCACGGCCGCGATCATCGTGTTCGACTCGATCGCCTCGCTGCCGCCGCGCAGGATCACGGCGTTGCCCGACTTGATGCAGAGCCCGGCGGCGTCGGCGGTGACGTTCGGCCGCGATTCGTAGATGAAGCCGATGACCCCCAGCGGGACGCGGACGCGCGAGATCTCGATCCCGCTGGGCCGGCGCCACGACTCGACGACGGTCCCGACCGGGTCGGGCAGCGCGGCGATCTCCCGGAGCCCCTGCGCCATCTCTTCGATGCGCGTCTCGGTGAGTGTGAGCCGGTCCAGGAACGCGCGGGCGACGCCGCGGCTCCGCGCGCGCTCGACGTCGGCCCGGTTGGCCTCGAGCAGCGCCTCCGTCTTCTCCACGAGGCCATGCGCCATCTGGGCCAGCGCGTCGTTCTTCGCCTTCGTCGGGCAGAGCGCCAGCGCGCGGGCCGCGACGCGGGCCGCGCGAGCCTTGGCTTCCACGAGGGAGCGGACGTCCATGGTCATCCCCTAGTCCGGGTTATTCACGATCGCCGCACGCACGGGTCGGACGGTGGCGCACGGCGCGCAGCGCCGGGAGGGGTCGACGAGACCCGTTCCCGCCGCGTGGCCGCGGACCCCGCGCGCCGGGATGGAGCCCAGCCGCGACGGGGCAGCGGACGCGTGCCGCGTGGTCGAGCGGCCCCTCCCGACGCTGCGCGCCGTGCGCCACCGTCCACCTCCACGAGAACCGCTCATGAATCGCCAGTCTAGAGGATCACCAGATTGTCGCGGTGGATCACTTCGTCGAAGCTCTTGTACCCCAACCGCGCCTCGATCTCCTTCGTCTTCACGCCCCGGATCTTCCGGAGTTCGTCGGCGTCGAAGTTCACGACCCCGCGCGCGAACTCGCGGCGGCCGCTGCCGCCCACCACGGCGACGACCTCACCGGAGCTGAAGTGGCCCTCGACCTCGACGACGCCCGAGGGCAGCAGGCTCTTGCCGCGCTGGGTCAGCGCTGCGAGCGCGCCCGCGTCCACCGTGAGCCGGCCCTGGGGCGGCACGGCGAACGCGATCCAGCGCTTCCGGGCCGCGAGCCGGTCGGCCCTCGGCGCGAAGTAGGTCCCGACGGGCTCGCCGGCAAGGAGACGGCGGAGGACCGCCGGCTCGCGGCCGTTGGCGATGACCATCGGCACACCGGACGCCGCCGCCTTGCGCGCCGCCTGGAGCTTCGTCGCCATGCCGCCGACCGACACACCGTCGGCCCGGTCGCGCGCCAGCCGCGCGATCTCCTCGGTGACCGCCTCGACCGTCTCGAGCTTCCTCGCGCGCGCGTTGACCCCGGGGTCGTCGGTGTACAGGCCGTCGACGTCGGTCAGGAGCACGAGGAGGTCCGCGTCGAGCAGCGACGCCACCAGCGCGCTCAGGTTGTCGTTGTCGCCGACCTTGATCTCCTCGACGGCCACCGTGTCGTTCTCGTTCACGATCGGCAGCACACCGAACCGGAGGAGTGCCAGGAGGGTGTTCTTCGCGTTGAGATACCGCGCGCGGTCGCCGATGTCCTGCGCCGTGAGGAGCACCTGGCCGACCGGGATCCCGTGGCGCCCGAACGCGGCCTCGTACTGCCACATGAGGGCCGACTGGCCCACCGCCGCGGCGGCCTGCTTGTCGGGGATCGAGCGTGGCCGCTCGCCGAGGCCGAGGCGCGCCGTGCCCGTCGCGATCGCGCCGGAGGTGACGAGCACCACGTGGCGGCCCTCGCGCACCGAGGCGATCTCCCCGGCGAGCGCGCCGACACGCTCGGGGACGACGCCCGCGCCGGGCGCGGTGACGAGGCCGCTGCCGACCTTCACCACGAGCCGGCGGACGCGGCCGAGCCTGCGCGCGCCCATCAGGCCTTCTCCAGCGCCGTCGCGATCCCACGCACGAGGTCGACGAGGCCCGCGCCGGTGGCCGCCGAGATCACGAAGAGCGGCAGGTCGTTCGCCGCGCAGTACTGCTCGACCTTGTCCCGCCGCGGCGCCGCCTCCGGCAGGTCCGACTTGTTCGCCACGACGACCTGGGGGCGCCGGGCGAGCTCCGGTGAGTAGGCGGCCAGCTCGCGGTTGATCACGTGGAGGTCGTCGATTGGGTCGCGGCCGGTCCCGGGGTCGAGGTCGAGCATGTGGAGCAGGAGACGCGTCCGCTCGGTGTGGCGCAGGAACTGGTGGCCGAGCCCCTTGCCGAGGGCGGCGCCGGGAATGAGGCCCGGCAGGTCGGCGATCACGAACGTGCGCTCCGCGTCCACGCGCACGATCCCGAGCGTGGGCTCGAGGGTCGTGAAAGGGTAGTCCGCGATCCGGGGCTTGGCGGCTGAGAGGCGCGACACGAGGGTGGACTTGCCGGCGTTCGGAAAGCCGATCACGCCCACGTCCGCGAGCAGCTTCAGCTCGAGGTGGAGCCAGCGCTCGGGGCCGGGCCGGCCGAGGTCGGCCCGCCGCGGCGCGCGGTTCGTGGACGTCGCAAAGCGCGCGTTGCCCCGGCCGCCGCGCGCGCCGCGGATGGCCAGCACGCGCTGGCCCGACGCCGTGAGGTCACCGAGACGCTCGCCGGTATCGCGATCGGCGACGAGGGTGCCGAGCGGCACGCGCAGGAGCAGGTCCCCGCCGCTCCTGCCGTGGCGGTTGCCGCCCTCGCCGTGCTGGCCGCGCTCGGCGTGGTAGTGGCGCTTGTAGTGGTAGTCGAGGAGGGTCGTCAGCGCGGGATCGGCCTCGAGCCAGACGCAGCCGGCGCCCCCGTCGCCGCCTTTGACGAAGATGTCGATCTCGTCAACGAACATACAATCCCACGCGGGCCCGGGGGTTGCCCGCCGGCGGTCACGCGCGCTCTGAGGCGATGCTCACGAAGCGCGAGTCCCCTCGCCGCTCGAACCGGACGTAACCGTCGATCTTCGCGAAGAGCGTGTCATCCGAGCCCAGCCCGACGTTGGGGCCCGGCCTGAACCGCGTCCCGCGCTGGCGGACGAGGATGGAGCCGCCGGTCACGAACTGGCCGGCGAACCGCTTCACGCCGAGCATCTGGGGATTCGAGTCCCGCCCGTTCCTGGAGCTGCCGACGCCCTTTTTGTGCGCCATGATGTCTCAGACCTCGATCTTCGTGATGCGGACCGTTGTCGCCGCCTGGCGGTGGCCACGGTTCCGGCGGTAGTTCTTGCGGCGCTTGAACTTCACGACCGACACCTTCCGGCCACGCCCCTGGCCCACGACCTCGCCCGAGACTCTGGCACCCTTGAGCGCCTCGGCGCCGGCGATGACCTCGCCGTCCTTGGTTACGAGCAGAACGGAGCGGAATTCGACCGAGGTCCCCTTGTCGCCCGGTAGCTTCTCGACCGAGATGACCTGCCCGGGTGCCACGCGGTACTGCTTGCCTCCGGTCGCGATGACGGCTTCCATGGACCCTAGACCTTCCTAAAACGGTAATGGTGACGAGCACCTATCAGACCACAGGGCAACGCCCCGCGTCAACTGTACGGGCTATTGGAGCGAGGACCGCGGGGCCGCGGGTGTCCGAGGGTGGCCTGAGACAGGCGCGGCGTGGCTCCGTCCCTCGCTCGCACGCTTCATCGACGCCGGGGCCGCGCGTGTCCGAGGGTGGCCGACCAGGGGTGCGGGGTGGCTCCGTCCCTCAATCGCGCTCGTCATTGCTAGACGGTGTGCATGTACTCGGCCAGCCGCTTGCGCACGAACAGGCGCGAGCGGTGCACCCGCGACTTGACCGCCGGCAGGCTGATGCCGAGCGCGGCCGCGATGTCGGGATTCGACAGCCCCTCGACGTCGTGCATGACCAGCGCCGTCCGGTACTCGGGCGGCAGCGCGTCGATGGCGTCCGCGAGCACGCGACGCAGCTCGCTCTGGAGCGCCTGCTCGTCCACGCGATTGGACCAGTCGTCCATCGGTTCGAAGTGGCGACCGTCCTGATCGAGCGTCGGCAGCACGTCGTCGAGCGCGATCTCCGCCGCCTTGGCGCGTCGCGCGCGGAGCTTCTGGTACGCGGCGTTCGCCGCAATCCGGTAGAGCCAGCTGCCGAAGGCGGACTCGCCCTTGAACATCTGGATCTTGCGCGCGGCCGTCCAGAGCGCGTCCTGCGCCGCTTCCTCGGCGTCCTCGTTGGACCCGGTGATGCGCAGCGCGAGCCGGTACACGCGGTCCCCGAACCGCTCGACCAGGAGCTCGGGCGCCTCGGGATCGTCGCGCCGCAGCGCCTCGACCAGTCCCGCGTCCCCGTCCGCCTTCCGCGTCTCCACGGCCGTCACGTCCTCGGCTCGTACAGCGACAGATAGCGCTTTATCTCCCCCACGCACTGCTCCATGACGGCGATGTCCTTGGTCACCTTCGTCAGGAGGATCGCGCCCTCGAGTGAGGCGACGAGGAAGTCCGCGACCGCCTCCGGCCGGCAGTCGTCGCCCACCTCGCCGCGGCGCCGCGCCTCGCGCAGCGCCTCGGTCAGCCGCTCCCGCCACGCGGCGAAGACCTGCGCCAGGCGCGTGCGGAAGCCCTCATGGACGTCGGAGAGCTCGGCGGCCAGGTTGCCGAGCGGGCAGCCGCCCACGCAGTTGCGTTCGCGCTGCGTCTCGAGCACGCGGTCCAGGAAGCAGCGGATCTGCGCGAGGGGCCGGCCGGCGGGGTCCGAGAAGCACGGCGCGAGCGTCCGCTCGAGGAACGACGCGACCACCTGGTCGAGGATCGCGTAGCCGAGGTCTTCCTTGCTCTTGAAGTGATAGTAGAAGTTCCCCTTGCCGACGCCGCTCTCGCGCAGCACGTCGTCGAGCGCGGTCTGGTTGTAGCCGTGGACATGGATGAGGCGCGTCGCTGCCGCGAGGATCGCCTCACGTGTCGTTCGCCCGTCCCTGGCCCGACTTCCTGCTGTCGCGGTCTTGGTCGTCATGTGTACCAACCAGTCGGTACATAACCTAGCGGCTCAGCGAACCGGCGTCAAGCCCTGAGATCAAATCCCGTTATTTCATGTACTTGGAAATCAGAAGAGCGGGGCGGCGACGCGGAGCGCCGCCATGACGAGGGGCTTCGGGTAGACCCCGAGCACGAGGACGCCTGCGACGCAGAGGAGCACGGCCGCGGCTAGCGTGGGGGACAGGCGTACGCGCCCCGTCCGCTCTGGCGGCTCGATGTACATCCGCTTGGCGACGAGCAGGTAGTAGAAGAGCGCCACGACGGTGAGGACCGCACCGAGCAGGACGAGCCAGTAGAGCCCGACCGTGGCCGCGGCCCAGAAGACGTAGAGCTTCGCCCAGAAGCCCGCGACGAACGGGACGCCGCCGAGCGACAGCAGGAAGAGCAGCATCGCGAGGGCCAGGAGCGGCGAGCGCTGCGCGAGGCCCCGGAGCGCGGCGGTCGACTCCGAGCCCTCGGTCCGCGCCACCGCCTCGACGACCAGGAACGCCCCCATGTTGCCGAAGACGTAGGCGACGAGATAGAAGAGGACCATCGCCACGCCGGAGGCGGAGGCCGCCGCGAACCCGACGAGCATGTAGCCGATGTGGGCGATCCCGGAGTACGCGAGGAGACGCTTCGTGTTCTGCTGCGGGAGCGCCATGAGGTTGCCGGCGACGATCGTGAGCGTCGCGAGCCCGGCCGCGACGGGGATCCAGGCGGCTGCGCGCTCCCCCGCGCCCTCGAAGTACACGCGGAACAGCGCCACGAACCCCGCGGCCTTCGGGGCCACACTCAGCCACGCCACGAACGGCGTGCTCGCGGCCTCGTAGGTGTCCGGCACCCACATGTGGAAGGGGAACGCCGCGATCTTGAACGCGAAGCCCGCGAACGCCGCGAGGAGGCCGAGCGTCACCAGCGGCTGGCCGGAGGCGGCCGCCTGCGCGACCTTCGCGAGGTCGGTCGAGCGCGCGGCGCCGTAGACGAACGACAGCCCGTACGCCATCACCGCCGAGGACACGCTGCCGACGAGGAAGAACTTCAGCGCCGCCTCGACGGCCTCGTCCCGACGCTTGAGGAAGCCCGCGAGCACGTAGAGCGGGATCGACATCAGCTCGAACGCCACGAAGAGCAGGATCACGTCCCGCGCGGAGGCGAGGACCAGCATCCCGAGGAGCGAGGACAGCAGGAGCAGGTGGTACTCGCCGGCGCGCCGCGCGAACGCGACCTCGGGCTCCCCGAGGGACGCGAGGAGGCCGATGAGGGTCGCCCCGAGGAAGAGCCGCTTCGCGAAGATCGCGAGGCCGTCTTGCACGAACATGCCGCCGAGCGCGGCGGGCGCCGGCGCCACGAGGAAGCTCGTGAACCCCAGCACCAGCACGCCGCCGGTCGCGATCCATCCGACGACCCGGCGGTCCGCGCCCCGGAGGCCGAGATTCGCGGCGAAGACGAGCAGGAGCAGGGCGGCGAGCCCCAGCTCCAGCAGGAGCGCGCGCACGATGTCGGGCGTCGGCATCGGCTCAGGGCCCCACGATCCGCGACAGGAGCGCCACCGTCGCCGGGACCACCGGCGCGATCGCGATCCCGGGCACCATGCCGAAGACGACGAGCACCGCCACCAGGAGGATGAGGGCGACCCACTCCGGCCCGCGCGCGTCCTCGAGGGGGTGGACGTGCGGCGAGGGTGGGCCCCAGAAGATCTGCTTGGCGACCCGGAGGACGTAGACGGCGGTCAGGAAGGTCCCCGCGACCGCCGGGAAGAGCCACCACACGTGCGCCGAGCGCCAGGCGCCCATGAACGTGAGCAGCTCGGCGACGAAGCCCGCGGTCGCCGGCAGGCCGAGGGAGGAGAGGCCGCCGACCGTGAACGCGGTCGCGATCCCCGGCATCACCTGCCCGAAGCCGCCCATCCTCCCGATCTCGCGGGAGTGCGCCTTCTCGTAGACGAGGCCGACGATCGCGAAGAACAGGCCCGTCATGATCCCGTGGGCGAACATCTGGAAGACCGACCCGTTCAGCCCCGCCTCGGTCAGCGTCGCCGCCCCGAGGAGGACGATCCCCATGTGCGAGACGGACGAGTACGCGATCACGTACTTGAGGTCCGTCTGGGCCATGGCGGCAAGCGCGCCGTAGACGATGTTGATCGTCGCAATCGTCCCTACGAGCCAAACCCAGTCGCTCGTGCCCTGGGGGAGGAGCCCCATGGCGATCCTCACGATCCCGTAGGCACCCAGCTTCATGAGCACGCCGGCATGAAGCATCGAGACCGCGGTGGGGGCCGAGGAGTGGCCGTCGGGCGACCACGTGTGCAGCGGCCAGATGCCCGCGAGGATCCCGAAGCCCAGGTAGAAGGCGAGGAAGACCCAGCGCTGGACCGCCGGCGAGAAGGACGCCGCCTCGAGGTCGAGGAACGAGAACGACGCGGCGCCGGCGTTGACGTAGAGCGCGAAGATGCCGACGAGGATGAACGCCGACCCGAACAGCAGGTAGAGCGTCAGCTTCATCGCGGCGTATTCCTTCGTCCCGACGCCGGTTTCCCGGTACGCCCAGGCGAAAATGCCGCGCGGGCGGATCTCGCCGCTCGAGCCCCAGATCCCGATCAGCAGGTACATCGGCAGGACCGCGAGCTCGTAGAAGAGGAACAGGACGAAGAGGTCCAGCGACACGAACACGCCGAAGACGCCGGTGACGAGCGCCAGCAGCAGCGCGTAGAACTCCTGGCTGCGGACGACGACCGTCCACGACGCGAAGACCCCGGCGAAGATGATGATGGACGTCAGCAGCACCAGGAGCAGGCTGATCCCGTCCGCGCCCAGCTCGTAGGAGATCCCGAGCGGCGGCACCAGCGGGAGCTTCTCGTAGAACTGGAACCCGGCCGCCTCCCGGTCGTAGACCGCGTAGATCCACAGCGACCCCGCCATCGAGATCCCCGTCGTGACCGCGGCGATCAGCCGCACCGCGAGCGGCCGGTGGCGCGCCGTGAACATGATGAGGAGCGCACCGACGAACGGCGCCCACGTGATGAGGGAGAGCACGGGCAGTGTCATTGTAGCGGGGACCCCGGGGCCGCGTGTGTCCGAGGGTGGCCTGAGACAGGCGCGGCGTGGCTCCGTCCCTCCAGCGCACTCTTCATGAACCCCACCACTGCGCCCAGATCAGGAGCAGGAGCACGCCGAAGGCGACGCCGTAGACGTAGTCCTGGGGCTGGCCGCTCTGGATGCGCCGCAGGAGATCGCCGCCGCGAAGGGTCGACGCGCTCAGGAAGTTCAGGACGCCGTCCACCAGGTAGCGGTCGATCCAGCCGATGAGGCGCGAGAAGCCCAGGATGAAGCCGCGATAGAGGCCGCCGTAGAGGGCGTCGAGCCCGTAGCGGCGCCGCGCCATGAAGCCGAACGCCGAGAACGGGAACGTCCCGTCGAGGCGCGCCGGGTCCACGGTGCCCCGCTGGTACATCGCCCACGCGAGCGCGATGCCGGCCGCCGCGAGCGCCACCGAGGCCGGCGCGAGCCACCCCGGCCCGTGGGGCTCGCCGCTCTCGGCGAGGGCGAGCCGCAGGCCGGCGACCACGGTGAGGGCCGCGAGGAGCCAGAGCGGGCCGCGCATGGTCCAGGGCGGCTCGTGCGGGTGGCCCGAGGCGAGCGCGCGGCCGAAGAACGCGAGGAAGACGACGCGGGCCATATAGAAGGCGGTCAGCAGCACGGTGAGCGCCAGCATGAGGAATGGCCCCGTCATCCCGGCCTCCCACACGCCGGCCAGGATCGCCTCCTTCGAGAAGAAGCCGGCGAGCGGCGGCAGCCCGGCGAGTGCCCCCGTGCCGACGACGAAGACGACGCACGTCTGGGGCATCGTCCGGAACAGCCCGCCCATTCTGAAGATGTCGTTGGTCCCGACGGCGTGGATGACGGCGCCCGCGCCGAGGAACAGGAGCGCCTTGAACAGCCCGTGCGTCAGGAGGTGCAGGAAGCTCGCGTCGGGCGCACCGGCGCCCGCGGCCGCCATCATGTAGCCGAGCTGCGAGACGGTCGAGTAGGCGAGCACGCGCTTGATGTCGCCCTCCACGCACGCCATGCTCGCGGCGAGCAGCGCCGTGAACGCGCCGACCCAGCCGATGAGCGTCAACACGTCGGGGACGAGGGCGAAGAGCGGCTGCGCGCGGGTCACCAGAAAGACGCCCGCGGTGACCATCGTCGCCGCGTGGATGAGCGCGGACACGGGCGTCGGGCCCTCCATGGCGTCCGGCAGCCACACGTGCAGCGGGAACTGCGCCGACTTGCCGACCGCGCCCAGATAGATCAGGAACATGATGGTCCCGAGCCCGTCGATCGCCAGCGCGTGCTCCTGCGCCTTCGCGAAGAGCGCTTCGAACTCGAACGTGCCCGTCGCCGCCCACAGCATGACGATCCCGATGACGAACCCGAGGTCGCCGACCTTCGTGACCCAGAACGCCTTCACCGCGGCGCGCGCCGCCGACGGGCGCGCGTACCAGTAGCCGATCAGGAGGTACGAGCAGAGCCCCACGAGCTCCCAGAAGACGAACATCTGGACGAACGAGGGCGAGAGCACCAGCCCGAGCATCGAGAAGGCGAAGAGCGACTGGTACGTGTAGTAGCGGCCGAGCGCGGGCGCGCGCTCATCGTGGAGGTATCCGAGCGAGTAGACCTGCACAAGCAGCGAGACCAGCGTGACGAGGACGAGCATCGCATTCGCGAGCGGGTCCACGAGGAGGCCCACGGTGGCCATGGGGCCGTCGTCGGCCGGGATCCACGTCCACGTCGCGTCGCTCCGGGCCCCCTCGGCCCAGACGACGAGCGCCCCGGCGAGCGCCGCCCCGATCGCCGCGATCGACACGCCCCCCGCGAGGTGGCCCGCGCGGCGGAGCGGCGCCACGACGGCCAGCAGGACGAACGCTGCGAAGGGCAGCGCCAGGACTCCGCCTCGACGGTCCGGCGCACGCGGAAGATCACGATGACGATCGCGAGCCCCACGGCCACCTCGGCGACGGTGATCGCGATGATGAACAGCGCGAAGACGAGCCCCGCGAGATCGCCGTGGAAGCGCGCGAACGCGACCAAGTTGATGGTGACGGCGTTGAGCATGAGCTCGATCCCGAGCAGGATGCCGATCGCGTTCCGTCGGGTGAGGACGCCGAAGAGGCCGATCGCGAAGACCAGGGCCGCGAGGGTGAGGTACGCGTTCAGGCCCACGAATGCCGTTCCACCGTGTCTCGGTGAGCGTCGAGGCTGCGGGTCCTGCCGCGGCGGACAGGAAGCGTCGGGCGCACGGGGCGGGCTCCGGGGCGCGGGCTCTCCTCGGCCACGCTAGCACTCACTGCGCGCGCTCAGGCCGTCCGGTCGGAGCCGAGGCGCCGCCCGGAGGCTCCGGGTCTCGGAGAGCCCGCGCCCCGGAGCCCGCCCCCTGCGCCCTGCGGCCCGATCCGCCGCGGCGGGACGCGCGGGCGCACGACGCTCGGCGAGATCACGTGGAGCCGCACTAGTCGTCCGTCCGCGCGAAGTAGAGCGCGCCGAGGAGCGCGATCACCAGCAGGACTCCGAGCAACTCGAGCGTGGCGGCGAACGGGCCGACGAGCGCCTGGCCGATCGCCGGCGTCAGATCCGCGGGCAGGGCGGGGCGCGCCGTCGGCCAGGGCGCCCGGATCAGGAACCCGACCACGCCCACGAACACCGCCGCCGCGACGACGGCGCCGTGCCAGACCGCGCGGCTCGTCTGGGCGATGCGCGCGCCGACCAGCCGCTCCGTCAGCATGATCGCGAAGACCACGATCGTCACCACGCCGCCCGCGTAGAGGAGGAGTTGGACGCCGAAGAGGAAGGGCGAGTCCAACAGGAGAAAGACGGCGCCCGTCGCGACGAGCGCCGCCGCCAGGTAGAGCACGGCGTGGAAGAGGTTCTTCGTGAGGACCACGGCGAGGCTCGAGGCGAGCAGCACTGCGGCCACCACCCAGAACCCCACGGTCTCGAACGTCACTCGGCGCGCTCCTTCGCGTCTCCCTTGGCGCCTTCGGCGGCGGCCTTCGCCGCCTTCGGCGGCGCCTGCATGTCACGCAGCTTGTTCCCGGTCGCCCACGACGGCTCGAACTGCATGCCGAGCGCGTGGAGCCGGTCCTTGTCGAGGAGCATCGAGCGGCGGTCGGCCGTGGCCAGGTCGAACGTCCGGAGCATGACGATCGCGTCGGTCGGGCACACCTGCACGCACAGCTCGCAGAACTCGCACGCATAGAGCTCGAGCGTGAACGTCTTGGCGTAGTTCCGCTTCTCGCTCTTGAGCATCTCGACCTTGATGACCTGCGGCGGACAGATGTATTCGCAGAGCCGGCAGCCGATGCAGTTCTCCTCGCCGGTCTCCCGGTCGTAGGTGAGCGCGAGGATGCCCCGGAACCGGTCGGGGTACGTCCGCTGGACGTCCGGGTACCGGACGGTCACCGGTCGGCGGAAGAGGTTCAGGAGCGTGACGCCCATCGCGCGCCCGACGGCGCCGACGAGCTGGCCCGTCTCGCCCCAGAAGCCCGGGATCCCGCGGCCGTTATGCGCCACCGGCGCCTCGGAGCGCGACCACGAAGCCGGTCGCGAGCAGGAGGACGAGCGATGCGGGGAGCAGGAGCTTCCACGAGATCGCGAGGATCTGGTCCACGCGGATCCGCACGAAGGACCAGCGCACCCACGTGACGAGCAGGAAGATGCCGACCGCCTTCAGCAGGAATGCGATGGGCCCGAACCACGCGGGCCAGGGCCCCGACCAGCCGCCGAGGAACAGGAGCGCGCCGAGGAAGCTCGTGCCCAGCATGTGGGCGTACTCGCCGAGCTGGATGAGCGCGAACTTCATCCCGCTGTACTCGACGCGGAAGCCCGCGACCAGCTCCGACTCGGCCTCGAGGATGTCGAAGGGCACGCGGTTCTCGGCGGCGAGCGCCGCGACGAGGAAGAGGACGAACGCGAGCTGGCCCAGGCCAGGGTACGCGACGAACCAGAGCCCCTGCTGGGCGGCGACGATGGCCGACATCTGGAGCGAGCCCGCCAGGAGGACGGGCACGAGCGCGACGAAGATGAACGGGAGGCCGTACGAGATGATCTGGTTCACCGCCCGCATCGCCGAGAGGAGCGCGTACTTGTTGTTCGACCCCCAGCCGCCCATGAAGAGCCCGACGATCTCGAGCGAGGAGACGGCAAGGAAGAAGAGCACGCCGATGTTCAGGTCGGCCACGCCGAGCTCCGGGGCGAACGGGATCGTCGCGAAGATCAGGAGGCAGGGCACGAGGAAGACGATGGGCGCGAGGTTGTACACCCCGCGGTCCGACGCGGTCGGGACGACGTCCTCCTTGAGCATGAGCTTGAGCGCGTCGGCGATGGGCTGGAGCCAGCCGTGGGGGCGGCCGACGTAGTACGGCCCGATCCGCGACTGCATCCGCGCCGCGAACTTCCGCTCGAGCAGCGTCACGTAGGCCACCAGGACCAGGAGGGCGTTCAGCACGACGAACGCCTCGATCGCCTGCCAGACCACCGGCGACGAGGTCACCGATCCACCTCGCCGAAGACCGGGTCCACCGACCCCATGATGGCCACGACGTCGGCGACCTTGTGGCCGGGAATGATGTGGGGCAGCACCGCGAGGTTCGTGAACGAGGCGCCCCGCCATTTGAGGCGGTAGGGCTTGGGCCCGCCGTCGCTGACGAGGTAACAGCCGACCTCGCCGCGCGGCCCCTCGACCCGCGCGTACCCCTCGCCCTTGGGCACGCGCACCTGCCCCACCGACTTCACGCCGGGCCGCGACGAGATCGGCCCGTCGGGCAGACCGTCGAGGGCCTGACGGATGATCCGGATCGATTCGCGGAACTCGACCATCCGCACGCGGTAGCGCGCGTAACAGTCCCCCGCCGTCTCGACCGGCACCCGGAAATCGAAGTCCCGGTACGACGAGTACGGCTCGGCCCGGCGGACGTCGTAGTTCACGCCCGAGCCGCGGATCAGCGGCCCGACGACGCCGACCTCCTGCGCGAGCTCCCGGGAGATGACGCCGACGCCCTGCGTCCGCACGAGGAAGAACGCGTTGCCCTCGAGCATCGCCTCGTACTCGTCGATGCGCTTCTCCATGAAGTCGACAGTCGCGCGGACCTTCGTGTCCCAGCCGGCCGGAACGTCGTAGCGCGTGCCGCCGACCTGGTGGAAGCCGTAGAGCAGCCGCGCGCCCGTCAGCTCCTCGAAGCGGTCGAGGATCATCTCGCGCTCGCGCATGCAGTAGAGGAACACGGTCGAGCCGCCGCCGATCGCGCCGCCCATGTCGAGGCACCACGTGCCGAGCCAGAGGCAGTGCGACGCGATCCGCTGGAGCTCGGCCGCGATCACGCGCAAATACTGCGCCCGCTTGGGGACCTCGATCTTCCCGACCCGCTCGACGGCGGAGACGTAGGCGAGTTCGGCGGTCATCGCGGCGACGTAGTCCGTCTTCGAGGCGATCGACGGGTACTGCGCGTACGTGAGGGTCTCGCCGAGCTTCTCGTGACAACGGTGGAGGTAGCCGATGACCGCGTCCACGGCGACGACCGTCTCGCCCGCGAGGGTGAGGATCATGCGGAAGACGCCATGCGACGACGGGTGCTGAGGCCCCATGTTCAACATGAGGCGCTCGTTGCCGCCGTAGCCCAGCTCGACGACCTGCGTCTGCGTGTTCATCCTGGACTTTCGTCTTTCGCTCGCCTCGCGACTCGTGGCGCCCCGCCCACGGCAGTCGCTCGGCTCGCCCTGCGGCTATTTCATGGGCGACGCCGGCGCGGGGTTGAGGACGATCGACCGCATCTCGGCGAGGAGCGGCGACGACTTGCCGATGAAGGCCTGCCACTCCGGATCTTGAAGGACCCTGGCGCGCACGGCCGCCCGGTCGTTCAGGTCGCGGTACGCCCAGAGGTGGACGACCTCGTTGAGCTGGGCGACCTCGGTCTGCCAGAGGCCGACGTTCTTCGAGTACTTCTCGCGGATCGGCATGATCGCCTTGAAGTGGCCGAGCCACTCGCCCGCCTTCCCGACGTGCGTGCGATACCAGCGCAGCTCGTACACGTTGCCGCTGTCCGCCGGCGGCTTGAGCGGCAGCTGGGCCGAGAGGATCTTGTTCTCCTGCGCGAGGAGCATCGGGCGGATCTTCGGGATGTAGCCCTGGGTCCAGTCGGTGTTCTTCTGCAGCTCGGCGCGGAGCCGCTCGCGCTCGACCAGGTCGGGGTAGCTCCAGAGGTGCACGAACTGGTTCAGCGTGCCGAACTCGGTCGTCCACGAGCCTTCCAGCTTGCCGTACTTGTCGCCCCGCGTCGGGCGGCCGACCTCCGCGTTGAGCTTGAGGTACTCGCCCTGCTTGCCCGGCATCAGCGTGTAGGTGCGCAGCTCATAAATCATTGGCGGCTCCTCTCGTGAGGGGTCATCGGTACGGGGTGAACGGGGTGTCGACGGCGTAGTCCTTCCGCAGCGGGTGGCCCTCCCAGCCCTCGGACAGGAGGATCCGCCGGAGATCGGGATGGCCCTCGAAGACGATGCCGAACATGTCGTAGCACTCGCGCTCCATCCAGTCGGCGCCGCGCCAGAGGTGCGTCAGCGTCGGGCAACGCGCCTCGCCCGCCACGAGCCGCGTCCGCATCATCACGACCAGACGCGCGTCGAGATTCTCGACGCGGCAGAGCACCTCGAGCCCCTGGTCCTTCCAGTCGACGGCGGAGAGCCAGTTGAAGTAGGCGCAGCCCAGCTCCTCCCTCGCCACGCGGCCGAACTCCTGCCATCGCTCGCGCGGCAAGACGACGCTCAGCACGCCGTCGGCCATGACCGCCTCCACGCCAAACCTCTCCCGGATCCGCGTGCTCGCGTCGGCGGCCGTCATGCTCACTTGGGACCGGACGAGGCGGGGCGCGCGCCGGTCTTCTGGAACTCGGCGACCTGCTCCTGCAGCTTCAGCAGGCCATACATGAGCGAGTCGGGCGTGGGCGGGCAGCCGGGCACGTAGACGTCCACGGGCACGACGCGGTCCACTCCTTTGACGACGTGGTAGCCGTGCCGGAAGGGGCCGCCCGAGTTCGCGCAGGAGCCCATCGAGACCACCCACTTCGGGTCGGGCATCTGGTCGTAGATGCGCTTGAGCATCGGCGCCATCTTGATGGTCACCGTGCCGGAGACGATCATCAGGTCCGAGTGGCGCGGCGACGCCCACGGCACCATGCCGAAGCGCTCGACGTCGAAGCGCGAGGCGAATGTCGCCATCATCTCGATCGCGCAGCACGCCAGCCCGAACGTCACCGGCCAGATGGACGACTTCCGTGCCCAGTTGAAGATCTTCTCGGTGGACGTCGTGACGATCCAGCCGCCCGGCATGTGGTGGATCGCCTCCGCGATGGACGCGAGCGTGTTCGAGGTCTTGTCGTCGACCGCGCGGTGCTGGTGGTACTTCTCCCACTCCTGGAGGTCCCGGAAGTCGCCCCAGACGGGCGGCGGGACCTGCGGGACCGGCGGCTTCACTTCCACTCGAGCACGCCCTCCCGATACGCGTAGAGCCAGCCGAGCCCGATGATCCCGACGAAGCCCGCCATCACCCAGAACGCGCCCATGCCGGCGGCGCGCAGCACGAGCGCCCAGGGGAAGAGGAACACGGCCAGCGCGTCGAAGACGACGAAGACGAGGGCGACGAGATAGAAGCCGACCGGGAACTGCACCCACGCCGAGCCGATCGGCTCGGCGCCGCACTCGTAGTTCGCGAGCTTGACGTCGTCCGGGCGGTGGGGCCTGAGCAACCGGGCGACGGCGAGCGAGACGACTCCGAACCCGACGATGAACGCAGCGAATATCAGCACGGGCAGGTAGCCCGACACGCAGCTTTCCTCCTTCGAATCGGCCCGACAACGCAGTATAGCACGCGGTATAGCACGCGCGGTCGGACCGCGCGCCTCCCGGAGGCCGTGGCCGGCTCTGCACCTATCGTGCTAGACTTCCGACGACATGCGGGTGCTGGTCGTAGAGGACGAGCCGGACCTCGGCGACGTCTTCCGGGATTTCCTCCTCGAGCTCGGTCATCAGCCCCTCGTCGTGCGCAGCGCCGAGGCAGCGCTGGGCAAACTCCGGACCGAGCGCCCGGACGCGATCATCCTCGACATCCATCTGCCCGGGATGAGCGGGCTCGACTTCCTCCAGCTCCGCCCCGTGCGCGAGCTCGGCGTGCCGATCGTCGCGGTCTCGGGCGTCGTCACGGAGAGCCAGGCGCGCGAGTGCCTTCGCCTCGGCGCCGCCGACTTCGTCGGCAAGCCCGTCCCGCTGGACCGCCTGCACGAGGTCCTCACGTTCCTCGAGCCGCACGCGCTGAGCCGGCTCGCCGAACGCGCGCCGCATGCCGACCGGCGGCGACAGGGGCGCGTGCCCCTATCGGTTCCCGTCCGCGTGAACGAGTACAGCGGCGCCGAACACCACGGCACGACCATCGAGATCGGCATCGCGGGGATGAAGGCGCGGCTCAAGGCGCCGCTGAGCCCGCGCAGCGTGCTCAAGCTGTCGTTCACGCCGCCGGACGGCGGCCCGGCGATCAACGTGATGTCGCTGGTGGTCCG
>JACPCG010000013.1 GCA_016179925.1 Candidatus Rokuibacteriota bacterium | reverse complement strand
CATGACGCCCGGGCGCGCCATGGCGGTGTCGAAGTACTCGAAGAAGAAAGAGGTCACCATGAAGGTCCTGGAGTTCATCTCGCTCCCGGACCAGAGCCTGAAGATCGTGATGGATCCGAAGACCATCATGGACCCGTGGCGCGTGTCGCACTTCCGCGCCGAGAAGTTCCGCAAGGCGTTTCCGGGCGCCGACGAGTACCTGGATGCCATCGAGAAGACGTTCCCGCACGTCGTGCCCGATCCCGTGATCCCCGGCGCCGACGAGTACCAGCGGAAACTCTCCTTCGAGATCACCGAGGCGCTGGCCAAGCGCAAGTCCCCCAAGGACGCGCTCGAGACGGCCTTCGGCGAGTGGGAGAAGATCACCGAGCGGCGCGGGCGCGAGAAGCAGCGGGCCGCGTGGGGCGAGAAGATGGCCGAGATGAAGGCGCTCGGCATCGAGTACCGGCCGGACTGGGCCGCGAAGGCGAAGTAGCGCCCGCCCGCCCACCCCTGCACGGGGCGGGGAGCCTCCCCGCCCCGTGCCGTCATTCACCCTCCAAGAGCCCGAACACCAAGATCGTCATCCTCGGCGACAAGTCCGGGCTCCCCATCATCCTGAGCGGGAAGTAGCGGCGCGCCGGCGTCGGCGTTCGGCTCAGCGCCGCGGTGGGGTGCTTCTTACGAAAGAGCTTCTTACGAAAGAGCGACTCACGCGCTGAGATCCGCGAGCGCGGGGCCGATCATGAGCCCGGGGCCCGCTCCGGCTAGCCCTCGGCCGCGTCCATGCCCCAAGATGTTGCGTTGCCCGAAGCAGGGTTGACACCCGCCCGCCAACGGTGCTAATTCTGGCCTCCCACTCTATAAACGGCGATTTCGCTCATTCGAGCGGTGTCTCATTAACGCGAGGAGGCTTGCATGTTCGGAGAGAGGAAGAGCACCCAGAAGCCGGTATCCCCGGTGAGCCCCGACAACGGCAAGCCCGGCACCTCGATCACGCTCCTGACGGTCGTCGGCGACCACGCGCGGATGGAGGGCAAGTTCGGCGGCAAGCTCGTCATCGGCGAAAAGGGCGTCGTCAACGCCAACGTCCAGACGGTGGACGCGATCATCATGGGCCACTACGAGGGCAACATGGTCGCCACCGGCAACGTGGAGATCACCGAGACGGGCCGGGTCAGCGGCAACATCCAGACCGACTCGCTCGTGATCTCGAAGGGTGGCTTCTTCAACGGCAACGTGACCAAGATGCACGAGACGGCCGCACGCCAGGTGGTCCCGATCGAAGAGAAGCGGGCGGGCCATCAGATCGGGCAGAGGTAATCCCTCCCGCGCGGGACGACCCCTATGCTGTGGAAGAAGAGCGGCAAGGCTTCGGTGAAGGCGAGCGATCTCACCGCCTTCATCGACGAGGGTTCGGAGATCGAGGGGAAGTACACGTTCAGCGGCACCGTCATGCTGAACGGCCGGTTCCGCGGTGAGATCGTCTCGAACGACCGCCTCATCGTCGGCGAGAAGGGCGTCGTCAACGCCTCCATCCGCGCCGGCGTCGTGCTGATCAACGGCGAGGTCGTCGGCAACGTCAACGCGTCCGAGCGCGTGGAGCTCCGCGGCAACGCCCGCGTCTACGGCGACGTCGAAGCGCCGGTGGTGGTCATCGAGGAAGGGGTGCTCTTCGAGGGCCACTGCCGGATGACCAAGGCCCGGCCGGTGGAGGTCGCCCAGCCGCCGGCCCGCGAGTTCTCCGTCGTCCCGCTGAAGCGCTCCTAGCCCCAGCGTTGGGCGAGGCGCCCAGCTCGCGCCCGAGCAGCCCCTGCGGGCGGAAGCAAAATCGTATCATTTCGCCGCGTACTCGAACTTCTGGAATTCCGTGATGCTGTCCGCCTTGGACCAGACGCCGACGGCGCCCGGCGCGGCGAGCGCGCCGTCGCGGACCGTGAACAGCCGCCGGCCGTCGAGCGTCACGCGGAACTCCTCGCCCGCGAAGTCCACGCGGAGCGTGTGCCACGCCGCGGAGGCCACGCGCGCCCGCGCTCTCCCCGCCGGCCCGTCCACCGGCGTGAGGTCGACGCGCCGCCCGTTCACGACCTTGAAGGCGACGACGTTGCCCGCGAGCGCGTTGGCCCGCGCGACGTAGTAGTTCTTCGCGTCGCGCCAGCGCCAGATCACGCCGCCCGCCCGGTCCTCGCGGCCCCCGATGGACCGCAGCCGCACCTGCACGTGCCCGTCCCGGACCGCGGCGTCGCGCAGGACGGCCCACGCGAACGCCGCGCCGCCGCGGTAGATAAGCTTGCCGTCCCGCTCGGCCCAGCGCGGCGTGCCGCGCCCGGTGAGGCCGCGCTCCCAGACGCCCGCCATCTGCGCGTGCGCCGCGGTCGCGGCGACCAGCACCCCCGCCACCAGGAGCCGTCCCGTCATCACTCGAGCGGTCCGATCGCGGCTTCGACGGCGGCCAGCACCGCGCCCTCGACGCAAAGCGCCAGCGCCGCGTCCAGATCGGCCTTGAGATAGCGGTCCTCGGCGAGAGGCGCGATGCGACGACGGACGGCGTCGCGCGCCGCGCCGCTCCCCCGCCCCGGCTGGAGCGGCGCGCGCAGGTCGAGCGCCTGGGCGGCGCAGAGCAGCTCGATCGCGAGCACCTGGCGCGCGAGCCCGAGCGCCGCGCGGAGCTTGAGCGCGGCCGTGGTCCCCATGGAATTGTAGTCCTCCTGGAGCGCCGAGGTCGGGATGGAGTCCACGCTCGCCGGATGGGCGAGTGTCTTCAGCTCCGAGGCGAGCGCCGCGGCGACGTACTGGGCGATCATGTAGCCGGAGTTGAGCCCGCCGTGGGGCGACAGGAACGCGGGCAGCCCTTCCGACACGAGCGGGTTCACGAGCCGGTCGATCCGTCGCTCGCTGATCCCCGCGAGCTGGGCGGTGCCGATCGCGAGCGTGTCGAGCGCCAGCCCCAGCACCTCGCCGTGGAAGTTCCCGCCGCTCAGCACCGCGCCCTCCGTCCCGCCGCCGGGGAACACGAGCGGGTTGTCGGACACCGCGCCGAGCTCGCGCTCGAGCACCGCGCGCGCGAAGCCGATCGCCTCGCGCGCAGCGCCATGGACCTGCGGCATGCAGCGCAGGCTGTAGGCGTCCTGGACGCGCGTGCAGTCGCGGTGCGAAGCGATGATCGCGCTCGCCTCCGTGAGCCTTCTCAGATTCGCCGCGGAGGCGAGCTGCCCCGGATGCGGCCTCAGCGCGTGGATGCGCGGGTCGAAGGCGGCGTTGGTGCCCATGAGCGCCTCCAGCGACATCGCCCCCGTGACGTCCGCGGTGCGCGCCAGCCGGAGCGCGTCGAGCACCGCGAGGGCGCCGAGGCCCGCCATCAGGTGCGTGCCGTTGAGGAGCGCGAGCCCCTCCTTGGCCTCGAGGACCAGCGGTGAGAGCCCGGCGCGCGCCAGCGCCTCGCGGCTCGGCGCGCGGCGCCCGTCGAGCCACGCCTCGCCCTCACCGATGAGGCACCCCGCGACGTGGGCGAGCGGTGCCAGGTCGCCGGAGGCGCCGACCGAGCCGCGCTCGAAGACCACGGGGTGGACCCGGCGGTTCAGGCACGCGATCAGCGTCTCGACGACGACCGGCCTCACGCCCGACGCGCCCCGCGCCAGCGACGCGGCGAGCAGCAGCGCGATCGCGCGGACCTCGTCCTCGGCGAGCGGCGCGCCGACGCCGCCGGCGTGACTCAGCACGAGGTTCCGCTGGAGCGCGGCGCGCTCTCCGGGCGGGATGACGACGTCCTTCAGCTTGCCGACGCCGGTGGTGATGCCGTAGATGGGCTCGGGGGACGCCGCGATGCGCTCGACGAACGCGCGGGAGGCGGCGAGCGCCTGAGCGGCGCGCGGCGCCAGAGCGACCTGCTCGCTCCGGCGGGCGACGGCCTCGACGGACTCGAGCGAGAGCGGGCCGCCGTCGAGGACCAGCGTCACACCGCCCAGCCCCGCGTCAGCTCGCCCACGCGCGCGAGCACCTCGCGCGAATCCACGGTCGTGAGGCGGCCCGACTCGACGACCCGCCGCCCGTGGATCCAGACGTCCGTCACCGCCTGAGGCGACATCGCGTACACGACCGACTTCAGGAGATCGGTTCTCGGGTGGAGCGAGGCGTGGCCGAGGTCCACCGCGACGAGATCGGCGAGCGTGCCAGGCGCGATCACGCCGGCCTCCCAGCCGAGGATCTCGGCGCCCGACCGCGTGCCGAGGGCGAACGCGGTGTCGGCGGAGAGCGCCGTGCCGTCGAGGAGCCGCACGCGCTGCAGCAGCGACGTCATGCGCATCTCCTCGAAGACCGACAGCCGGTTGTTCGTGCAGCCGCCGTCCGTCCCGAGGCCGAGGCGCACGCCGGCCCGGAGCATCTCCGGCACGCGCGTGATGCCGTCGCCGAGGAACATGTTGGAGCTCGGGCAGTACGCGAGCGCCGCGCGCCGCTCGCCCATCAACCGGATCTCCTCGTCGTCGAGCCACACGCAGTGGACGCCGATCATCCGCGGCCCGAGGACGCCGAGCCGGTCGAGGTAGCGGACGGGCGTGGCGCCGTGCTCCTTCAGCGTCCGCTCCCCTTCGTAGCGCCCCTCGGCGACGTGGATGTGGAAGGGCGTCCCCTCCGCCTCCGCGACCTCCCAGCCCGCCCGGATCATGGCCCCCGAGGCGCCGTGGGGGCTGTGCGGCGCGGGCTGCACGGCGACCGTCGGGTCGTGCCGGTGGCGGGCGATCAGCTCCCTCACCCGCGCCGTCGCGTCCGCCACGCTCTCGCGGAAGCGCTTCGGGGCGCCCTCCCAGTCGTACATGGCGCGCGCGAGGACGAGGCGGATCCCCACCTCGCGCGCGGCCTCGATGACCGCCTCGGCGTTCTCGTTGCCCTCGTCCTGGAGGTAGAAGAAGTCCACGCAGGTGGTGGCGCCGTGGAGCGCCATCTCGGCGAACGCGAACGCCGCGCCGAGCTTGATGCCGTTCCGGTCGAGCTTCTGGGAGAACGGATAGAGCACGCGATCGCGCCAGCCCATGAAGTCGAGGTCGTCGCCGAGCCCGCGCAGGAGCGACTGGAAGGTGTGGCAGTGGGCGTTGACCGTGCCCGGCAGGAGCGCCTTGCCGGCGAGCCCGAGGTCACCGGGCCAGAGCCGGCCCGCCGGCTCGATCGCGGCGATCCGGCCGCCCTCGACGACCACCGCGCGGCCCGACTTCCAGCCTGACTCCGTCAGCACCAGATCGGGAAGGAGTCTCATGCGCGCGCGCTCATCGCTCGTAGACGAGCCGGCCGCGCTTGATCACGCGGCTCACGTGGTTCACGCCATAGTAGTAGGAGAGATAGCGCCAGTTCGGAACGTCCGCCAGGAGGAGATCGCATCGTTTGCCGGGCCGAAGGGATCCGATCTCCTCCTCGAGTCCCATGGCGTGGGCCCCGTGCAGCGTGACGCCGAGCAGCGCTTCTTCAGGGCTCATCTTCATCTGGCTCACCGCCATCGTCATGACGAGCTGGAGGTTGGGCCCCATGGACGAGCCCGGGTTGAAGTCTGACGCGAGCGCCACGCGCGCGCCCGTCTCGAGGAAGGCGCGCGCCGGCGCGTACGGGAGCCCCAGGAAGAACGCCGTTCCCGGCAGGAGGGTGGCCGTCACACCCACCGCCTTCATCCTGGCCACGCCCTCCGGCCGCGCCCTCAGGAGGTGATCCGCGGAGAGCGCCCGCACCTCCGCCGCCAGCTCGGCGCCGCCGAGGGTCACGAACTCGTCGGCGTGGAACTTGGCGCGGAGCCCCCAGCGCGCGCCGGCTTCGAGGACGCGTCGCGCCTGGGCGACGGAGAAGACGCCGTCCTCGCAGAAGACGTCCACGTAGCGGGCGAGCCGACGCTCGGCGACGGCGGGCAGCATCTCGTCGACGACGAGGTCCACGTAGGCGTCGGTCCGCCCCGTGTACTCCGGCGGGATCTCGTGGGCGCCACAGAAGTTCGCGTGGACCTCCACCGGCTGCGTCTCCCCGAGCCTCTTCGCGGCCGCGAGCATTTTCAGCTCGTCCGCGGTCGTGAGGCCGTAGCCCGATTTCACCTCGGTCGTGGTCGTCCCGTGCTCCAGGAGCGTGCGCACGCGCGGCCGCGCCAGGGCGACCAGCTCGTCCACACTCGCGGCGCGCGTCGCCTTCACCGTCGAGAGGATGCCCCCGCCCGCCGCGGCGATCTCCTGGTAGCTGGCACCGCGCGCCCGCAGCGCATACTCGTGCTCGCGGGAGCCGGCGAAGATCAGGTGCGTGTGCGAGTCCACGAACCCCGGCAGGCCGACGCGCCCGCCCCCGTCGATCTCCCGGGCCTCGGCGCACGTGACGACCTCGCGATGCAGGCGCGAGGCGGGCCCGACCCACACGACGCGCCCCTCGGCCACCGCGAGCGCGCCGTTCTTGATCACGCCGAGCGGCCCCTCGCCGAGCGCAGGCTCGCACGTGACCAGCTCCCCGAGATTCGTGACGAGGAGATCGGCGGGCGCGTTCATGCCGTCGCCGCCCGTCCCTGCCGCGCGTACCAGGCGACACCGCCGAGCAGGCCGGCCGCGGCGCACCCCACGTGCATCCACACGAAGCTTCCGGGGACGAACAGCGCGTTCCCCGCGAGCCACGGGGCGAAGGGCACGACGTCGGGGTGGATCACCGCGTCGAGCAGCACGTGCGAGCCGCCGCCGACGAGCGCGCCCGTGACGGCGGCCGTCCAGGAGACCGGGAAGAACCGGGCGACGACGTGGCGCGCCGGGACGATCACGGCCGCCGACAGGAGGAGCGCGCCCGGCAGCGTGTGGAGCCCGCCGTGCACCGGGTAGCGTCCGGCCACGATGTTCCAGGTCGGCTCGACGTCGAGCGCGGCCTGGACGATCGCGAAGACGCCGAGGCTGAACCAGCGCGGGCACGCCGCCTTGACGATGACCGCCGGCCCCAGGTGAAACGGCGTGACGGGCATCGTGGCTAGCCTGGATTACTCATGAACGCCGCACGCGGGGCGGACTGGGACTGGCGCGGCGGGTTGGGGGGCACGCACGACAGGGGTCGTGGGAACCCGTTCCCGCCTCGTGGAGAAGCGGACCGGGCGCGCCGGGATGGAGCCCAGCCGCAACGGGGCAGCGGACGCGTGCCGCGTGGTCCCGCGACCCCTGTCGTGCGTGCCCCCCAGCCCGCCGTGCCACCCGTCCGACCTCGGGATCCTGGTTCATCAATACTCCAGGCTAGGTCGTGATGCCCGGCAGGTCGAGGCCGTGCCGCTTCGCCACCTCGATCGCCTCAGGATAGCCCGCATCCGCGTGGCGCATGATGCCGGTACCCGGGTCGGTCGTGAGCACGCGCTCGAGCCGCCGCGCGGCCTCGGGCGTGCCGTCGGCGACGACGACCATGCCCGCGTGGATCGAGTAGCCGATGCCGACGCCGCCGCCGTGGTGGACCGACACCCACGTGGCGCCCGCCGCCGTGTTCAGCAGCGCGTTCAGCACCGGCCAGTCGGCGATCGCGTCCGAGCCGTCACGCATGGACTCGGTCTCGCGGTTCGGCGAGGCGACGGAGCCCGCGTCGAGGTGGTCGCGGCCGATCACGATCGGCGCCGTCACACGGCCCGCGGCGACGAGGTCGTTGAAGATCCGCCCGGCCTTCGCGCGGTCGCCATAGCCGAGCCAGCAGATCCGCGCGGGGAGCCCCTGGAAGTGGACCTTCCCGCGGGCGAGCGCGAGCCAGCGCACGAGGTGCTCGTTGTCCTTGAAGGCGTCGGTGAGCGCGCGGTCGGTCGTATAAATGTCCTCGGGGTCCCCGGACAAGGCCACCCACCGGAACGGCCCCTGACCCTCGCAGAAGAGCGGCCGGATGAACGCCGGCACGAAGCCCGGGTAGCTGAAGTCGCGGACGCCGGCGTTCTCGGCCTCCTTGCGGATGTTGTTGCCGTAGTCGAAGAGGATCGCGCCGTGGCGCTGGAGCTCGAGCATCGCCCGCATGTGGTCGGCGAGCGACGCGTACGCGCGCTCGAGGTATTGCTTCGGGTCGCGCTTGCGCAGCGCCGCCGCCTCCCGGACGCTGAGCCCCGCCGGGACGTAGCCGTTCAGCATGTCGTGGGCCGAGGTCTGGTCGGTGACCGCGTCGAAGCGGACGCCGCGGCGCGCCAGCTCGGGGTGGACCTCGGCGGCGTTGCCGAAGACGGCGATCGAGAGCGGCTCGCGGCGGCGGACGGCGTCCTCGGCCCACGCGAGCGCGTCATCGACCGAAGACGTCATGCGGTCGACGTACTTGAGCCTGAGCCGCCGCTCGATGCGCTCACGGTCGATCTCGACGATGAGCCCGACGCCGCCGTTCAGCGTGATCGCGAGCGGCTGGGCCCCGCCCATGCCGCCGAGCCCCGCGGAGAGCACGAGCCGCCCCGCGAGCGTGCCGCCGAAATGGTTCCGCGCGCAGGCCCCGAACGTCTCGTACGTGCCCTGGAGGATGCCCTGGGTGCCGATGTAGATCCACGAGCCCGCCGTCATCTGGCCGTACATCGTGAGGCCCATCGCCTCGTACTTCCGGAAGTGCTCCCAGTCGCCCCACGCCGGCACGAGGAGCGCGTTGGCGATCATCACCCGCGGCGCGTCCGGATGCGTCGCGAACACGCCGACGGGCTTGCCCGACTGGACCAGCAGCGTCTCGTCGCCCTCGAGCCGCCGAAGCGTCGCGACGATCGAATGGTAGGCCTCCCAGGTGCGCGCGGCCTTGCCGGCGCCGCCGTAGACGACGAGGTCCTCCCAGCGCTCGGCGACCTCGGGGTCGAGGTTGTTCATGAGCATCCGCAGCGCCGCTTCCTGCGGCCAGCCCTTGCAGGAGAGCGCGCGGCCGCGCGGAGCGCGGATCGGCTGCGCGGGGCGTCCGGTCGGCGTCGTCATGCGAGCTACGGTATACTCGCGGCGCGACACCGACAAGAGCATCGAAAGGACGACCATGCTCGCCAATCATGTCAAGCACCGGATCAAGAGCGGCAAGGCCTGCTTCGGCTCTCTCCTGAACTTCGGCGATCCCCTCGTCGCCGAGCTGATGGCATCGGTCGGGTTCGACTGGCTGCTCGTGGACACCGAGCACGGCCCGATCGACCTCGGCACGCTGGCGACGATGTTCGCCACGATCACCCGGTACGACTGCGCGCCGTTCGTGCGCGTCCACGCCCTCAACGAGGAGAACGTCAAGCGCGTGCTGGACGCCGGGGCCTGGGGCGTGCTCGCGCCGAACATGAGGACGCGCGAGGAGGCCGAGCTGCTCGTGCGCGCCTGCAAGTACCCGCCGCACGGCACGCGGAGCCTCGGCGCCGGGCGCTTCGCGCTCTCGTTCAAGACCGACCCGCCCGCCTACTTCGCGCGCGCCAACGACGAGATCCTCGTCATCGCCCAGATCGAGCACGTGGACGCCGTCCGGAACATCGACGCGATTCTGTCGGTTCCGGGCATCGACGCCTGCTACGTCGGCCCGAACGACTGGTGCGCCTCCGCGGGGCTGGCGCCCTCGCTCGAGCCACCCCACCCCGAGTTCGAGGAGGCGATGCAGACGGTGCTCGCGGCCGCGAACCGCCACGGCGTCGCGGCCGGCATCCACTGCCTCAAGGCGGAGACCGTGAACCGACGCATCAAGGAGGGGTGGCGCCTCGTCGGCATGGTGAACGACCAGCGCTTCCTCCTCTCCGCGGCCAAGGCTGCGCGCGACGCCGTGAAGACCGACCTCTGATGCGCCTGGGCTTCGTCCTCGCCGCCTTCACGCCGCTGCCGCCGGCGGAGTTCCTGGCCGTCGCGCGCGAGGTCGAGCGGCGCGGCTACCACCAGGCGTGGGTGGGGCGAGCCTCAACCACTGGGCCCCCGGCCGCGTGGCGCTCGGCCTCGGGCTCTCGAGCCCCACGATCGTCGGCGACTGGCACGGGCTCAGCTTCGCCCCCGCGATCCAGCAGATGCGCGAGGCGGTCGAGATCATCCGGCGGGTCGCCGCAGGCGAGCGCGTCACCTTCGAGGGCAAGTTCTACCGCGTGAACAACTTCAGGATGACCGCGCCGCCGCCCGCCGAGTCCGTGCGCATCGTGCTGGCCGCGCTCGGCCCCGAGATGCTCGAGCTGGCCGGCGAGATCGCCGACGGCGTCGTGCTGAACTGGATCCCGCCCGAGACCGTGCCCGAGTCCATCAAGCATCTCGAGGCGGGCGCCAGGAAGGCGGGGCGGACGCTCGAGAACTTCGAGATCGCCTCGTTCATCCGCACGTGCGTCACCGACGACGCGGCCACGGCGCGCGAGACGCTGGCGCGCGACATCACGGGCTACGCGATCGTGGAGGCCTACGCGAGCTTCTTCAGGAGTTCGGGGTTCGGCCCCGAGGTGGACGCCCTCACCGCCGCGTGGAAGGCGGGCGACCGCGCGGGCGCGGTGAAGCAGGTGTCGCCGCGCGTGCTCGACGGCCTCGGCGTCGTGGGCGACGAGGCGTTCTGCCGCGCGCGGATCGCGGAGTTCGCGCGCGCCGGGCTCAGCCAGCCGGTGATCCTGCCGTTCGCGCCGGCCGCCCCGGGCGGCGACCCGCGCCCGGCGCTCCTCAGGACGCTCCGCGCGTTTCCATGAGCGCCGCGCTCACCGCCCTCGGCGTCATCCCCGCACGCCTCACGTCCACTCGCCTGCCGAAGAAGGTCCTCCGCGAGATCGCGGGGCGGCCGCTGATCGTGCGCGTGTACGAGGCGGCGAAGCGGTCGCGCGACCTCGCCGAGGTGCTCGTGGCGACCGACGCCCGGGAGGTCCTGGACGCCTGCGCCCGCTTTCGCGTCCCCGCCGTGATGACCTCGCCCGACCATCCGTCGGGGACGGACCGCGTGTGGGAGGTCGCGCAGACGCGCGCGGCCGACGTGTACGTGAACATCCAGGGCGACGAGCCGCTCGTCACGCCGGGCCACATCGCTCGGCTCGTGGCGCCCTTCCGCGAGCGGCCGGACACGCAGGTGAGCACGCTCAAGATCCGCCTCCTGCCCGAGGAGATGGACAACCCGAACGTGAACAAGGTCGTGTGCGCGTCGGACGGCCGGGCGCTCTACTTCTCGAGGTACCCGATCCCCTACGACCGCGACGGCCGTGGTGTCGTCCGCTTCAAGCACGTCGGCCTCTACGCCTACCGCCGCGCGGCGCTCGAGGCGTTCCACCGCCTCCCCCCGTCGCCGCTCGAGCAGACGGAGAAGCTCGAGCAGCTCCGGTTCCTCGAGCACGGCATCCCGATCGTCGTCGTCGAGACCGACGAGCCCACGATCGGCGTGGACACCGAGGCCGACCTCCGCGCCGTCGAAGCCCACTTCGCCGCGCGCTCGTGACGGGCTCCGCCGGCGCCGAGGGCCACGCAGGCCGCTTCCAGATCCTCGCCCTTATCCTGGCGGCGCAGACCATCGCCAACGTCGGCCCGCTGGGCATCCCCGCGATCGCCTCGCTGATCCGCGCGGACCTTGGCTTGACGCTCACCCAGGCGGGCTCGTTCCTCTCCGCGTACTACGTCGGCCCGATCCTCATGTCGCTCCCGGCGGGGACGCTGGCGGACCGCTGGGGCGTGAAGCAGATGCTCGTCCTCGGCCAGGTCGTGATCGCCCTCGGGCTCGTGGCGGTCGCCACGGCGGGCTCGTTCGGCGTGCTGATCGTCCTGATGGTCTTCGCCGGCTTCGGCTACGGCATGCTCAACCCGACGTCTACGAAGGCGGTCATGGGCTGGTCTCCGCCGCACCAGCGCGCCACGGTCGTCGGCCTCAAGCAGGTCGGCCTCCCGTTCGGCGGGATGCTCGGCGCGGCGCTCCTGCCGGCGCTTTCGCTGGCCCTCGGCTGGCGGCTCGCGGTGGCCGTGTCGGGCGCGCTGATCGCGCTCGGAGCCGTCGCGTCGCTCGCGATCTACCGCGACGCGCCCGACTACGTGCCGCCCACGAAGACGCCCGGCGAGCGGAGCCCGGTGAGCGCCGTGCTCCGGAACCGCGACCTCTGGCTCGTCGCGCTCTCGACGCTCATCTTCGCCGCCATGCAGACCGTGTGGATGGCGTTCCTCGCGCTCTACCTGCAGGGCGTGGTCGGCCTCACGCTCCTCGGCGCGAGCCGCTACCTGGCGCTCGCGCAGCTCGGCGGCATGACCGGGCGCGTCGTGTTCGGCGTGCTCTCGGACCGGACGTTCGGCGGCCGGCGCCGCACCCCGCTCGCGATTGCCGGCTGCGGCTCGGCACTCTGCTCCCTCGCCATCGCCTACACGGGCGAGGGCGCGTCCGCCCTCTGGCTGACCTCGCTCGCCCTCGTCTTCGGCTTCGCCGGGATCGGCTGGAACGGCGTCCAGCACACGCTCATGGCCGAGCTGGCCAGCCCGCGCGCCGCGGGCACGGCCGTCGGCCTCGGGCTCGCAGTCTCCTCGCTCGGCGTCACGCTCGGGCCGCTGGTCTTCGGCGCCTGCGTGGAGTGGGCGGGTGGCTACCGCGGGCCGTGGATCGCCCTCGCGCTCGTGATGGCGGGCGGGCTCCTGCTGCTCGCCCAAGTCCGCGAGCGCCCGCGGCTCGCGTAGCCCCGTGCGTTGTCCGGGCCCGCCAGCGGCGACGTATCCATCTTTGGACATTGCCAGCCGTCATGTCCCGTGGTCCTTTGGAAGCGGGAGGCGGTAGAATCGGATGGCGATGAGGGCAGGGCGGGTCGTGCTCACCTACCGGGACTACGCGGCGCTCCCCGACGACGGACGGAGGTACGAGATCCACGAGGGGGAGCTGTCAGTGACGCCGGCGCCGAATCTCCGGCATCAGGAAGTCGTGGGCAACCTCTTCGCGACGCTGCGCGCGCACGTGGCCGCACGGAGTCTCGGCAAGGTCTATGTCTCCCCCGTGGACGTGATCCTCGCGGACACGACGATCGTACAGCCGGACGTCGTCTTCATCGCCAACGACCGGTTGCGACTTCAAAGCGAGCGCGGCATCGAGGGGCCACCAACGCTCGTCATCGAGGTCCTCTCGACCTCGACGCGCGAGCGTGACCGCCACACCAAGCTCCAGCTCTACGCGCGCCACGGTGTCCCCTGGTACTGGATCGTGGACCCGGACGCGCGCGTGGTCGAGGTCTACAGGCTCGAGGCTGGAACCTACGTCCTGAGCAAGCGCATCGCCGGCGACGAGCCCGTCAGCGCCGAGCCCTTCCCCGACCTCGCGCTGCCACCGGCCTCGCTCTGGGCCTGACGCGGGAGGCTTACGCTTCCGGCGACACCCACCACCGCCCGCCCCTGATCTCCACCGTCCGCGTCGGATACGGGATCTCGATCCCCTCGGCGCGGAGGCGGCGGAGGATGCGCTTGCGCAGTTCGTGCTGGACCGGGTACTGGTCCACGAACGAGGCGACCTGGCAGATCAGCGTGAAGTCGAGCGAGAAGTCGCCGAAGCCCGGGATGAAGCGCACGAACGGCGCCGGCTCTCTGAGGAGGCCGGGGATCTCCCCCGCCGCCCGCGTGGCTTCGCAGGAGCGCCAGGCGCGGCTCGGGCAGGTCGTAGTTGACGATGACCGACTCGGCCACCTTCTTGTTGGGCACGACGACGACCGTGTTCTGGAGCATCCGGACGCGCGTCGAGCGCCAGCCGATGTCCACGACGTAGCCTTCGACCGCCTCGGCGATCTTCACGTAGTCCCCGACGCGGATCGGCTTGTCCGCGAGCAGGTGCGCGCCCGCGAAGAGGTTCGAGAGCGTGTCCTGGAGCGCCAGCGCCACCGCGAGGCCGCCGACGCCGAGCGCGGTGAGGAGCGGGGTGATCTGGATGCCGAGGGCGGCGAGCAGCACCAGCCCGCCGACGATGAAGACGACGCCACGGGCGACCGTCTGGCCGAGCCCGGTGACGGGGCCGCCGAGCGCCCTCCGCTCGCTGGCGCGCTCGATCAGCGTGCTGACGATGCCCGCCACGGTGATGGTGACGGAGAGGATGATCGCCACCTCGAGGATGACCCCGAGCGGCTGGCCCAGGCGCCGGGGCATCCCGGCCGTCTCACTCGCGACCTCGATGGCGACCCAGAGGCCGAGCACGATCGACCACAGGACCGAGGGCAAACGGATCGCCTGGGCGAGCGAGGCCCACCCGTTCGGCGCGCGGGCCCACCGGCGGATCGCGGAGAGGAGGAGGGCGCGAAGCAGCAGCGCCACGACGGTCGCGGCGACGAACGCGAGCCCCGGCCAGAAGAACTGCCACATGGCGCTACATGCTATCGTATGTGCCGCCCATGAGTCAGCGCGGAGTGTTCTACGGCTGGGTGGTCGTCGCGGCCGCCGCCACCGTCGTCGGCGCCGGCCTGGGCAGCCTCTTCTCGCTCGGCGTCTTCCTCAAGCCCATCGAGGAGTCCACCGGCTGGAGCCGGACCTCGATCTCGCTGGTCGCCCTCGTCAACTGGCTTGCGATGGGCGTGGGCTCGTTCGTGTGGGGCGTCCTCTCCGACCGGTGGGGCGGCCGCGCGGTGGCCGTCGCCGGCAGCCTCCTCCTCGGCCTCGCCCTCGTCATGTCCAGCCAGGCGCAGGCGCTCTGGCACTTCCACGCCGCCTTCGGCGTCGGCGTCGGCTTCGCGGTGGGCGCCTTCCTCGCGCCGCTCACCGCCACCACCACGCGGTGGTTCACGACCCGGCGGGGGCTCGCGGTGGCGCTCGTCAACTCCGGGATCGGCGTCGGCACCTTCGTCGTGGCGCCGCTCGCGCGCTGGCTCACGACGACCTGGGACTGGCGGGTCGCGATGCTCGTGCTCGGCGACCTCATATGGCTCGTGGGCGTCCCCGCCGCGCTGCTCATCCGGAACGCGCCGGGCGAGGTGGGGGCCAGCGCGCTCGGCGGCGCCGCGACGGCGCAGCGCGACTTCTCGACGGCCCAGGTGGTGCGGGCGCCGCAGTTCTGGGTGATCGCCCTCACCCACTTCGCGTGCTGCGCCGCCCACTCGGGCCCGATCTTCCACATGGTGACCAATGCGATCGACCAGGGGGTGGCGGTGATGGCCGCCGCCACGCTGCTCGGCGTGTCGGGGCTCACCTCGATCGGCGGGCGCATCGGCTGCGGCCTGCTCGCCGACCGCGTCGGCGCCAAGCCCGTGCTCGTGGCCGGGCTCCTGCTGCAGGCGGGGACCATTTTCGCCTACCTCGTCGCGCAGGAGACCGGGACGTTCTACGCGCTGGCCCTCGTCTTCGGCGTCGCCTACGGCGGGGTGATGCCGCTCTACGCGCTCGTCACCCGCGAGTACTTCGGCGAGCGCGTCATGGGGGCGGCCTACGGTGGCGTCTTCCTCGTCTCGACGATCGGCATGGGGCTCGGCTCCTTCGCGGGCGGCTTCATCCACGACCGCCTCGGGAGCTACGCCTGGATGTTCCTGGGCTCCGCGGCCATCGGTGGCATGGCCATTCTCATGGCCATGACCTTCCGCGCGCCGCGGGCGGCGCTGAGGCCGGTCGCCGCTGGTTCCGCCCCTGCCGGCTCCACCGCCGGGTAGAAGGGGCGGCGGTACGCCGCATTAGCGGTTGACACCTCTGCGGCGCTGGTGGTACTAATTCACCGCTTTTCCAGGGTATTAGGACTACTCTTCCTAGCGAGCGAGGCGCCTCGGACAAAGTGTCGGACGTCACCGACCAAGGAGGATCACGGATGGACGCAAACCGGCTCAACCGCAGACAATTCATCAAGGTGTCCGGAGCCACGGCGGCGGTCGCGGCCACCGGGGTCGAGGGCATGCTGGCCGCGCGCCGGGCCCCGGCGTATGGCCAGGGCACCGCGGTCGGCATACTCCGCTGGAACGACTTCGTCCCGGCCTCGGACGAGCTGTTGAAGAAGACGATCGTCCCCGAGGCCGAAAAGGCCATGGGGGCGAAGATCACGCTGGAGACCGTCAATGCCAACGACATCCAGCCGCGTATCACGGCCGCGATCCAGTCCAAGACCGGCCCCGACATCATCATGACGATCAACAACTGGTCCCATCTCTACGAGGAAAGTGTCGCAGATGTCAGCGACGTGGCCGAGGAGCTGGGGAAGAAGCAGGGCGGAATCTACGAGCAATCTCGAGCCGTCGCGCAGTCCGGCAAGAAGTGGCTGGCCGTGCCGTGGTCGGTTGTCGGTCTTCAGATCGCCTACCGGAAGTCGTGGTTCGAAGAGATCGGCCTCTCGAAGTTCCCGGAGACCTGGGAGCAGTACCGCGAAGCTGGGAAGAAGCTGAAGGCCAAGGGGCGCCCGATCGGCCAGACGCTGGGTCACACCTTCGGCGACGCCCCGGTCTTCTCCTACCCCTACCTCTGGTCCTGGGGGGGCAAGGAAGTCGAGAAGGACGGCAAGAAGGTGGTCTTGAACTCGAAGGAGACCATCGAGTCGGTGAAGTTCATGGTGGGCTTCTGGAAGGACGCCCACGACGAGGGCGGGCTCGCCTGGGACGACACCAACAACAACCGGGCGTTCCTGGCGGGGACGATCTGCGCCTCGCTGAACGGCGCTTCGATCTACATCGAGTCGCTCCGCAAGCCCGACCAGTACAAGACCGAGAAGGGCGCGCAGATGAAGACCGACATCCTCCACGCCTCGCTGCCGAAGGGGCCCGCGGGGCAGTTCGCCTTCCACGCACCCTTCTCCCATATGGTCATGGGTTACTCGAAGAACCAGAAGGCCGCCAAGGACCTGCTGCGCTACCTCGGCTCCAAGGAGGTCTTCGAGAAGTGGTTCATCTCCCAGAAGGGGTTCGCGGTCGGCTCGACGCGCGACTGGGAGAAGCATCCGGTGTGGAAGGAAGATCCTGTCATGCTGCCGTTCAAGGACGCGGCGCGCCTGGGCCGCGCGCCCGGCTATGCGGGGCCGGCCGGCAAGAAGGCCGCCGAGGTGCTCACGAAGTACATCATCACGGACATGTACGCCAAGGCCGTGCAGGGCATGGCGGCCGAGGACGCGGTGAAGTGGGCGCACGGCGAGCTCCTGAAGATCTACGGATAGGGCGTGACGCGACGCGCTGACGTGAGCGGCCGTCGGACGATCGCGGGGGGATCGGGGAGCGCCGCCGGAGTCGAGGCGGTGCTTCCCCGTCCCGGCACCGCCCCTCCGGCGCTGCTCAACCGGCTGCTCGAGGACGAGCGGTCGCTCGCGTACCTGCTGCTGACCCCGACGATCGTTCTGCTCGCGCTCTTTATCGCCTACCCGTTCGTCCTGGGAACCTGGCTCGCCGTCTCGAGCACCACCGTCGGGGTGGCCGGGCACTTCGTCGGGTTCAAGAACTTCGCCAAGGCCTGGGACGACTCGATCTTCCGCACCGCCGCCTTCAACACCTTCCTCTACACGGGCGTGACAACCGTCTTCAAGCTGGCGCTCGGGATCTGGCTCGCGGTGCTGCTCAACCGGCACTTCTACGGCAAGCGCCTGATCCGCGCCTTCGTGCTCCTGCCGTTCATCATCCCGACGGTGCTCTCGACGTTCGCCTGGAAGTGGATGTTCGACCCGACGTTCAGCGTCATCAACTGGGCACTGTGGAAGCTCGACCTGATCACCATGCGCATCAACTGGCTCGGCGACCCCTACCTCTCGCTGGCCTCCGTGATGATCGTGAACGTCTGGCGCGGCGTGCCGTTCTACGCGATCAGCCTGCTGGCCGGACTCCAGACGATCAGCCCCGAGCTGCACGAGGCGGCCGCGATCGACGGCGCCAACGCCTGGCAGCGCTTCTGGCGCGTGACCTGGCCGCTGTTGCTCCCGGTGACGATGGTGGTCGTGCTCTTCTCGGTGATCCAGACCTTCGCCGACTTCCAGCTCGTCTACGTCCTCACGGGCGGCGGGCCCGCGAACGCGACGCACCTGTTCGCAACGTACGCGTACCAGATCGGGGTGGGGACGGGCCTCCTGAGCGAGGGCGCGGCGATCTCGCTCGCGATGTTCCCGGTGCTCTTCCTCGTCGTGGTCCTGCAGCTCTGGTACATCCGCCGGGTCGAGACGCGCTGAGGCCATGATCGAGGGCGGCCGCGGGAAGCGCTGGGCGTACTTCTCCTGCCCCCTCTTCGTCTTCATCGTCGCGCTCCTCTTCCCGTTCTACTGGATGCTCGTGACGACGTTCCGTCCCGACGGCGAGCTCTACCGCCCCTGGAACCGCCCCAACTACACGCCGTTCTGGACGACGAACCCCACGCTCGAGCACATCTACTATCTCTTCCGCGAGACGCTGTTCAGCGCGTGGCTCTGGAACACCATGTTCATCGCAATCGTGTCCACGATGATCTCGCTCTTCTGCGGGCTGCTCGCCGGCTACGCCCTCGCCCGGCTCCGGTTCCGGCTGGCCGGGGGCCTTGGCACGTCCATCTTCGTCACGTACCTGGTGCCGCCGACCCTGCTCTTCATTCCGCTCGCGGACATCATCCGGACCTTCCGCCTGGCCGACACGCCCTGGGCGCTGATCCTGACCTATCCGACGTTCCTGATCCCGTTCTGCACCTGGCTCCTCATGGGCTACTTCAAGACGATCCCGAAGGAGCTGGAGGAGTGCGCCCGCATCGACGGAGCCTCGCGGGTCCAGGCGATGGTGAAGATCATCTTCCCGATCGCCACGCCCGGAATCCTGTCGGCGGGGATCTTCGCCTTCACGCTCTCCTGGAACGAGTTCATCTACGCGCTCGTCTTCATCAACACGCCGCAGCAGAAGACGGTGCCGGTCGGCGTGGTGTCCGAGCTGATCCGCGGCGACGTGTTCTTCTGGGGGCCGCTGATGGCGGGCGCCCTCCTCGGCTCCATCCCGGTCGCCCTCATCTACTCCTTCTTCGTCGAGCACTACGTGGCCGGCCTCACCGGGTCCGTGAAGGGATGAGGCACGCCAGGGCCGATCTGGTGTACCATCGCAATATTCTCATCGAGGGGAGACGTCCATGGCGCAGGTGATGATGAAGGACCTGAACAAGAAGTTCGACGAGGTGCACGCCGTCAAGGATGTGAATCTCCACATCCGCGACAAGGAGTTCATCGTCCTCGTCGGCCCCTCGGGCTGCGGCAAGTCCACGACGCTCCGCATGGTCGCCGGGTTGGAGGAGATCACGGCCGGCGAGATCTCGATCGGGGACCGGGTGGTCAACGACCTGCCGCCGAAGGACCGCGACATCGCCATGGTCTTCCAGAACTACGCCCTCTACCCGCACATGACGGTCTACGACAACATGGCGTTCGGTCTGAAGATGCGGAATCGTGCGCCACCCGCAGGTGTTCCTCTTCGACGAGCCGCTCTCGAACCTGGACGCCAAGCTCCGCGTCCAGATGCGCGTCGAGCTGAAGCGCCTGCACGACCGCCTGGAGACGACCGTGATCTACGTGACCCACGACCAGGTCGAGGCGATGACCCTCGGCGACCGCGTCGTGGTCATGAAGGACGGCTGGATCCAGCAGGTCGGCGAGCCGCTCGATCTCTACTCCAGGCCCGCCAACAAGTTCGTGGCGGGGTTCATCGGCTCACCCGCCATGAACTTCATCGACGTGACGATCAACGACGCCGGCGGTCTCTGGGCCGAGACCCAGGGCCTGCGCGTGAAGGTGTCGCCGGCCCACGCGAGCCGGCTCGGGCCTTACAAGGGCCAGACGGTCACGCTGGGCATCCGGCCGGAGGACCTGCACGTCGCGTCCGGCAACGACCCGAACGAGTACACCTTCTCCGCGGTCGTGGACGTCGTCGAGCCGCTCGGCTCCGAGATCCTGCTCGACCTCCGGGCCGGCGCCCACACGATCGTGGCGCGCGTCGAGCCGACCGTGCGCGCGAAGGTGCACGAGACGCTCAAGCTCGCGCTCACGCCGGACCGCGCCCGCTTCTTCGACCTGAAGACGGAGCTGGCGATCTGATCTTGTCGCGGGGCCGGTGAGGCCGTGGATGGTCTGAGCTTCCCCGCCCGTGGACCATGATCGCGCGGCGTCGAGACATCCAGCTCGCGTACCTGCTGCTCGCCCCCGCGCTGCTCCTGCTCCTCACGGTGCTGGCGTACCCGGTCGGGTGGGAGGTCTGGACGAGCCTGACCGATCTCTCGCCCCTCAAGGATGGGCCCCCGGCGTTCGTCGGGCTCGAGAACTACGGTCGCTTCCTCGCCGATCCGGAGTTCTGGCGCGCCGCGACGGTCACGGTCGTGTACGCCGCCGTCACGAGCGTCGCCAAGCTGGCTCTCGGCGTGGGGTTCGCCCTGCTGCTTGCCCGCCCGTTCCGCGGCCGCGCCCTCGTCTTCCTGGCGATCTTCCTCCCGTGGGCGTACCCGGCGAGCGTGAGCGTGATCGGCTGGTACTGGACTCTGAGCCCGCCCATCCCCACCGCCTACAGCGTGTTCATGGGCAACGTGAAGTACGCGGTGGACAGCGCGCTCGGCGGCGGGGCGTGGGCCTTCGTGAGCGTCACGCTGTTCAACATCTGGCGCGGTAGCTCGTTCATCGGCGTGTTTCTCCTGGCGGGGATTAACGCCGTCCCGCCCGAGCTGTTCGAGTGCGCCGTGCTCGAGTCGAAGAGCGCCTGGCGCCGCTTCTGGCTCGTCACGGTGCCGCTCCTCAAGCCCTTCTTCGCCCTTGCCGTCTTCCTCTCGCTCACGATGGCGTTTGCCGACCTCGCCAACGTGTGGATGCTCACCGCCGGACGGATCGTCTTCCCCGTGATCGGGACCCACGCCTACTGGCTCGCGGTCAAAGGCGGCCAGTTCGGGCCGGCCTCCGCGCTCTCGCTGATGCTGGTCCCCTTCCTCCTCGCGGTGCTCCTGGTCCTGTTCAGGATGTTCGACCCGCCGGAGAGGGAGCGCGCGTGAACCCGAAACCCTGGTGGCGAAAGCTCGGTCACGCGAGCCTGCTCCTCGTGGCGGCGGTCTACTGCGTCTTCCCGATCTACTTCATGCTCGTGCAGTCGCTGAAGACCGCCCAGGAGGACGTCTTCGGCAACCCGCTCATCGTGCTGAACCCCACGTTCGAGAACTTCGAGGAGCTCTTCGAGCGCAAGGGCGAAGTCCGCGGCTTCGTCGGGAGCGTGCTCCGCCGCTCCTACCCCTTCCTGGACTGGCTCGAGAACACCATCGTCGTGTTCGCGGGCGCGGTCGCGGTCACCCTGGTGGCGAGCATCCTCGCGGCCTACGCGCTCGGGCGGCTCCGGCCGCCGGGCTTCCGGTGGTGGCGCCGCGCGATCTTCGCCGCCTACGTGGTCCCGCACACGATCCTCTTCATCCCGCTCTACCAGGTCGTGCTCCGCCTCCACCTGGACGACAACATCCTGGCGCTGGTCCTCATCTACCCCACGCTGGCGCTGCCCTTCTGCGTCTGGATCCTCTCGGCCTACTTCCAGCACCTCCCGCGCGAGGTCGAGGAGTCTGCGCTCGTCGAGGGGGCCAGCCGCATGACGGCCTTCTTCCGCATCATCCTGCCGATGAGCCGGCCGGTCATCGTCGCGGCCGGGATCTTCGCGCTGGGGACGATCGCCAGCGACTTCACGCTCGCGTCGGTGTTCCTCCTCAGCGAGCACAACCAGACCATCCCGGCCGGGCTCGGCACGATGGAAGTCGCCCTCGACGAGCTCCTGGCGGTGGCGGGGATCAACCTCATGGCGATCCCGGTCGTGCTGATCTGCGCGGTCTTCGCCCGGGGCTACGTGCGCGGGCTGACGGCCGCGATGGTCGAAGGGGCCTGACAGGTCAGGGAGTGCTCGGAACGATGCGGATGATCCGGTGGAGGGCTGTCTCCGCGACGTAGATGATGCCCGCGCGATCCACGGCGATCCCCTGCGGATCACCCAGGTCACGAGCGAGGCTCGCCACGACACCGGCGGGCGAGACGCGGTAGACCTCGCGGATGTGGAACCCGCTCGACACGAACACGCTGCCGTCGGGCGCGACCGCCATGTTGGTCCGGTGGAAGTGCCCGGAGGGAAGCCGGGCCAGGCGCCGCAGGTCGCCCTCCGAGGACAGCACGAACAGTTCACCGACCGAGCTCAGCAGCGCGAGCTCGCCCCGGCCCCGCGCGACGACGGCGATGAACCTGTTGAGCGGCTCCCCCGAGACCCGTCCCGCGAATCGCTTCGGGAAGATCGGAGCAACGAGCTCCAGTCGCCTCGGCAGCGGCACGTCCGCGTCGGGATTGATGCGGAACACGAGCGGCCCGTGGTAGGCCTCGTCAGCGAGCCAGTCCAGCGACGGCGGCAGAGGAGCCTCCGAGCGGAGCTGGCTCTCGAAGCTCGCATAGTCGAGCACCACGAGGCTGCCCTGCGGGTCGGTCGCGAGGCTCGAGCCGCCGAGCAGATGGTTGAGACCGATGGCGACCGGTGTCAGGCGCTTGTCGGCCGTGAGCCGATAGATGCGGTTGCCGTTTTCCTCTCCGAGGAAGAGATCCTCAGAGTTCGGATCGGGGGCGAGGCTGCCCAAGGCGCTCTTGCGCGGCCCCTCGGCGAAGGGGATCACGACCCTGGGCGCGAGGGAGGCGTTGATGGGCATCGGGCCCGCGGGATCGAACCAGAAGATCTCCGCCGCGGAATCACCCCGCCACCCGTGGCTCAGGACGACGAGGCGTCCTGAAGCCGTGAACGCGAGCTGGGCGGGCCGCGGAATGCCGGTCGCCACGACCTCGATCCGCAGGCCGGGGGCCACCTGGGCCTGGGTCGCGGCGGACGCCAGGGCAAGCCCGCCCCCGAGGCCGAGCAGGACGGCGAGCCCGCCGAAACAACTCAGCCTTGACATGCTGCGATGGCCAATGCTAGTTTTCGCGGACAATCGAGGAACGTCACTCGGTGTCCACACCTTTTCGCCGGGGAGTGTGACCAATGATCATCAAAATGATAGTTGCCGTCGGAGCGGCCCTGCTAATCGGGTTGGCCGGCCTGCCGGCCGACGCCCAGGACTCAAAGGGCCCGAAGGGAGTCACGGTCAAGGGCCTCGTCACCTCGCTCGGAGGCTTCAGCGCCACCGTCAACGCGCCGTTGTTCATTTCCGGCGCGACAGTCGCCCTGGACCCGGGCGGCCAGACCGGGCGCCAGCAGTTCAGGGTGCCGACCTACATTTACATCATCGAAGGGGTGTTGACCACCGACTACGAGGCGGGGCCCGTGGGGATGAAGGGCGTCCAGTACCACGCCGCCGGGCAGTCGTTCATGGACAACGGCGGGTGGTGGCACAATCACACGAACAGGACCGACAAGCCCGCGAAGTACCTGATACTCCACGTCGGCTACCCCGGCCGGCCGGATCCGATCCAAAAACCCGAGCCCGAATAACCCTTTCTCTCCTCGAGCGCCGGCTCCGCCGGCACAATCCTTCCCTGGAGGAGGCAGGGCCAAAAGCGAGCCGGCCGGCTCGCTCTGCCCGTCGGAAGGGGGGCGAAGCCCCCTCCGAGTCATTTCCCGAGCCCGCCCGTGATCCCCTGGATGAAGCGGTCGAGGAAGAAGTTGTAGAGGATCGCCACCGGCAGGCCCACCAGAAGCGCCGCGCCCATCAGCGAGCCCCAGAAGAAGACGTCGCCGCGGATCAGCTCCGTCGGCACGCCCACCGGCACCGGCTTCTGGTCGCCTGGAGCGACGAACGCGAGCCCGTAGAGGAAGTCCTGCATCGAGAGCGTGAAGGCGAAGATCACGGAGGTCAGGACCCCGGGCAGGCTCACCGGGAGCACCACGCGGACGAGCGCGCCGAACTGGCCACAGCCGTCGACACGCGCGGCCTCCTCCATCTCCATCGGCACCGTCTTGAAGAAGCCCATCATCAGCCACGTGCAGAACGGGACGGTGAACGTGGGGTAGACGACCACCAGCGCCCACCAGCTGTCCTGGAGCCCGAGCGTCGCCACCACCCGCGAGAGCGGCAGGAACAGGATGATCCCCGGGACCAGATAGGTCATGAAGATGGAGATCCCGATGTTCTCGGCGCCCGGCAGCCGGAGCCGGGCAAGGGCGTATCCCGCCGGCACCGCGGTCAGCAGGGTGATGAGCGCCACCCAGGCCGAGATCGTCATGGTGTTGACGATCCAGGCGCCGTAGTTCGTCTGGTAGAACAGGATCTCGAAGTTCTTCAGCGTCGGCGGCAGGTTGAACCAGAACGGGATGCTGTCCATCCGGTAGAGGTCGGACTCGTGCTTGAACGCGGTGATGGCCATCCAGTAGATGGGGAAGACGGCGATCACGACGAACGGTATGAGTCCCGCGTAGATCAGCAGATGGCGTCGGAAATCCTTCTGGCGCGCGGTCAGCGGGGCGGCCATGGCGTTACCATTCCCTCCGCTTCAGGGACCTGAGGACCAGGAACAGCGCGGGGAACAGCAGCGGAACCAGGAAGAGCGCGATCGCCGCGCCGCGGCCCAGGTTGCCGGCCTGGATGCCGACCTGGTACGCCAGTACCGGCAGGATCTTGCTCGCGTTGGCGGGGCCGCCCTGGGTCAGGAGGTACACGACGCTCAGATCGGACAGCGTGAAGACCGTGTCGAACAGGAACCCGATCATCAGGATCGGAAAGATCATCGGCACCACCACGTGACGGAACCGTTGCATGAAGGTGCAGCCGTCGACCTTGGCAGCATCGATGATCTCCAGCGGCACCGCGGTGAAACCCGCCAGGAGCACGATTGCGCTGAACGGGAAGCTGCGCCACACGTTGACGGCGATACAGGCGGCCAGGGCGAGATGCGGCTGGCCGAGCCAGATGGGCCAGCTCTCCGAGCCGTACCCGCCGATCAGCCCCACGCGGCTCAGCGCCCAGTTGATCACGCTGAACTGGGAGTCGTACATCCACTTCCAGGAGAGCACGCTGATGGCGATGGGCAGCGTGAACGGGATGACCACGAGCCCGCGGATGAGCTTTTTCCCCTTGAACTCCTGGAGCAGCAGGAAGGCGAGCGACGTGCCCAAGAGGCCCTTGAAGATCGCCGCCACGACCAGGAACACGATGCTGTTCTGGAAGGCGATCCAGAACGTGTCCATCTCCCAGGCGGCCCGAAAGTTCTCGAGGCCGATGAAGCTGGCCACGGGATCGCCGACGTTCGCGTCGCTCACCGCAAGCCAGAGCGAGAAGAGAAACGGCGCCCCCACGAGCAGCAGTACGTAGAGCGCGGCCGGGGCCAGCAGCGTGTAGCCGAACACCTTCCTCTGGGCGCTGTGGGTCCGCCACCACGCGCGCCGCGCCGACCGCACGGGCGTAGAAACAGCGACGGCCCGGGCTGCTGGCTCCGGGCCGCCGCTCAGCGAGGCTGTCGTCATGCCCTCTTGTGCTTGGCGTAGATCCGGCGGTACTCCCCCATCCCCCACTTCATGACGTCCTCGATTGCATGGCCGCGGGCCGCGCGCGTGAACATGTCAGGCAGGACGTACAGGTTCACGACCTCCTGGATCGGGGTCGTGAACGGCCCGGGATAGCCGTAGAACGCGACGATCTTCGGGAAGTCCTGCAGGATCTGCATCTTGGGGTCGGTGCCGATGACGGGCATCGGCTTCTTGTAGTTGGCCTCGAGGTACGGCATGTTGTACCCGCGGCTCTGCGTCATCCCCGCGAGGTCGTTGTCCATGAAGTGGGTGAGGAATTCCTTCGCTGTCTGCTGGTTCTTCGAGAACTTCCAGATCATGTACACGTTGGCGGCGGCCACGCTCACGCGCTTGCCGGCCGGGCCGGCCGGCTCGAGCCCGATGACCGTGTTCTTGAAGACCGGCGGGTTGGTGTCCTCTGTCGTCCGGTAGGCCGAGATCGCGTCGTGGATCCAGCAGCCGATACCCGACGCCAGGAAGCGGTTGTCGGAGGCGTCGTCCCAGGAGAAGACCTCCGCCGTCATGCCCTCGTCGAAGAGCGCCTTGGCGAAGCGCAGCGCCTCGCGCATCTCCTTGGAGTCGATCAGGATGTTGTCGCCCGAGGCGTCCGCCTCGGCGCCGCCGAAGCTGAACAGCAGCGACCGCCAGTTGAGGTTGGCGTCCGCGCACTGCGAGAACTGGATGCCCGTGGGGTGGCCCTTGGGCTTGAGCGTCCGGGCCGCCACCCGCGCCAGCTCCCAGGTGTCCGGCGCCTTGAGGCCGGCCGCATCGAAGAGGTCCTTGCGGTACAGCATCGGCAGCAGGATGTAGAACATCGGGACGCCGTACTGGCGGCCCTCGACCTCGACGAGGGGCTTGGCCGCAGGGATCCAGCCGCCGTACTTCCTGCCGACGCTCCCGAAGACGTCCGAGATGTCCACGAGGCTCTTGTAGTAGAGCCGCGTGAGGATCGACGAGCCGTTGTGGATGATGTCGTGGCCCGCGCCGGCGGCGAACTCGGCGGCCATGCGCGCCGGCAGCTCGAGATGGGGGATGTGGTCCACGCGCACCTTGACGCCGTTCTTGTCGCCCCACTCCTTGGCGAACTTGTCGAACCAGGCGTCGTAGGCGGGGATGAAGTGGCTCCACTGGAGGATCCGGAGGGTCGTCCCCCTGATCTGGGCCGGCGCCTGGCGGGCATCGAGCATGGTGAGCAGGGAGCCCCCCGCGACTCCCGCCCCGGCGACCGAGAGGAATTTCCGGCGGTTGAGGGTTGACGGGTCCATCATCGTGAGCCTCCTTGGTTGTCCTGGCACCGACCGAAGAACCGCACTGGACCAAAAGGACTAACTTCTTTATGCTTTCGATACGACTCTTGTCAAGTGACATTTGTGGTAAACGGCCGGGTGCCACAGCCTCTCGGTCAACGTAGACGAACGTGTCCCCGACCGCTGGCTCACCCGGCGCGTGCCCATGCTCATCGAGCGCGGGTGGAAGGGTGGGTCACTTCTACGTCCCGTTGACGGTCTTCGTGCTCGGGGCGCTGTTCCCCTTCTACTGGATGCTCGTGACCGCCTTCCGCCCCGACGAGGAGCTCTACCGCTCCTGGCGCGCCGTCGAACAACGCGCCCTTCTGAACGCTGCAGCCGACCCTGGCGCACGTGAAGGACTTCCTGACCGCCTCCACTTCTTCGACCCCGCGAGCGAGCAGGCCCTGTAGCCGCCATCCCCGGAGCCCTCAGCCCGCGGCGGGGGCTCCGGCGCCTCACGTCCCGTAGAGCCAGTGCGGGAACCACAGCGCGATCGGCGGGTAGAGCATCACGACCAGCAGCCCGATCACCTGGAGCACCATGAACTCCGCCATCCCCCAGTAGATGTCGGTGAGCTTCCAGTCCGGCGCCACCGCCTTCAGGTAGTAGGCGGCCATCGCCACCGGCGGCGACAGGAACGCCGTCTGGAGGTTCACGGCGATCAGCGTGGCGAACCACAGCTGGTCGAACCCCAGCGCGATGATGGCCGGCTGGAGCAACGGCACGAAGACGAAGACGATCGCCGGCCACTCGAAGGGCCAGCCGAGCAGGAAGATGAGGAACATGACCATCAGCACTGTGCCCATGGGAGGCAGGGGCAGCCCGACGAGGATCTCGGTCATCAGCGTGGACGACCCGAGGCGCGTGAAGATCGCGCCGAAGATGTTGGAGGCGACGGCGAGGAACAGCATCATGCTCGACTGCTGGGCGGTCAGGATCACCGCCTGCTTGAGCCGCGCCCAGCGGAGCTCCCCGTAGCAGGCGGCCATGATGACCGTGCCCACCACGCCCACCGCGGCCGCCTCGGTAGGCGTCGCCATGCCGGCCAGGATTGGCCCCAGCGTGACCACGGTCAGGACGACGTGGGGAAGCATCCCCAGCGCCAGCTCGACCCCGAGCGTGCGGAGCGAGCCCGCGCGCTGCTCGGACGGCAGGGGCGGCCCGAGGCGCGGATTGATCAGAGAGCGGAGGAGCGTCCAGGCGATGAAGATCCCGGCCAGGAGGAAGCCCGGGCCGAACGCGGCCGCGTAGAGCTCGGCCACCGAGACGCCCATCACCGGCCCCATCACGACCAGCATCACGCTCGGCGGGATCAGGATGCCGAGGGTGCCGCCGGCGGTGATGGAGCCGGCCGAGAGCCGCGGATCGTATCCCGACCTGACCATGGTCGGCACCGCCATGATGCCGACGACC
>JACPCG010000016.1 GCA_016179925.1 Candidatus Rokuibacteriota bacterium | reverse complement strand
CCGCGATGTCCTGCTGGGTCGGGATCGCCGCGCGCTCGAGCGAGTCGTTGTAGGGCATCGGGACGTTGCGCGCCGCGACCCTGACGATCGGCGCGTCCAGCGTGTCGATCGCGCGCTCGGCGACGAGGGCGGCAACCTCGGCGCCCCAGCCGCCGCGCTTGACCGCTTCGTGGGCGATCACGAGCCGCCCGGTCTTGGCGACCGACGCGAGAATCGTCGCCTCGTCGAGCGGCACGAGCGTGCGCGGGTCGATCACCTCGACGCTCACGCCCTCTTTCTCGAGCTCGGCGGCCGCCGCGAGGGCGCGGGCGACCATGGCCTGCGTGGCCACGACGGTCACGTCGCTGCCGGCGCGCTTGACGTCCGCCCGGCCGAGCGGGATCGCGTAGGGCTCGGCGGGGACCGGGCCCTTCACGGCGTAGAGCGCTTTGTGCTCGAGGAAGACCACGGGGTTGTCGTCGCGGATCGCCGAGGCGAGGAGGCCCTTGGCGTCGTACGGCGTCGACGGCGCGACGACGACGAGGCCGGGGATGTGCGCGAACCACGCCTCCAGGCTCTGCGAGTGCTGGGCCGCGAGGCGGATGCCGCCCCCCTGGGGCCCCCGGATCACGAGCGGCACCGTGGGCCGGCCGCCCAGCATGTAGCGGAACTTCGCTGCCTGGTTGGCGATCTGGTCCATCATGAGCGCGACGAAGTCGAAGATCTGCACCTCGACGACGGGGCGGAGCCCCGCGATGGCCGCGCCCACGCCCGCGCCGAGGAAGGTCGCCTCCGAGATGGGCGTGTCGCGCACGCGGTCCTCGCCGAACGTCTCGCGCAGGCCCCGCGTGACGCCGAAGATGCCGCCGATCAGGCCGACGTCCTCGCCCATGACGAAGACGCGCGCGTCACGCTGCATCTCGTCGCGGAGCGCCTCGTTGAGCGCCTCCGCCATCGTGAGGTCGCGGCCGGCCCGGACCGCCGGCTCGCTCACCTCGGCGTGGGGGGCGTAGACCGAGGCCTCCATCAGCTCGACCGTCGGCTCGGCGCTCGTCCTGGCGAACTCGACGGCGCGGTCGAGCTCCAGCTCCACGGACTCCTCCAGCTCCTTGAGCCGCAGCGGCGTCGCCGCCTTCCTCTCGAGGACGTGCTCCTTGAGGCGCGCGATCGGGTCGCGCTCGATCCAGGCGCGCTCCTCCTCCTCGGGGAGGTTCGCGCGCATCGAGTGGCCGCCCCAGCGGTAGGTCACCGCCTCGACGAGGGTGGGCCCCTCGCCCTTCCGCGCGCGCGCGACGGCCGCGCGCACGGCCTCGTACACGGCGAGGACGTCGTTGCCGTCCACGCGGACGCCGGGGAGCGCGTACGCGGCGGCGCGCGCGGCGATGGACTCGCCCGCGGTCGTGCGCGTGGTCGCCGTCGAGAGGGCGTACTGGTTATTCTCGCAGAGGTAGACGATCGGGAGCTTCCACACGGCGGCGAGGTTCAGCGCCTCGTGGACGACGCCCTGGTTGGCCGCGCCGTCGCCGAAGAAGGCGATCACCACGCGGTCGGTCTTCCGGATCTTGCACGCGAGCGCCGCGCCGGTGCCGATGGGCAGCCCGGCGGCGACGATCCCGTTGCACCCGAGGATGTTGAGGTCGAGCGCCGCGATGTGCATCGAGCCGCCGAGGCCACGGCAGTACCCCGTCTCGCGCCCCATCAGCTCCGCCATCATGCGGTCCACGCGGGCGCCCTTGGCGATGCAGTGGCCGTGGCCCCGGTGGGTACCGACGATGTAGTCGTCCTCCCGGAGGTTCGCGCAGGCGGCGGCCGCCACGGCCTCCTCGCCGACGTAGCTGTGGGCCGTGCCCTTCACGAGCCCCGTGTTGAAGAGCTCCGCCGTCTTCTCGTCGAAGCGGCGGATCTTGACCATTGTGGTGTAGAGGCTCTCGAGTTGCTCGCCGCTGAGCTTCATGGTCGTCCCCTCGGGTCTCGTGGTATCGGCTCGCCCCTGCGATCTGGCGTGGCCACTATACCGTAACGGGAGGTCAAAGCCGGGCCATCCACTGCGCGAGGAGCTGCCGGTCCTATTCGGCTACCCAGATACCCGGGTACTCTCGCACGAACCCGGACCGATCGACCCGGAGCTCTGCCGTGAACCGTCCACCACCGCTCTCGTAGCGGTAGCGATCCTCCGCGAGCCGACCGTAGGTTTGCTCGAGCGGCTCCAGCTCGAGCGACGGGAACCGTAACCATGCGGCTCGAACGGTTCGCTGCGCGCCGACCTCGAGTGACAGGCGGCGAATAGGCAGTGTGTTCGTCGACGGGCTGAAGTTCAGGTCCAAATCCGTGGAGCCCTCGACCGCCGGACACTCCACGTCATTGAGCCACCATCGCCTGTCCTCGGACGCCGCAAGGGCGACCCGGACCGGCCGCGCTGCGATCCATCCGGACACCCGGGCGCTCCTGGTGACCCACGCCCCGGTGCATCGAACGTGGTAGTCGAGCCGGCAAGGGACCGCATCGTGGGAGAAAACCGCGACACCTTCCAGATGCCAGTCCGAGTCCCGGCGCTCAATTCGCGCATACTCGTGCCCTACAAGGTACAGGCCTCGCCATAGGATCGCGTCGGGCTGATTCAGCGTCGCGTCTCCTCGAGGAAGTTCTGCACTTACGGCACGGTCGCGCACCCTGCAAGGAATGCGCTGATCACGACGGCGGCAAGTAAACTGGCGACTGCATCGCGACTTACCACGGCCATTCCCTCCTCGTCATTGGGCGGTCAGCGTTCATTACAGCTTGCGCAGTCGGACGTGCTCCACCGAGTGATTCGGCCCCTTCTCGAGAATAAGGTGGGCCCGCTCTCGCGTGGGAAGGATGTTCTCGAGAAGATTGGGCTCGTTGATGTCTCGCCAGATCTGGGCGGCCACGGTCTCGGCTTCGTCGTCGGTGAGGTCGGCGTAGCGGTGGAAGTACGACGACGGATCTTGAAAGACCGTCTTGCGCAACGCAAAGAAGCGCTCGATGTACCACCGACGGATATGGCTGACCTCGGCATCGACGTACACCGTGAAGTCGAAGAAGTCCGAGGCGAAAAGATGCTGTGAGGGTCTCGTCGATCGGTCTCCGGCCTGCAGGATGTTCAGACCCTCGACGATCAGCACATCGGGTTGGTCGATGATGTGAAACTGACCGGGGACGGTATCGTAGGTGAGGTGCGAATAGACGGGTACCGCAAGGTCGCTCTGCCCGGCCTTGACCGCCGATAGAAAGGTGATCAGAGCCCGGAGGTCGTAGCTCTCGGGGAAGCCCTTGCGTCGCATGATCCCCCGTTCCTCGAGCACCCGCCGAGGGTAGAGGAAGCCGTCGGTCGCGACCAGGTCGACCTTCGGGTGGTTGGGCCAGCGAGCGAGCAGTGCTCGCATGATGCGCGCGGTCGTGCTTTTTCCGACCGCCACGCTGCCGGCCAGCCCGAGGAGATGCGGCGCCTTCGGCACTTTCGTGTTCAGGAAGGTGGCAGTCGCAAAGTGCAGCCCTTGGCTCGCGCCGATATGCAGGTTGAGCAGCCGCGAGAGTGGCAGATAAACCTCGACGACCTCGTCCAGGGACACCCGGTCATTGAGCCCGCGGAGGTGGGTCAGGTCCTCTTCCGTCAGGCTCAGCGGAGTGTCCGCGCGGAGCCGAGCCCATTCTCCTCGCGTGAAGCGTTGATATCGGGACAGCGCGTAGCGCGTGTCAGGTTGCACGACTCACCATTCCAGGCCCTCGCGGAACTCCTACTTAGTCTACCGCCGCCGAACGCTCCGGCTAAGCTGGGGCGCGCGAGCGTGGACACGCGTTCGCCGCCGGCCTCCCGCGCGCCCCCAGGGATCAGCATTTACGAGCCCATAACCCTTCGCCATCAGCCGCGTGGGAAGGCAGCGTAGCACGGCGGCTGCCCGGCGGGGTTGGGAGGCCGGGTGACTGGATCCCGTAGAAATTGTAGAACTCGAGCACCGGAGCCTCGACTGACAGCACCTGAAGAGGAAAGCATTGGTCCAGGCTGTCGAGACTCGACTGGCGCTCAAGACGCTCCAGAAACGAACGCGTCACGCTCTCTCTGATCGCTCCGTGCCGGTCCAGAAACTGTCCCCATAGGGGCATGTGCTGAAATCGACGGCCGATCACGCGAGCGGTCGCAAGGTACGAAGGCGGAAACAGACGACGATACGCATCGAGATTATAGAGCCACGACGCCCCAACCACTCGGAGAGGCTCGCGCAGGGTTCGTTTGACATGCATGAAGAGGGCGGTCAGGTCCGCCAATCGCTGACCCCGCCGTCCGACCCCCAATGGAGAGCCTCCATCCGTTTCGGCGTTCCGGAAGTGGAGGCGGATACGGTCCCCGCTCAACAGCGCGTAAGAAAAGCAGCCAAAGGTCGCGACGACCGGTGGCGCCGCCATCGCTTCGGATCGCGTCAAGTAGAAGCGGTACGTCCACTCGAGAGTGTCGTTCGTGTCCCGCAGGCCGGCCAGGTACTCTCGCCAGGTCGGATGAGCGGGATCAAAGTCACGACCCAAGCCAAACCGGATATAGAGATTGGTGTACTCGAATAGGGCTCGCGCAAAGGGCAGTCCAGATAGCCCCGCGGCTTTGTGGGCGGACCGAAGTTGGAGGTCAAAGAACGATTTCGCGTAAATCACGTTCGACGGCCGGGTCTCGTTATCTCTCGGACCGGGCTCGCTTCCAGTCTTCGATCTCTCGGCGGTGGGCTGCGTCATGCTCCGCCATCATTGCCGGAATGTCGCAGAGGGCGATGGCACCGACGCCTTCCTGCTCGCCGCGGCGAATCCGGGCCTCGGCATCCAGCGCCCGCAGAATGGCAATATTCCCGAGCCGCGCCCGTCGGAACGCTGCAACGCCCTCGGCAAGCGGGAGCGACCTGTAGTTCCGCTCCCGTGCGATTCGCGCGCCGTTGAAGTCGGGCAGCCAAGGATCGGCCTCGTCCAGGAGCCGACGGATTCGCACGGCGTAACCCCCACGTTCCAAATCCGCCAGGTGCCAGCAGTGCTCGACTGGAGAGAAAGCGTCGTCCGGTCCTGGCGCCGCGGCTTCGAGTGGCGAGATCGTCTTGAAGGAGGCTTCGAGGAAATCGGGCATCGCCCCAAGTTGAGACAATAAGCGATCCTGGTCCATCTTGTTGAGCATCAAGTATTGCATTGGAGTCTCCCTTCATCGGTCTCGTGCGGCGAACGTTGCCGTTCACCTGCGGCGGCCCACCGGCCGGGCCGGCTTCTCGGACGCAGAGTGTCGACCGAAGGGCGACCATGCCCATGGCCTCAAGGCCCCCTTTTGTTCGTGAGTCTCGAACATAGTCGAACGGGTCGGAGCAGGCAAGCTAAATGCGCTGCGCACCGGGCTATAATGCCGGCATGATTCGCGAGAAGCCCCTCCCGCCGGACATCCACACGCGACTCGAGACGCTCGGTCGGGCGCTGCGGGCCTGCCCGGCCGTGGTCTTTCGCCTACCTCTTCGGAAGCGCGGCCTCCGGGCGCCTGCGCCCCCTGAGCGACGTGGCCGTGGCCGTGTATCTCGATGAGTCGGTGGACGCGACGGACGCCTGGCTGGAGGTTCTTGGACTGCTCAACAAGCACCTCGGCACCGACGAGGTCGACCTCGTGGTTCTCAACAGCGCTCCGACCGCCCGCCGCCACCGCTTCGAGTCGCTGGCGCTCCGCAAGTTCCTGGACTTTCGGTTCGTGGAGCACCGGCTCCTGTCGCGGAGATTTGTTCGAGGCTGATCGGGAGTCGAACGTTTTCAGCCGCCGAGGAAGATCCTCCGCACCTCCGGCGAGCGCAGCAGCTCCGCCGAGCGCCCCTCGAGCACGACGCGCCCCGACTCGAGGACGTAGCCGCGAGTTGCGAGCGAGAGGGCCAGCTCCACGTTCTGCTCGATGAAGACGATCGTGACGCCCTCACGGTTGATCCGCCGGATCGCCTCCACGAGCTGGGTGACCACGCGCGGCGCGAGGCCCAGGAACGGCTCATCGATCATCAGGAGCCTGGGGTGCGCCATCAAGCCGCGCGCGATCGCGACCATCTGCTGCTCGCCCCCCGAGAGGGTGCGCGCGGGCTGCCCCGCGCGCTCCTCGAGGATCGGGAAGAGCGCCTTGACGCGCGCGAGCTGCGCCTCCCGCCCGCTTCGCGCGGCGGGCGCGTAGGCGCCGAGCCGGACGTTCTGCTCGACGGTGAGGTACGGGAAGAGGCGCCGGCGCTCGAGGACGTGGGCGAGGCCGCGCGCGACGATCCGATGGGCCGGCAGCCCGGCGATGGGCTCGCCGCGGAAGGTGATCGCGCCGGCGCGCGGGCGGAGCAGGCCCGAGACCGTGTTGAGCAGCGTGGACTTCCCGGCGCCGTTCGGCCCCAGCAGCGCGACCATCTCGCCCTCGTCCACGGCCAGGCGCGCGTCCCAGAGGACCTGGTAGTCGCCCAGCAGGACGTCGAGCCCGCGCGCCTCGAGGATCACGCCCGCCACGCTTCCCCCAGGTAGGCGTCGATCACGCGCCGGTCCTGCATGATCTCGGAGGGCGTGCCCCGGGCGATGACCTCGCCGAGCTGGAGAGCGACGATCCGCTCCGCGATCTCCATGATCACCCGCATGTTGTGCTCGATGACGATGAGCGCCAGCCCCCGGGCGTGCAGCTCGCGGACGAGGCGGACGAGCGCGGGCACCGTCGCCTGGTCCACCCCGCCGGTGACCTCGTCGAGCAGGAGGAGCCGCGGCCCGGTCGCGAGCGCGCGCGCCAGCTCGAGGCGCTTGCGCTGCCCGGTGGACAGCGCGCGCGCGTACGCCTCGGCGCGGTCGGCGAGGCCGACCGCCTCGAGCGCGCGCAGCGAGGCCGCCCGGGCGGCGGCGACGTCGGACGTCTTCTGGAACGCGCCGATCATCACGTTCTCGACCACGGTCATCTCGGGGAACGGCCGGAGCTTCTGAAAGGTCCGCGCGACGCCGAGGCAGGCGATCTCGTCGGGGCGCTGCCCGAGGATCGAGCGGCCGTCGAGCCTCACGTCGCCCGCATCGGGCCGGAGGACACCGGTGATCAGGTCGAACAGCGTGGACTTGCCCGCGCCGTTCGGCCCGATCACCCCGACGAGCTCGCCGGGGCGGACGTCGAACGAGACGTCGCGGTTCGCCACGACCCCGCCGAAGCGCTTCGTGAGGCCCGCGACGGCGAGCAGGCTCACGGGGCCCTCCGGAAGCGCCGCGCGAGGCCCATCAGGCCCGCGGGCTGGAGGGTGGCGATGACCATGATGAGCCCGCCGTAGATCAGCAGGTCGAGCGCCTTGCCGGTGCCGCCGAGCCAGACGCGCGTGCCCTCGGAGAGCGGCACCAGCACCGCGGCGCCGAGCACCGGCCCCCACAGCGTCCCGACGCCGCCGAGCACGGCGATGAGGCAGATGAGGATCGACAGCGACAGGGGGAAGACGGATTCCGGGTCGATGAAGAAGACGTACTGGGCGTAGAACGTCCCGCCGAGCGCGGTGAGCGCGGCCGACACGGCGATCGCCCGGTGCTTCTCGCGCGCCACGTGGACGCCGAGGCTCGCCGCGGCGTCCTGGTCCTCGCGGATCGCGCGGAAGTAGTAGCCGTGGCGCGAGCGCTCGAGCCAGCGCGTCACCGCGAGCGCGAGCAGGAGCAGGCCGAGCGCGATGTAGTAGTAGACGGCCTTCGACTGGTGGAACTGGAAGTTCACGACGCTGTCCGGCCGCTTGATCGGCACGAAGAGGCCACGGGCGCCGCCCGCCCAGTCCCAGTTGATCACCAGCGTCTGCACGATCTCCCCGACGGCGATCGTCGCGATCGCGAAGTAGTGGCCGCGCAGGCGGAAGACCGGGTAGCCGATGAGCTGCGAGACGAGCACGGCGAGCGCCGCGCCGGCGGCCATGCCGAGCCACGGCGTGAGCTGCCCCTTGGCGACCAGGAGCGTCGAGGTGTAGGCGCCGATCCCGAAGAACACCGCGTGGCCGAGGGAGATCTGGCCGCAGTAGCCGGCCAGGATGTTCCACGCGACCGCGAGCGCGCCGTAGAGGAAGATCATGATCATCACGTGCCGCGGGAACGGCAGCGTGAACACGACGGGGAAGGCGAGCGCGGCCAGGAAGAGCAGGAGCAGGACCGCGCGCTTCAAAACCGTCCGAAGAGCCCCTGGGGGCGCCAGAGGACGACCGCGAGGTAGAGGAGGAAGACGACCGCGTACTTCATCGCCGGCGTGATCACGAGCCCGGCGACGACCTCGGTGAGCCCGACGATCACGCCCGCCGCGAGCGTGGCCGGCACGTTGCCGAAGCCGCCGAGCGCCACGGTCACGTAGGCGAGCAGCGCGAAGGCCCCGCCGACCTCGGGGAAGATGTAGAAGAACATCGCGAGCAGGCCCCCCGCCACGCCGACGCACGCGCTCCCGATCGCCCAGCCGAGCGCGAACATGCGGTCCGTGTCGATGCCCATGAGGGCGGCCGCCTGCCGGTCCTGGGCCGTCGCCTGGAGCGCCAACCCCGTCTCCGAGCGGGAGAGGAAGAGGTAGAGCCCGAGGAACGCGCCGAGCGCGAGCACGCTCGCGGCGAGCTGCGGGAGCCCGACGAACACCCCGCCCACCGAGAGGCGCCCCGAAAGGAGCGGCTCCTTGATCGTGCGGAAGTCCACGCCCCAGAGGAACTGCGCCCCGCTCCGGAGGAAGACGGCGAGCCCGAAGGTCGCGAAGATCTGGGCGAGCATCGGCCCGCCGAGCACGCGCCGGATCAGGCCGTGGTACGTCGCCCAGCCGAGCGCGGCGAGGGCCAGCGCCGCCAGGGGGAGCGAGACGAGGGGATCGAGGCGGGCGAGGGCCCAGGCAAAGAACGCCACGTACATGGCGAGCATGAGGAACTCGCCGTGCGCGAAGTTGACGACCTCCATGAGGCCGAAGATGAGCGACAGGCCGGCGGCGATCAGGGCGTACACGCACCCCATGAGCACGCCGCCGACCGCCGCCTGGAGGACGACCTCGAGCGTCAGGAGCGTGGGTCCGTTACTTGCGGTCCTTCCACTGCGGGATCGGGTAGAGCACGTCCCGGGTCGCCGCGTCGAACGGGTAGACGGTGTGATACTTCCCGCCCTGCATCTGAAGGATGATCCCCTTGACGCCGGTGTTCTGGCCCGTCGCGTCGAACTTGACGCCATCCCACGTCATGATGAGCTGGTCGCCGGGGATGTTGGTCGCGACCAGCGCCCTGCGGATCGCCTCGGGATCGGTGGCGCCCGCGCGGTTGATCGCGTCGAGCAGCGTCATCATCCCGGTGAAGGCGCGCGCCGGGAAGTCGTAGAGGTCCTTGCCCGCCCGCTTGGCGTAGATCGCGTTCAGCGCCTTCGCCACCGGGCGCCTGTCGATGAGATCGGTCGAGAACGGCGCCCGCGTCAACGTGCCCTCGGCCTCTCGGCCGACCTCCTTGACGAAGTCGGAGGAGATGTGGCCCGCGTTCTGCGCCATGATCATCTTCGGGTTGTAATCGAGCTCGCGGCTCGTCCGGACGAAGAGGATCGCGTCGGTCTGGTACGACGTCGGCATCCAGACGTCGGGATTCGCGGCCTTGAGCCTCTGGACTTCCGACTGTAACGACGTGGCTCTCGCTCGATACTGCAGGTCGAGGACGACCTCGTAGCCGTACCTGGCCGCCAGCTCCTTCTCGACCTTCCCGCTGTCGGCGCCGAACGTGGTGTCCTCGTACGTGAGGCCGAGCGTCCTGAGCTTGACGCCGCGCTTGGCCTGGAAGTCGCGGAAGAAGTCGAACATCACCTGCGTGAAGTGACCGTCGTGCGGCGAGCTCCGGAAGAACCACTGGAACCCGCGCGCGGTGAGCCCCGGCGAGGACGACTCGGCGTTGAAGAACGGCATGCCCATGCGCTCGGCAGCCTGGCTCGCGGCCGCGGTGACGTTCGAGTGCCAGCAGCAGACGACCGCGTGGACCTTCTCCTGCGTGAACATCCGCTCGACCTCCGCCTGGCCGACGTCGGGCTTGCCCTGGTGGTCGGCGAAGATCAGGCGCACCCGGGCACCCTTGAGGCCAGGCATCCCCTTGAGCCGCTGGTAGAAGGGGAACGGGAGGTCGGTGGTACCGTTCGCGATCTCGGCGGCGATCTCGAACACCGGTTTATTGTCGATGCCGGCCTGGGCGGCGGGGCCCGACATCGGATAGATGACGCCGATGACGACGTCCTTGGGCTGCGCCGGGGCCGGGCCCGGGACGGCGAGGATCAACGCGAAGGCCAGGGCGACGAAGAGTGTCATGGGCGGGTCCTCCGTGCGGCGCATGCTACCACGATTCAGGAGGTGAGGACTTCGCGGACCTTGCGCGTGAGCGCGTCCGGTGTGAAGGGTTTCTGGAGCAGGGCGGTGCCGGGGTCGAGCACGCCGTGGTGCACGATCGTGTCCGCGGTGTAGCCGGACATGTAGAGCACCTTCATCTCGGGGTGCGCGGGCGTCAGGCGTTCGGCGAGGTCGCGCCCGCTCATCTCGGGCATCACCACGTCCGTCAGGAGCAGGTGGATCGGCCCCTCGTGGCGTCGCGCCCGCTCCATCGCCTCGCCCGGCCCGCCCGCCACCAGCACCGCGTAGCCGGCGCCGTCGAGGATCTCGCTCGCGAGGGCCCGCAGGTCGTGTTCGTCCTCGACCAGCAGCACGGTCTCCCACGCCGAGGGGGGCCCCGCGTGCGCCGGGCCGGGCTCGGGCTCGGCCGGCGCCTCGCCGCGGCGCAGGTAGACCCGCAGCGTCGTGCCCGCGCCCGGCGCGCTCTCGACGGCGATGTAGCCCTCGTGCTGCTTGACGATGCCGTAGACGGTCGCCAGGCCGAGCCCGGTGCCCCTGCCGACCTCCTTGGTCGTGAAGAACGGCTCGAAGATGTGGGCCTGGACCTCGGGCGTCATGCCCGCACCCGTGTCGCTCACGGCGACCATCGCGTGCGGCCCGGCGGACGCGCCGGGGTGAGCGGCGACGAAGGCATCGTCCAGCTCGACGTTCGCGGTCTCGATCCGGAGCCGGCCGCCGCTGGGCATCGCGTCGCCGGCGTTGACGGCCAGGTTCACGATGATCTGCTCGATCTGCGCCGGGTCGGCCTTCACGAGGCCGAGGTCCGGGTCGAGCGCCGTGACGAGCTCGACGTGCTCGCCGATCAGGCGCCGGAGCATCTGGGCGACGCCGGCGACGACCTGGTTGAGGTCGAGCACCCTCGGCTGGAGCATCTGCTTGCGGCTGAAGGCGAGGAGCTGCCGGGTGAGGATGGCCGCACGCTCCGCCGTTTTCTTGATCAGCTCGACATCGCGGCGCACCGGACTCTCGGCGGGCAGGCGGCGCAACAGGAGCTCCCCGCGCCCCGTGATGACCGTGAGGAGGTTGTTGAAGTCGTGGGCGATGCCGCCCGCCAGCCGGCCCACCGCCTCCATCTTCTGGGATTGGCGGAGCGCCTCCTCGCTCAGGCGCAGCGCCTCTTCCGCGCGCTTGCGCTCACTGATGTCGACCGAGGTCACTAGGATCGCCGGCTCGCCGTCCCAAAGCACGACCGACGGCTGGTTCTCGATCCAGATCAGCGTCCCGTCCTTCTTGAGCCCTTGGTACTCGTAGCGGCTCGGCGCCGGCTCGCCCCGCATGCGTGCCGCCGCGTAGCCTTCGAGGCGGGGCACCTCGTGCGGCGCGATCGCGCAGCGCGAGTCGAGGCCGATCATCTCGCGCGGGCTCTCATAGCCCAGCATCGTCGCGAGGGCGGTGTTGGCGAAGAGGATCGCCCAGGTCCGGTGGATGTGGACGCCCTGGATCGAGCCCTCGACGAGTGTGCGGTACCGCTCCTCGCTCGCCCGCAGCGCTTCCTCCGCCCGCTTGCGCTCGGTCATGTCACGGTAGATCACCTGCCACCCGGTGAGCCGCCCCTCATTGTCACGGATTTGGCTGAACCGGCCCTCGACGATCGCCTCGCGTCCGTCCTTGCGGACCACGACGATCTCGACGGTCGGCGGGACCTTCTCGCCGGCGAGCGCCCGGCGCGCGCGCTCGGCCAGGCGGGCGGCGGAGTCCGGGCTGGCGAGCTCGCTGAAGTGGCGGCCCAGCAGCTCCTCGCGGGTGTAGCCGGTCAGCCGCTCGACCTCGGGGTTGACGCTGGTGATCGTGCCGTCGAGGGCGAAGGTCGCGATCGGGTCGGTCGCGTTCTCGAACAGGCTCCGGTAGCGCCGCTCGCTCTCGCGCTCGCGGGCGAAGAGCTGGGCGTTCTTGATGGCGATCGCCGCGGCGTCGGCGAGCCTCAGCAGGATCGCCTCGTCACGGTCGGTGAACGGGCGGGGTGAGCGGTTGGCGACGTAGAGCGCGCCGACCACGCGCTGCTCCGTCTTGACGGGCACCACCATGGCCGTGACGATCTCGTCCTTCCGTATGGCGCCCGCGTACGGCTTGTCGAAGGCGGGATCGGCCATGTAGTCGTCGGTCCGGGCGGGCCGGCCCGTCAGGAGCACCTGGCCGCCGAGCCCCTTGCCCGGCTCGATGCGGAGCCGCCGCTCCGACAGCGGATAGCGTGAGCCGACCCGGTAGCGGACGGTGATCGCCTCTGCGTCGCCCTCACGGAACCCGATCATCGCCGTGTCGCTCCCGACCAGGTCTTTGGCGCCGTCGGTGATCCGCTGGAGCACGATGTCGAGATCGAGGGAGGCGTTGACCGCCTGCGCCAGCTCGGCGGTGATCTCGGTCTCGCGCCGCCGCCGCTCGGCGTCGCGGTAGAGGCGGGCGTTCTGCAGGGCGAGGGCCGCCTGGTCCGCGAGGGTCTCGACAGCCCGGACGTCGGCGGCGGAGAACACCCGGCCCGCGGCGTCTCCCAGCGACAGGACGCCGATCACCTCGCCCCCGACGATGAGGGGCGCCGAGAGGCCCGACCCGACACCGCGCGCCTCGAGTTGGGACCTCGCCTCGGGCGTCAAGATCACGCGGGGATCGCCGAGGAGATCGGAGCTGGTGACGACCCGGCGCTCGCGGACCGCGAGGCCGGCGAGACCGCTCGCTCTGGGGAAGACGAGCCGGCTGAAGCCCGGCGCGAGGGTGCCCGCGACGGCCAGCGCCCGGAGGTCGCCCGAATCCGGCAGGATCTCGAAGAACACCGCCGTCCGGACCTCGAACAGCCCCACGGCGCGGTCGGCGATCGTCTGCGAGATGCGATCGGGCTCGAGCGTCTGCGTGAGCGCCCGGCTGATCTCCGCGAGCGTCTCTGCCTCGCGCCGCCGCCGCTCGGCCTCCGCGTAGAGCCGGGCGTTCTCCAGCGCGAGGGCGGCCTGGGCCGCGAAGGTCTGCATCGCCCGGATCTCGTCCTCGTCGAACACGCGCCCGGGCCGGTCACCGACGCTGAGCGCGCCGATCACGCGGTCCTTGAGGAACAGCGGCACCGAGAGCACCGACCGGTACCCGGCCGGCTCGATCCGGGATCTCAGGTCCGCGGTCAGGACGAGCCGCGCGTCCGCCAGGACGTCCGGGGTCGTCACCGGCTGCCGCGTCCGGACGGCGGCGCCGATCGCGCCCGTGCCCGGCGGGAAGACGACGTTCTCGCCGAAGGAGGGTCCCAGGTTCCCCGAGACGGCGATGGACACGAGCGCGCCCGTCTCGTCCAGCCGGTAGAGCGCGGAGTTCGAGGCCCCGAGCAGCGTGCGGGCGCTGTCGGCGGTCTGCTGGCCGACGATCTTCGGGTCGAGCGTGTGCAGCAGCGCGCCCCCGAGCTCGGCCACCGCCTCCGCGCTCCGGCGCCGCGCCGCGCCCTCGGCGTAGAGGCGCGCGTTCTGGATCGCGACCGCGGCGTGGTCCGCCAGTCGCAGCAGGACCTCCTCGTCCCGGTCCGTGAACGCGCGGGACGTCTGCCGGAGGACGAAGAGGAGGGCTTCGATGCGCTCGTCGCGCGTGACGGGCACCGCGAGCGCCGCGACCACGCCTTCTTCGCGGGCGAGCGCGGCGTAGTCCTGCGGGATCCGCGGATCCTCGAGGTAGTTCGAGGTCCGGATGCTCCGGCCGGTGCGGAGCACCTGCCCGCCGAGCCCGCGGCCCGGCTCGAGCGTGACCGTGCGCCACCCCGGATGGCAGGGGCCGACCCAGTGGCGAAAGGAGAAGCGCTCCGAGGCCCCGTCCCGCAGCGCGATGCGGGCCATGTCGCCGTCGGTGAGCTCCCGGGCGCTCTCGACCAGGCGCTGCAGGACCGTGTCGAGATCGAGCGACGCGCCGATGGAGCGGGCGAGTTCGGCGACGACCTCCGCCTCGCGGCGGCGCCGGTCCGGTTCCTCCAAGAGGCGGGCGTTCTCGGTGGCGCTCGCCGCCTGAGCCGGGCGGCTCTTCCGCTTTCCCGGCCGCTTACTCAATGTCGAACGCCAGGCGCGCGTGCGCCTCGCGAAGCGCGCGCTCCACCGCCTCCGGCGTCTCGCCGCGGGCGAAGATGAAGCCGAGGTACTGCCAGCCCTCGGGGAGCGGGACGAGCTCCTGGCCCACGTGGGCGGTGATCGCGACTTCTTCGACCCCGGGGACCGCCTCCGCCGCCTCCTTGCCCCGCACCGCCACCAGGCGCCCGGCGCGCGGGATCGGGATCATCATGACGCCGGCCGGCCTCCGCTCGCGGTCGAGCGAGGCGATCTTCCAGCCGAGCGCGTGGCGCAGGATCAGCTCTTCGAGCGTCATCCCCGTCCCGAACCTGAGCGCGCGGGAGCAGAGCCCCCCGATCGAGCGCGCGGCGACCTCGATGACCCAGGGCCCGCGCTCGTTCACCCTGAGCTCGGCGTGGACGGGGCCTTCCGTCAGCCCGAGCGCCGCACAGGCTTTGAGGGTGACGCGCGAGAGCTGCTCCTGCAGGTCAGCCGGGAGGCGGGAGGGCGTGACGTAGATGGTCTCCTCGAAGAAGGGCCCGTCGAGCGGGTCGGGCTTGTCGAAGAGCGCCAGCGTCTGGAGTCCGCCCGCCATGAGGAGGCCCTCGAGCGCCACCTCACGCCCGGGAATGAACTCCTCGACCAGGAGCGCCGCCGCGGCCTCGCCCGCGACGCTCACGTCGTCGCGTCGAAGGATCGCCGCGATGCGGTGAAAGGCGGCGACGAACGCCCGCGCGTCGTCGGCGCGGATCACGCCGCGGCTCGCCGAGAGGGCGAGCGGCTTGAGGACGCACGGGTATTCGGCCCGCCGCGCCGTGGCCTCCGGATCGTCCCCGAGCGACACGAGCCGGAAGCGCGGGACCGGCACGCCGGCTCCGCTGAGCCGCTGGCGCATCGCGTGCTTGTTGCGCGCCGCCGCCGCGGCGGCCACCGGGTTCGTCTTGAGCCCGAGCCGCGTGGCGATGGCGGCGGCGACGACCGTGGTCAGATCGTCCACCGGGACGACCGCGTCGATCGGCCGGCGGCCGGCGAAGCGCGCGATCGTCTCGGCGGCGCCGGCCGGGTCGGTGAAGTCGAGGGTGATCAGGTTGTCGGGGGCGTGGGTTTCGAACGTGCTCGGACGCTCGGACGCGCACACGAGGTCGACGCCGAGCACACTGGCGGCGTCCACGAAGGCCTGGGTGCGGTAGGTGGTCGTCGGAAGGAGGAGGAGCACGCGATCCATCCGCACCCCCCGGGAACCGGACGCACGGGCTAGGCTTTGCCCGGCGTGTAGTACGGGTTGGCGCCCGCGGCGTGGTCGGTCGTGTCGAGGACTTCGGTGACCTCCGGGATCTCTTCCTTGATGAGACGCTCGATCCCGGCCTTCAGCGTGATGTCCGCCGCGCCGCACCCCTGGCAGCCGCCGCCCATCTGGAGGTAGACGCGGTTGTCCTGGACGTCGATCAGCTCGACGAAGCCGCCGTGGCCGGCGACGGCGGGGTTGATCATGGTGTCGATCAGTTCCTGAACCTTGGTCTTGAGTTCCGTGGTCATGGGTGCACCTCTCAGATGGCTACTGTACCCGAAAGTCCGGTCAGGGCCAACTGGCCCTCGGTGGGCTCGGCTCAGCAGAACCACGGCTCGGTGAGGCGCGGGGGACGGGCGCGGTGCGGGTCGAGCGCCGCCGTCGCGCGCGGCGTGGCGCCGGCAGCCTCCTCAGCGAGCGCCCGGACGCGGCCGAACGTCACGGAGGCGTCTTCCCGGCGGTCGGCCGCGCCGGCGACCGCGGCGGCGACGGCGTCCGCGAGCCGGTCCATGCGCGGGTCGGGATGGGTCCAGCGGTAGTAGAACGCGTCCTCGACGAGCTCGCCGAGGAACGGGCGCATCGCCGCGCTCTCGAGGAGCAGCGAGCCCGGCGGGACCAGCAGGCGGATCGCGTACTGGACGGGGTCGATGGCGTCCACGAGCGACTCGGCCTCGACGAACTCCAGGAGCGCGCGGTAGCCGTCGAGCGTCGTCCACGGCGTGAACGGCACCCAGGTGGGGCGCAGCGCGATCCCCGCGGCGCGGACCGCGCGGAGCGCCTCGGCGATGTCGGCGCGCGTGTGGCCCTTGTCGAGGTGGCGGAGCACGGTGTCGGAGAGCGATTCGGCGGCCGAGACGATGAAGATGCAGCCCAGGCGTCCCAGCTCGGCGAGCCGGTCGCGGTGACGGAGCAGGTGCTCGATCTTCGCCGTGACGTCGAACGTGAGGCCCGGGAACTCCGCATGGAGCGCGCGCGCAACCGCGAACGCGTGGCCCGGGCCGTTGAGGAAGTCGGGGTCGCCGAAGGTGATGTGCCGGGCGCCTGCCTCCACCAGCTGGCGGACGTCGGCGAGCACGACGGCCGTCGGCACGACGAAGAAGCGCCCACCGTAGACCGGCGGGATCGGGCAGTGGCGGCACACGTGCTTGCAGCCCCGGGAGGCTTCGACGTAGCCCACGAGCTCGAGACCGCCGTTGCGCTCCAGGTGCGCGTATTTCTTCAGCGATGGCAGCGTCGCGCGGCTGGGCACCGGAAAGTCGAGTTTCTCGAGCGCGCGCGTGACCGGGAGGGGGCCGACCCCCGCTTCGCCGCGATCCTGCCCCGCCCCCTTCCTGTCGCTCACGCCGTCCAGACGCTCGACGAGCCTCACCAGCGCCGATTCGATCTCGCCGCTCATCACCGAGTCGCCCGGCCCCCGCAGCAGGTCATCGGCGTTGAGGGTGGCGTAGAGCCCGTAGAAGGCGATGTGACAGGTGGGGTTGAGCGCGCGCGCGCGCCGGGCGACGGCCACGCCGAGGCGGAGCGCGGTGTGCATCGGCACCGAGATCGCGACGAGGCGCGCTTGCCGGACCTTTTCGGAATCGAAGGACTCGACCGACACATCCAACACGGCAGGGCGGTAGCCCCGGCGCTCGAGAAACGCCGCGGGCCACGCCACGGCGAGCGGCTGGTGGCCCAGCTCGTAGCACGCGACGAGCAGGATCGCGCCCGCGGCTTTCACGCTGGCAGTGTACCGCGGCGGTGGTATGTTTGGGGGCGCTGCTCAACCCGCGAGGAGGACTGGTCCGATGCCCGTGAAGATCTCCGTCCGTCCCAACGGCCCGTACCTGATCGAAGGCGACTGCGAGGTCTACGACTCGGCCGGCGCCAAGGTGGACACGACCGGCAAGCCGAAGATCGCGCTCTGCCGGTGCGGCGGGTCCGCTGCGAAGCCGTTCTGCGACGGCACGCACAGCAAGACCGGCTTCAAGGCCCCCTAGGCCGCATTATTCACGAACACTCGTCGCGTGTGGCGGGCGGGTGGCGCGGGGCGCACCGCGGAAGGGATCGCTCGACCACGCGGCACGCGTTCGCTGCCCCCTGGGCGGCGGGGCTCCATCCTGCGCGCGGGGTCCGCGGCCACGCGGCGGGAACGGATTCTCGTCGACCCCTCCCGAGGTGCGCCCCGCGCCACCCGCCCGGTCGGGCGATCGCCGTTCGTGAATAATGCGGGCTAGAGGGCGTCCGGACGCCGCGCGCTACTCGGGCGGGGCCTCGGGCTCGACGTCGGTCAGGAGCGTCCAGTCGTCGGGCGCGGCAGGCTCGGGCCGCGTGCCGGCCGGCACGCTCACGGTGCGGCCGCGGCTCGGCGAGAACCATTCCCAGACCCCGGGCTGAGCGCCGGTGTCCGGCGCCTCGCCCATCTCGGGGCCGACCGCGCCGGACTCCGCGCGCTCGGTCTTCCGCTGTCGCTTCGCTTCCTGCTTGGCCTTCTGGATATCGGCCTTGCGCCGCCGCTCGAAGCCGTAGTGGCCGCGGGGGCTCAACGATGCCTCATGGGAGATATCCTACTCCGTTGACGGGACTCCGCGCGCATTAGAAGATAGCGCGCCGTGAAGATCGCCGAGGTCGTCGTCCAGAGGAGCGGGGGTGAGTAGCCGGTACATCGCGCGGCGCCTGCTCATGTTCGTCCCGACGCTCCTCGGAGCCTCCATCCTCATCTTCGTGATTCTGCGCCTGGTGCCGGGCGACATCGCGGAGATCCTCGTCTACCAGTCGGGCGGCGAGCGGAGCAGCATCCAGGAGACGCAGATCACGCAGATCCGGCAGGAGCTGGGGCTCGACCGGCCGGTGGTCGTGCAGTACCTCGACTGGGCGGCGGCGGCGATGCGCGGCGACTTCGGCCAGTCCTACCTGCAGCGGCGGCCGGTGACGGAGATCCTCAAGGAGCGCGTGCCCCGCTCGCTGGAGCTGGCCCTGTTGACCATCGTGATCGCGATGCTGTGGGCGGTGCCGCTGGGCGTCATCTCCGCGGTCCGGCAGAACACGTGGGCCGACTACCTCGTGCGCGTGCTCTCGATCAGCGGGCTCAGCATGCCGATCTTTTTCACCGGGGTGCTCATGCTCTATCTGCTCGTGCGCTTCTTCGGGTGGATGCCGCCGCTCGAGTTCGTGTCGTTCACCGCGAGCCCGGTCGAGAACCTCAAGCAGCTCATCTGGCCGGCACTCGCCCAGGCCTTCTACATCAGCGCGCCCATCACCCGGCTGACGCGCTCCCAGCTCCTCGAGGTGATCCGCCAGGACTACGTGCGGACGGCGCGCGCCAAGGGGCTCGGCGAGCAGCGCGTCGTCTACCGCCACGCCCTCGGCAACTCGCTCCTGCCCGTGGTGACGTTCGTCGGCTGGTGGGGCGGGCGGCTCCTCGGCGGCATCGTGATCGTGGAGATCATCTTCTCGGTGCCGGGGATGGGCTCGGCGTTGGCCACCGCGGTCAGCCAGCGCGACTACCCGGCGGTCCAGGCGATGGTGTTCGTGATGGCGCTGGTCTTCCTCGGGATCAACCTGGTGGTGGATTTCCTGTACGCCTGGCTCGACCCGAGGATCCGGTACGCCTGAGATGGGGCCCGGGCTCGCGCGCCTGCTCGCCTCCCAGCCGCTCGGCGCCGCCGGCGCGGCGATCGTGTTCTTGCTCGTCGCCACCGCCGTGCTCGCGCCCTGGCTGGCGCCGCACGGCGCCAAGGAGGCGGCGTTCGCGCCCTACCAGCCGCCGACCCGGGAGTTCCTGTTCGGCACCGACCACCTCGGCCGGGACATCCTGAGCCGCGTGATCTGGGGCGCGCGCCTGTCCCTCTACGTCGGGCTCGTGTCGGTGATGTTCGGCATCACGCTCGGCGGGATCTGGGGCGTGGTCACCGCCTACTTCGGCGGCGCCGCCGACACCGCCAGCCAGCGGGTCGTGGACGTGGTGATGGCGCTGCCGCCCATCATCCTGGCCCTCACGCTGATGGCCGCCCTCGGGCAGTCGATCGACAACGTGATCCTCGCGCTGACCATCCTCCTGACGCCGACCGCCTCGCGCACGCTCCGCTCCCAGGCCCTCTCGATCCGCGAGAGCCCGTTCGTGGAGGCGGCCCGCGCCGTGGGGTGTCCCCACTGGCGGGTCATCGCGCTTCACGTCTTGCCGAACACGCTCGCGACCTATATCGTCTTGGTCACCGTGAACATCGCCTACGCCATCGTCGTCGAGGCCTCCCTCAGCTTCCTCGGGCTCGGCGCCCCGCCCGACGAGCCCTCGTGGGGCGCGATGCTCACCGCGGGCACGCAGGCGATCGAGCAGGCCCCGTGGATGTTCCTGTTCCCGGGCCTGGCCATCAGCCTCACGGTCTTCGGACTGAACCTCCTGGGCGACGCGATCCGGGACGTCACCGATCCCCGCCTCCGCGGCGGCCTGGGCTAAGCCACGACAACCACGAAGAGGGGGATGTCATGAAGCGAATCCGCGCTCTCGTTCCGATGCTGGCCCTGGTGCTCGCGGTGGCTCTGGCGCTGCCCGCGGGCGGGCAGGACAAGCCCCGCTCCGGCGGCGTCGTCACATGGTTCGACTACGGCGACCCGGGCCGGCTCGACATCCACGCCGAGTCGCCGCTCTCTGTCCAGCAGGCGACGGCCGGGATCTACAGCGGCCTTCTCCAGTACGATCCCGAGGATCCCGTCAAGATCGCGCCTGACCTCGCTGAGCGCTGGACGGCCTCGCCCGACGGCCGGACCTACACCTTCCACCTCCGCCGGGGCGTGAAGTGGCACGACGGCCAGCCTTTCACGGCGGCCGACGTCAAGGCGACGTTCGACCGCGTCCTGAACCCGGGCTTCAAGAGCCCGAAGTGCGGCGCGCGGCTCAAGCCGATGGTGGCAAGCGTCGAGGCGCTCGACCCGAACACCGTGCAGTTCCGCCTCAAGGCCGCGGCGCCCTTCCTTCCGTCCATCGCGTCGGCCTGGTGCCGGATCGCCGCCAAGCACGTGCTGGACAAGCACGGCGACCTCCAGAAGCCGGAGGCGCAGATCGGCACCGGCCCGTTCAAGTTCAAGCGCTACGAGCGCGGCAACCTGATCGAGTGGGAGAAGAACAAGGACTACTTCGTCCCCGGCCTGCCGTACGTGGACGGGGTGAAGCAGTTCATCCTGGTCGGCGGCCCGACCCAGCTCGCCGCGGCCAAGGCCGGTCGCATCATGCTGTGGGACACCTGGCCACCCATGCGGAAGACGCAGGCCGAGGAGTTGGCGCGGGCCCGGGGCGACGCGGTCGATATCTACCAGCACCCCGTCAACACGATCTGGATCGTCTACCTGCACACGCAGAAGCCGCCCTTCGACAAGCCCGAGATGCGCCGGGCCGTCAACCTCGCCATCGACCGGCACGAGCTGGTCGCCAAGACGCTCGAGGGCGCCGGCGTGCCCTGCGCGATCCTGGACCCGAAGCTGGTCGGCGACTATGCGCTGCCCCTGGACGAGGTGAAGAAGCTGCCCGGCTGCCGGCAGCCCAAGGACCAGGACGTCGAGGAGGCGAAGAAGCTCGTCGCCAAGCACTACCCGAACGGCGTGGACCTCGAGGTCGCCGTGCGTTCGGTCGGCAACTACCTGGACCGTGCGCAGCTTCTCCTCACCCAGCTCCGGAGGATCGGCATCCGCGGCACCCTCAAGAGCTACGAGAGCGCCGCAGGGTTCGCGGTCTTCGGCAAGGGCGACTTCACGATGATCGCGACCCAGGACCGGGCCATGGACACGACCGACCCCGGCGACGTTTTCGCGCTGGTCTACACGACCGAGGCCGGGAGCAACTGGGGGAAGTTCTCGGATCCCAAGGTGGACGACCTCACCGACCGGGCCCTGAAAGAGCCCGACCGCGCCAAGCGCGCGAAGCTCTACCACGAGCTCCAGCGTCACCTGCTTCAGGCCGATCTCTCCGGGATCCCGGTCGCGTGGGTCGAGGGCTACTACTTCCGCGACAAGAAGCTCATGAACCACAGGCCCGGGTGGACCGCCTACGACAACAACACCTTCATGAAGGTGTGGCTGAAGGAGTAGTACACGCTCGAGAGCGAAGACGCGCTCGCGGAGCGGCTCCAGCGCTATGAGATCCTGGTGCCGCTCCGCGAGCGCCCCCGTGTCCCGTCTCGCTTCTGCCGAGACCGACAGAGAGGCGCCTCGCCGCTACCATCGAGCGTCGCGGACGCCGAGCCAGTAGCCGATGTGGTTGACGAGGATGTGGCCGCCGAAGCTCACGAGGAGGATGATCGCCAGGTCGCTCCACGCGAGCGCCGCCCGCGGCCAGACGAACACGAGCGCGCCCAGGACGAAGTCGAGCTGGTCGAACGGGATCCAGGGCTTCCCCGGCGGCACGCCGGCCCGGCGCTTGAAGAGGCTCTTCGCGCAGTCACCCGCCATCGCGCCGGCGCCGAAGCGCACGCCGAGGCCCAGCCACCCGTCGTAGGCGACGAGCGCGCCGTCCCAGCCGATGCGCCACTGCAGCAGCGTGACAAGCACCGCGACGAGCACGCCGGCGGCGAACCCCATGACTGTCTTGTGGCTGCCGAGCCAGCGCTCGCTAATCGGCCGGTTCCATCCCTGCCAGTAGCGGACGAACGGGGGCGCCATGTTGGCGACGTACGCGGGCGCCATGAAGTAGAGGAGCTGGAGGACGCGGGAGAGCACGGGGCTCAGGGCTCCGCGGTCCACTCGCGCCAGAGGGCGAGGAGCGCGGCGCCGATGATCAGCGCGTGGCCGGCCCACTGGACCCAGCGCTGGCTCCGGGAGCTGTCGGCCATCAGGGGGGAATAGTAGATGAGAAGCGCCGCGGCGCGCTCGGAAATGCGCGCGCCCAGGGCATACTGAAGCCGGCATGGGATTCCTGATCCGGGTGCTCGTCAACGCGTTCGCGATCTATCTGATCGCCCGGATCGTGCCGGGGATCGAGGTGAGCTCGCTCCTCACGGCGCTCGGCGCGGGGCTCGTGCTCGGGCTGATCAACGCGATCGTGCGCCCGATCCTGGTCGTCCTCACCCTGCCGGTGACGCTCGTCACGCTGGGGCTCTTCCTCCTCGTCCTCAACGGCCTCTGTCTCTGGCTCACGTCCCTGCTCGTGACGGGCTTCGAGATCCACGGCGTCTGGGCGGCGGTCTGGGGCGCGCTCCTCGTCAGCGTCGTGAGCTGGATCCTCAACGCCTTCGTGAGCGACCGGGGCCGCATCGTCGTCATCACCGGCCGAGGACGGCGGCTCCACGACTGAGTACATGGGGGGCCTCGAAGGGCCCCCCAAGCCCCCCGACGCTCGGCGCGCCCCGGCGAAGCCGTGGCGCTCCTCGACCAGGCGATTCGTTCACGGGCTCTGAGTACATGGGGGGCCTCCGGGCGCCCCCCAAGCCCCCCGGCGCTCAGGGCGCCTCGGCACAGCCGTGGCGCCCTTCGACAACGCGATTCGTTCACAGACTTTGTGCCGGAGCAGGGCTGGTCACGCGCTCACCATTCCGGGTGGTAAGAAACCGAGCGGCCGCAGGCGCCTCTCGCACGGGCCAGCTCAGAAGCGACTACATTTCAGCAGGTTGCATGATATTTCCGGATTGGTATCGGGCTTGCGTTAGGGACCTGCCAGGAGGATCCAAGGCAATGATCAGCACGGTGGTCAGGTCCCTTTCGAGAGTTCCGATTCCGCTCCGGAGCCTCGCCGTGTGCGTGGCGTGCGAGGAGTGCTTCGAGCTCGGCGAGACGACGTGCCCGTCGTGCGGCAGCGACGAGTACGTGCCGCTCCTCCATCTGCTCGAAGGGCGGATCCTCAACCTCACGGGTAACAACTGATGACGCCGCGCCGCGCCCTGATGGTCGCCGCCGCGCTCCTCGTGGCGGTGTCGCTCCAGCCGCGGGCGTGGGCCGGCCAGCCGGCCGACCATCTCTTCGCGGGGATCGACCAGGCGCTCAGGATCCTCGACGACCCCGAGCTCAGGAAACCGGGCCGGAGCCAGGAGCGGCGCCAGGCGATCCGCCGGATCATGAACCACATCTTCGACTTCGAGGAGATCAGCCGGCGCAGCCTCGGGCGCCACTGGGAGGAGCGAACCCCCGCCGAGCGCGACGAGTTCATCCAGGTGTTCGGCGATCTGCTCGAGCGGTCCTACATGGGCCAGATCGAGACCTACAACGGCGAGAAGGTCGCGCTCCTCGGCGACACGATCGAGGGTGAGTCCGCGACGGTGCGGACGAAGATCGTCACCGGGCAGGGCGCCGAGGTCCTCGTGGAGTACCGCATGCTCCGGCGCGGCGACCGCTGGCGCGCCTTCGACGTCGTGTTCGAGGGCGTGAGCCTCGTGGCCAACTATCGGAGCCAGTTCGACCGGATCATCCAGCGCACCTCCTATCAGCAGCTGGTGAAACAGGTCCGGGAAAAGCAGTAGAATCCCCTGCATGTGGCAGGGGAGCGTCGTCTCGATCCACATCGCCAAGAAAGACTCCGCACCGATGGAATCCCTCCCCGCGGTCCGGGCCGTGCCCGGGCGCGGGCTGGAAGGCGACCGGTACTTCCTCGGCACCGGCTTCTACTCGCGGAAAGCCAGCCACGGCGGGCGCGAGGTCACGCTCATCGAGACCGAAGCGGTCGAGGCGCTGCTCGATGGCGTCGAGAACGCCGAGGGCCGGCGGCTCGGCATCACGCTCTCGCCCGCCGAGACCCGCCGCAACCTCGCGACCGCCGGCGTGCCGCTCAACCATCTCGTGGAGCGCGAATTCTGGGTGGGGCCGGTGTTGCTGGTCGGCACGCGGCTCTGCGAGCCCTGCAAGCACCTCGAGAACCTGACGCAGCAGGGCGTGATGGCAGGGCTCATCCACCGCGGCGGGCTCCGCGCGCGGATCCTCTCCGAGGGCGTGATCCGCGTGGGCGACGTCGTCCGGCCGAAGACCGCCTGATCCCGGGAGGTTGTCCATGAGCGGCGCGAGGTTCCCCAGGGGCTTGATGCTCGCGGGACTCATGCTGACGCTGGTAGGCCTCGTCATCGTGCTGACCAACGTAGGCGTCGTCACGGCGACTGGTAGCTGATCCGGTAGATCCCGTCCGCGGAGAACCCGTCCACCGAGAGATAGAGCGCGCCATCGGCGCCGACCTGGAGCCCCACCGGCCGTCCCCGCACGCTGCCGCCCTGGAGCCAGCCCGTCGCGAAGTCCTCGACGGGGCCGGGCCGACCGTCCCTGAGCGGCACGCGCACGACCTTGTAGCCCGTGGGGACCGAGCGGTTCCAGGAGCCGTGGTAGGCGACGAAGAGGCTCCCGCGGTACTCGGGCGGGAACTGCTGGCCGGTGTAGAAGGCGAGGCCGAGCGGCGCCGAGTGGGCCTGGATCTCGATCGTCGGCAGCGTCATCCGGCGGCACCGCTCGCCTGTCGATCTGAAATCGGAGTCGGGGACGACCCTGCCCCCGGCCGCGAAGCACTCGGGCCAGCCGTAGAAGCCACCGTCCTTGATTGCGGTGATGTAGTCGGGTGGGAGATCGTCCCCGCGCCAGTCGCGCTCGTTGACCGTCGCCCAGAGCACGCCGGTCGCCGGGTGGAACGCGAGGCCGACCGCGTTGCGCACGCCGGTCGCGACGGTCTCCGCGCCTGAGCCGTCGGCGTTGTAACGCGTGATCGCGGCGCGCCGCGGGTCTGCCTCGCGGCAGACGTTGCACGAAGAGCCCACGGCGACGTAGAGCCGGCCGTCGGGTCCGAAGGCGATCGTGCGCGTCCAGTGGCCGCCGCCCGGCGGGAGGCTCGGGACGACGACGGCGGGATCGAACGCCTTGCGCGTCGCCGGGTCGTAGCGGAACCGCCGCACGCGCCCGGTCTCCGCGACCCAGAGCTGGCCGTCCTTGAAGGCGAGGCCGTGTGGCAGGTCGAGGCCGTCGGCGACGGGCACGACCGCGTCGGCGCGGCCGTCGCCGTCGCGGTCGGGGAGCGCCACCACGCGCCCCTGGCGCGGCGTCGAGACCAGCAGCGTGCCCGCGGGGTCGAGCGTCATGAACCGCGGGGAGCCGAAGCCGGAGGCGAACTCCGTGATCCTGAAGCCCGGCGGGAGCGCGATGCGCGGATCGTCGGCGCGCGCGGCGCTCACGACGACCAGCAGCGCGGCGAGCAGCGCGCGGCTCAGCGTTCGAACGGGTAGCCCTCCGCGTGCCACTCTTTATCTCCGCCATGCATCACCATGATCCGCCGGAATCCCAAGTGGTATGCCGCGACCGCGGCGTCGGGGCTCTGGGCTCAGTTGGGCCCGCCGCAGTAGAACACGACGAGCGTGTCGCGGTCGGCGGGGAGCTCCATCGAGCCCTTCAGGTTGGCGAAGAGGACCGTCACCTGCTTGCGCTCGCCCTCGAGGGCGGCGCGCGTCGTCAGGATCTTCTCGGCGAGGTGCTGCGGCGTGTAGGCGCGGAGTGCGGCGGCGCCCGGCGCCGCGTCGAGCCGCGTGCCGCAGGCGTTGCAGTAGCGGGAGCCCGGGGGATTCTCGTGCCCGCAGCGGAAGCACGTCATGGCGGGAAGCTTAACCGACTCGCCACCGCGCGGCCACCCGGCCCAGCCGGCCGGAAGGGCCTCTCGGCGACGGTTTGGAATTGACTTCGCTTCGAACCTGTCGTTAGCATGGGTTTCGATGAGGCACGGTACACGCCCGTCGTGATGCGACGTAGCCCAACGGGCTTCCTCGACTGACGGTGTACTGCGGTCCGCCGGTCTCCACCGACCTCGCGGGCTCTCGCAGCACTCTCGCCGTCACCGCTCCCAGACTCTCCATCGCCCCGTCCGGACTCACCGCCGCCGCCCGACCCATCCCGACCCGATACCCGAGCGCGAGGGCGCGTTCACACGAGGAGGCGAATGCTCCACTTCACGATTGACGGGTTTCAGGGGTTCCGGTCCCGCTTCGACCACGTCCCGCTGGTGCAGGAGGTGCTCGAGGAAGTCCCGGTGCAGCTCGGCCTCCGGCCGGCGATGCCCGCCTTCGTGCTCCCGTACTACAACGGCGTCGTGGCGGAGGACTGCGGCGTCAGCGCGTTCCTGTTCCTCGCCGGCGGCCACTTCACCCTGCACACCTTCTCGTTCCGCGAGGCGTACTTCGCCGACCTGGTCGCGCCCGACGCTTTCGACGCCGACCGGCTTCGGTCGGTCCTCGAGACGGCCTTCCCCTGCTCCGTCACCAACGTCCAGACTGTGGAGCGGCAGGACCTGAAGGACACCGAACCCGATGTGGACGCCGACTTCGGCCCGCACCTCTTCCTGAACATCGACGCCTACCAGGGGCCGCAGAGCATGGACACGCTCTTCGCCCTCTTCGACCGGCTGCCCCGGACCATCGGCATGACGCCGATCATGCGCCCCTACGTCATCCGCGACGCGATGCCCGACGGGCGGCGAGTCCTCTCGGCGATGACGATGATCGCGGAGAGCCACCTGAGCCTGCACGTCTTCCCCGACGACGAGCGGGCCTATTTCGACATCTTTTCGTGCCGCTTCTTCGACCGGGACTGCGTGGTCCCGCAGCTCAAGGCGTGCCTCCCCGGCGGCACCGTCCACGAAGCCATGATCGCGCGGGGGAGCCGGTACCGGTTCTTGAGGACCGAGCGGGCGGACGAGCACGCGAAGTCCCGCTCGTGGCTCGCACCGCACCACTAGCTCAGGAGACCGCCCATGCCCGGCAAGCGCCGATACGACGATCCGAGTCTGGTCCGCGAGCCGATGACGGTGGCCGACGGCGACCCGTCCGTCCTCGCCATGCTCTCGAAGATGCGCCGGTCCGCCTTCCAGGGGCGGCAGCTCGGCCAGGCCTTCGAGGTCTGGAAACGGATGATCGAGGGCCCCAGCCTCGTCTGTCTCGGGTACGCGGCGTCGCTCTCGAGCGCCGGCATGTGGCCCCTGGTGACGTGGCTCATGGAGCGCGGGTATATCGACGTGCTCGCCTCGACCTCGGCCAACATCACGGAAGACCTCCTCGAGCAGCTGGACGGCACGCGCGTCTACCGCGTCGATGCCGACGACGTCGACGACGCGGACCTCTGGACGGCCGGCTATTACCGCTTCTACGACCACATCGTGTCGAAGGAGAAATACGACCAGCTCGAGACGCGCGTCACGAGCGCGTTCATCAACGAACTGGCCGAGCGGTGGCGCAAGCCCACGATCCCGACCGTGCGGTTCCTCCACGAGTTCGGCCTCTGGCTCGAGGGTAGGGGGTTCACCCGGTCGATCCTCGCGACGGCCGCCCGCTGCCAGGTGCCCGTGTTCTGCTGCGGCCTGCCCGACGGCCCGCTCGGCGAGGGGTACGACAAGGCCGCGAAGGCCGACCAGGCGCCCGTCGTGGACTTCTTCCGCGACTATCGAATCGCCACGGACATCATGGACGGCGCGATGACGTCCGGGCGCGGCACCTCGGTCGTCTTCCTGGGCGGCGGCGTGCCGAAGGACTTCCTCCAGATCACGGCGACGAGCGTCTCCTCCCGCCACGGCAACGAGGACCCGAGGCCGCATGTCGCCGCGATCCAGATCACGACCGACAACACGATCTATGGCGGGCTCGGCGGCGCGGCGCTCGCGACCGAGTGCATCTCGTGGGGCAAGGAGGCGAAGGGCGGCGACAACGTCATGTGCTTCGCCGACGTGACGATCGCGCTTCCCCTCATCTGCCAGGGGCTCGCCGAGCACTTCGGCCCCGCCCACCGGCGCCTCCACCCCAAGCCGCTCAACCTCTCCGAGGTCTACTAGCGCCAGGAGCCGGGCGGTGGCACGCGGCGCGTGGCCTCGGGAGGGGTCGCTCGACCACGCGGCCGGCGCCCGCGCGTCCCGTCGCGGCTGGGCTCCATCCTGCGCGCGGGGTCCGCTTGGGCCAGGTCTCCGTTCGTCAGCTCCCGCCAGCCCCGCCCTGCTGTCGTCTCGGCGACGATGGCGTAGCCGTGGAGAAGTCGGGTGAGGGCGGTGGGGAGGTTGACGTCAAGCAGCCACATCGCTCCGATCTGTGACCTCTGCGGCGAAGCGGAGCACCTCAGCGAGGCTGTCGCGCGGGAAATCCGAGTATTCCCGCACGATGTCTTCGTACGACATACCTTCGGCCAGGCACGCCAGGATGAACGACGCCGAGAGGCGTGTTCCCCGGATCGTGGGTTTCCCGCCCAGACGTTCGGGATTCGTCACGAGGTATCGGAACCCTGGAATCGGTGTGTCATCCATGCCGTTCCTCCTCGGGCGACCCTCACTCCCACCACGGAGCCCCCTCCAGACCGAAGTATACGTGCCTCGTGGGCCTGGGCCTGCCGTTCGATTCGTAGAGATGATGGCGCCAATAAAGCCAGACGCCGGCTCAGACGCGACCATTGATGGAGGCCGGGTGGGTGAATAACTATCGCGCAAATTTGGGATTAGGAGCGTTAATAATTACAGCAGTCGTCGTCCGCTGAGGGCCGCTGGCGCGGGCGCTACGCGAGTTCGGTCTTGACGGATGGCCACCCTTCGCGCCATAAAGAAGTATGGTCAGAACGGTGGCAAAGGGCACCCCGTCAAAAAGGCCGGCCAAGGCTTCCAGTCGGCATCGGAAGGTGACGTACAGTCTGCCCGAGGCGATGGCTCATGAGGTCGACCGGCGCTGCGCCGGGTCCGAGCGAGGCAAGAGCCGCCTCGTTGCAGAGGCCCTCGCGTTCTATTTCGCGGCCCAGGACAAGCGGGCGCTGGCGCTGCTGTACTCCGAGGCCACCCAGGATCCCCAGTTCCAGGCCGACAATGACGCGGTCCAGAAGGACTTTGCGGAGCTCGACCATGAGGCGGGTGGGGCGCTCCGATGAGCGTTCGGAAGTGGGATCTCGCCTGGGCCCTTCTCGATCCCACCGTCGGGCACGAACAGGCCGGGCGCCGGCCCGTCCTCGTGTTCTGCAACGACGTCATCGCGTCCCCCATTGGCCTCACCACCGTGCTGCCCCTCACCACGTGGAGGAAGGGCCGCCGCGTCTACCCCACCGAAGTGCTGCTGATCTCCGGGACGGGGGGGCTGCCGGCAGCCTCGCTGGTCCTCACGCACCAGGTCAGGACGATCTCGGCGCGACGACTCTCGCCGGCCATGGGTTCGCTCGGAGACCCCGCCCGGCGCGAGCAGGTCGCGACGGCGCTCCGCCTCTGGCTGGACCTGGGAGGCAATTGAGGCGAGCCGCCGCCTAGCCTTTCACGCTGCCGGCGGTGAGGCCTTCGACCATGTACTTCTGGAGGTAGATGTACGCGGCGATGACGGGCAGGGTCGTCAGCACGGCGCCCGCCATCAGGAAGCCCCAGCCGTACACGTCGCCCGTGATGAAGCTCGAGAGGCCGACGGGGAGCGTCCGGAGCTTCACGTCGGTGATGAAGACGAGGGCGTACAGGAACTCGTTCCACGCCTGCGTGAAGGCGTAGAGCCCCGCCGCCAGCACGCCCGGCGCGGCGAGCGGCAGCACGACGCGCGCGAAGGCGCCGAACCGTGTCGCGCCGTCGATCATCGCCGCCTCTTCCAGCTCCTCGGGGATGGACTCGAAGTAGCCCATGAGGAGCCACGTGACGAACGGCACCGTGAAGCTCGGGTACGCGGCGATCAGGCCCGCGAGGCTGTCGGCCAGGCCGAGGTTCCGGATCTGGGCGTAGAGCGGGATGAAGAGGATGGACGGCGGCACGAGATAGGTGATGAGGACCGCGCTCGACATGAAGGCGCGGCCGAGGAACCGGAGCCGGGCCAGGCTGTAGGCGCCGATCGTGCCGATCGCCGTCGCCACGAGGGTGCTTGAGACCGCCACCAGGACGCTGTTCTTGAACCACGCGACGAAGTCGGTCTGCGCAAGCAGGTGGCGGAAGTTGTCCCACACGACCGGGTCGGGCCAGAACATGGACGCGAGGCTCCGCATCTGGACCTCGCTCTTCAGCGCCGTGACCGTCATCCAGTAGAAGGGGAAGACGACGACGAGCAGCAGGACGAGGAGAAAGGCATAGGAGGCGAGGCCCTGAAGCCGCGGGGCGAGTCTGCGATTCACTTGGCCTGCCCCCGGCGCATGTAGCGCGCGAGCACAATGATGACGACGGCGAGCGGCGGCAGCATGTAGAGCGCGACGGCGATGGCCTCGCCGAGCCGCTGGGCGCCGAACGCGATCTCGTACGTCAGCACCGGCAGCACCTGGGTGGCCCCGCCCGGCCCACCCTTGGTGAGGATGTAGACGATCTGGAAGTCGTTGAAGGTCCAGATCGTGGAGAGCAGCACGACGATGACGAGGATGTTCTTCACCCCCGGCAGGGTGACGCGCCAGAAGCGCTGGACCGGGCCCGCGCCGTCCACCGCCGCGGCTTCGTACAGTTCGGCCGGGATCGCCTTCATGCCCGCGAGCAAGCTGATGCCGAAGAACGGGAACCCCCGCCAGATGTTCACCGCGATCACGGAGGCCATCGCGGTGCCCGGCTCGCTGAGCCAGCCGACCCCCTGCGGCAGGAGGCCGAAGACGCGCACCAGCAGGTAGTTCAGGACACCGAGGCTGTAGTCGTAGATCCAGAGGAAGTTGAGGGCCGATACCACGGTGGGCGCGACCCACGGGATCAGCAGCACGCCCGTCCAGAAGCTCCGGAAGCGGATCTTCGAGGTGAGCACCAGGGCCATCAGCATGCCGAGCAGGAGCTTCACGCTGACCGAGCCGAAGGTGAAGATGAAGGAGTTGACGACGGCGCGCTGGAAGAATCCGTCCCACGTGAGCTTGACGTAATTGTCGAGGCCGACGAAGACCGGCGGGACGCCGACGTACTTGCGTGTCAGGCTGAGGTAGATCGCGTAGCCGAACGGGTAGGCGACGAGCGCCAGGACGAGCAGGACGGTGGGCGCGACGAAGAGGAAGCCGAGGCGGAAGTCGGGCCCGAGCACGCGCTCGAGCCCGACGCGTGTCCCCGCGCGCCGAAGCGCGGCGCTGGCGGGCAGCCGCGCCGCTGGGGTGGCCATCGAGACGCCTCCGCGCCGCGCTCGCTAGCCCGGACTCTTCATGAACGGGCCGCCGGCGACCGGGCGGGTGGCGCAGGGTGTGGCTCCCAGGGGGCGGGTGGAGTGGGACCCCTCGACCGCTCGCCGTTCGGACGACGGCGGGTGCCGTCGACCGCTGATGGAGCCCGCTCCGTGGGAGCCACACCCTGCGCCAGGACCCGGTCGTCTCGCGCGTTCGGCGTTCATGAAGAATCCGGGGCTAGGCCCGGCGCATCTTGTAGATCTCCTCGATGCGCTTGTGAGCCTCCTTGAGCGCCTGCTCGGGCGAGAGGCCGCCGACGACCACGCGCCCGGCCATGTCGGTCAGGATCTTCTGCCCCTGCACCTCGGCGGCGGCGGGCGTCGTCGGGCCGGGGTAGCCTAGGTTCACGGATCTGAGAATGTTCTGGACGATCGCGTCGAAGTTCGGGTCGGACTTCCAGTAGGGGGTGTCCACCCGCGCCCTGTAGACGGGCCCGGCCTGGCCGATCGAGGCGTGGACGTACTCGTTGAAGCGCGACTCGTCCTCGACCCAACGGATCAGGTCCTCGCACAACTCGGTCTGCTTGCTCTTGGCGAAGATCGCCCAGTTGTAGCAGGAGGAGCCCACGAACGAGCCGGCCGGCCCGCCCGGCGTGAGGACGAGCAGCGTCTTCGGCGCCAGCTCGTGCTTCTTCTGCACCATGGCGTAGTAGAGACTCGCCCCGTTGTTGGTGGTGACGAGCTTGCCCGCCATGTACGCCTCGTTGTTGCTCGGGTCGGTCCAGCCCATGACGCCCGGCGGCTGGATCCGGTACTTCTTGATCGTGTCCACGGCGAACTGGAGCGCCGCCGTGTTCTGCTTGAGGAACGCGGTGCCGAGGGCCGGCTTGCCGTCCTTGTCCCAGACGCCCCCGCCGTAGTCCCAGAGGATGTTCGACATGAACCCGTCGCCGTCATCCGAGCGGTTCAGGGTCTGGCCGAAGCCCCAGAGGTCCTTGGCGGGGTCGGTCGTCTTCCTCGCGAACTCGACCACGTCGGGGTCGTAGACCTTGGGCGGCTTGAGGCCCTTGGCCTCCATGATGTCCTTCCGGATGAAGAACACCGTCGTCATCGAGTAGCGCGGGACGCCGAGGAACTTGCCCTCCGCCTTCATCGCCCGCTCGGCGAACGGCAGGAACCCGCCCTTGGCGGAGGCGATGTCGGTCGCGATCTTGCTGACGTCGCGCAGCGCCGCCTTGTAGCGCATGGGGCCGTAGATGTTCATCTCGGCGATGTCCGGCGGGTTGCCGGCCTCGATGGCGGCGACGAACTTCTGCTCGCGGTCGCCGAAGGTGGCCCAGTCCGTCTCGACGTCCACCTTCCGCTCCTTCGCCCAGGCCTCGATGTGCTTGGCCAGCGTGTCGTTGCCCGCGGTGACGAAGCTCTTGAAGAGCCAGACCCTGAGCTTCGTCTTCGGCTGGGCGTCGGCCATCTTGCTCAAGACGTGCAGCCCGGCCGCGGTGCCGCCCGTGATGACGGCCGCTTTGCGGAGAAATTCCCGGCGGGCGATGAGGCCCGCGTCGAGTTGTTCGGTGAGGTCGCGCAGCCGCTGATCCATTGTGCCCTCCGCAGTGAGGGTTACGTGACAAGCGAGGTCAGGTGGCGAGATTATATGGCGGCGCCTCGGTCGGCGAAAGACGTGCAAATGACCTAGGAGCCTGTCGGCGTAACTGAGAACGAGGAGCGCCCCGGGTTCCCCGGGGCGCTGCCGAGCGTTGGGGGGTGTGGGGGGCCATGTCGGGGCCCCCCACGTGGTGAGGGAGGGAAAATGAGCAAAGGGGAGATCGGATTCATCGGCCTGGGCAGAATGGGGGGCCCCATGGCCCGAAACCTAGCGAAGGCGGACTACGCCGTGCACGTCTTCGATGTCGACCCCGCGGCGGCCAAGCGCGCCGCCGCGGCGAGCGGCGTCACGACTCACAGCTCTCCGCGGGAGGTCGCCGCGCGCGTGTCCGCGGTCTTCTCGGCGCTCCCGAACGACGAGATCGTCAGCGAGACCTACCTCGGCAGGGACGGCGTCCTCGCGGGCGCGGCGCCCGGCGTCGTCACCTGCGATTGCTCGACCGTGAGCCCCCAGGTCTCTCAGGCGATCCACGCCGCCGCGAAGGCCAAGGGCGTCTCGCACCTCGACACGCCGATGCTGGGCTCGTCGCCCCAGGCGGAGTCGGGCGAGATCTTCTTCATGGTCGGCGGGGACCGGGACCGGCTCGCCGCGGTCCAGCCGATGCTCGACGTGATGGGGCGCCTCACGATGTACGTCGGCCCCTCCGGCACGGGGAACCGGATCAAGCTCCTCCACAACGCGCTCGGCGCCGTGAACGCGGTGGCCGTGGCGGAATCCCTCGCGCTCTGCGTCGAGCTGGGCGTGGACCCGCAGACCTACTACGAGGTCGTGAAGAACGGCGGCGGCATGGCCTACTCCACGTACTTCGACCGGCGCGCCATGCGCGTCGTCGAGGGAAACTTCGCGCCCACGTTCACGCTCGAGCTGATGCTCAAGGACGTCACGCTGGCCGCCAAGATGGCGGGTCCGCTCCTCAACCACCTCACGGTCCTGCGCGAGACGCTCGCGGCGTACCGCGACGGCGCGCAGCAGGGCTGGGGCGGCGAGGACTTCTCGGCGGTCACCCACGTCATCGAGCAGCGTCTCGGCCGCAAGATCTCCCGTCGGTGATCTTCCGGCGACCGTATACTTCGAAATGTCGGCCCGCGGCGCCGTCGCCGTTCGCCGGGGCGTGATCGACCGCGGCGAGGCGGAGCTTCCACGCCTCTGCGGGCTCGGCGCGGCTGGGGCCGAAGTTCCTCGACTGCGCGGTCGCAGCGAGCGCCGACTACATCGTCAGTGGTGACGCCGACCTCCTCAGTCTCCGCGAGGTGCAAGGCATCCCGATCGTGGACGCCCCGACGTTCTGGCATGCGCTCGCCGTGGAGGCTTGATCGGCGGCGCGTGGACGATCGACAGTCACAAGAACCCTTACAATTCCATCCAGGGGTCCTAGACCGGCCCCGAGACAGGAGAGCCCCGCGCCATGCCCTGGGACCCACGCATCGAGCGTCTGCTGGAGCGCTACCCGGCGCTGCGGGCGGTCGGCCACACGCCCCTCGTGCCCGTGCCCATCTTCCGTGACGAGCTGCCCGAGGTCGAGGTGTTCGCCAAGATGGAATCGCTCAACCCGGGCGGCTCGCTCAAGGACCGTCCGGTCGTGCGCATGTTGCTGGGCGCGCTCGCCGAGGGACGGCTGGCGCCGGGCAGGACGGTGTTGGACAGCTCGTCCGGCAACGCCGGCATCGCCTACGCGATGGTCGGCCGGCTCATCGGCCATCCCGTCGAGATCGTCGTTCCCGCCAACGCCAGCGTCGAGCGCAAAAAGCGGATGCTGGCGCACGGGGCGCGGCTCGTGCTCACCGATGCGGTCCAGGGCTACGACGAGGCGCTGCGCGAGGTGCGCCGCCGCTACGGGGCGGCCCCCGACCGCTATTTCTTCTGCGACCAGTACAGCAACGCCGACAACTGGCGGGCGCACTACGAGACGACGGCCGTGGAGATCCTCGAGCAGACCGGAGGCCGGCTGACCCATGTGGTCCTCGGGGTCGGCACCGGGGGCTCGGTGACGGGCGTGGGCCGACGCCTGAAAGAGCACGACCCGCGGGTCCGCCTCGTCTGCATCGTCCCCGACGCCTTCCCCGGGATCGAGGGGCTCAAGCCGCTCGGGAGCCCCGGGGATATCGTGCCGGCGATCTTGGACGAGAGCCTCATCGACGAGCGCGTTGAGGTCACGGCCGACGAGGCGTACGCGATGTGCGTCCGCCTGGCGCGGGCCGGCTTCTTCGTCGGGCAGTCGTCGGGCGCCTACCTGGCCGGCGTGGAGCGGGTCGCGAGGCGCGAGCGGCGCGGGCGGTTCGTCACGCTGTTCAACGATCTGGGGGAGCGCTACTTCTCGACTCGCCTGTGGGACTGAGAACATGGGGGGCCTCGAAGGGCCCCCCAAGCCCCCCGCGCTCGCACGCGCCCCGGGGGACCCGGGGCGCGGCTCGATGACGCGATTCGTTCACGGGCTCTGAGCGCCCGGGCCGCGGCTCTCGCGGCGCGGCGAGCCGCGGCCGACGTAGCCCATGGCGCGGTCGAGTGCCGCGAGCCGCCGGTCACGCTCGGCGGAGGGGCCGTAGCCCCCGCCGCCGGGCGTGCGGACCAGCACGGTGTCTCCGCGCTTCAGGACGTGCTGGCGCCGGTTGTCGAGGCGGCGGCCGTTGATCCGGACGTCGCCCGTGCCGCCCGCGCCGCCGCCGGCCAGGCCGGGCGCCGGGAACTTCGTGCGCTCGGCCATGAAGCTCACGACGATCGGGGTCGCCGACTCGCACTCAAACAGGATGTCCTGGCCGAGCCCGCCGCGAAACCGGCCGCGGCCGCCGGAGTCCGACCGCAGGCGCTTGTAGCGGAAGAAGAGCGGGCTGTTGCGCTCGGCCACCTCGACGGGCGTGGAGGAGATGTTGCTGGGCCATGAAGTGGCACTCTCGCCGTCCTTCACCGGCGTGGCGCCCATGCCGCCGTTGAAGAAGAAGATGTTGGTGTAGGGCCGGCCGTCGGCACGGAGCCCCGTCTGCTGGACCGCCCAGAGGGGCGAGCCGGGGCCCGCCATCACGCGGTCCGGGACGACCTGGTGCAGCGCGCCGAAGAGCAGCGGCGGCACGTAGTGACCCGTCACGGCCCGGCTCACGACGGCGGCGGGAAACTTCGGATTCAGGATCGAGCCCTCGGGCGCCGCGACCTTGACGGGGCGGTACATGCCCTCGTTGTTGGCGAGGCCGGGCAGGAGCGCGCACTTGATCGCGTACGCGGTCATCGCGTAGGTGTACGCGTACACGCAGTTGATCGCGCGCGGCTGCTGCGGCGACGTCCCCGCGTAGTCGGCCGTGAGCTCGTCGCCCGCGATCGTCAGCGCCACCCGGAAGTCGAGCGGCGCGTCCACCCCGTCCGTGCGCATCGCGGAGCGGTAGGTGCCGTCGGGCACGGCGCGGATGGCCCCGCGCATCGCGCGCTCGGCGCGCGCGAACAGCTCGTCGCCGAGCGCGGCCAGCGTGTCGAGCCGGCCGTCGTCCATCAGCGCGAGCAGGCGCTTCTCCATCAGCTCGTTGGCGCCCGCCTGCGCCCAGATGTCGCCGACGGTCTGGTCGGGCGTGCGCACGTTGGCGCGGATCAGCGCGATCAGCGTCTCGTCGGTCCGCCCTTCACGCCGGAGCTTCGTGAGGGGGATGTGCAGCCCCTCCTCGAAGATCTCCCGCGCCTCGATGGCGCGGACGCGTCCGCCGATGTCGGGCATGTGCGACGTGGTCGCGGAGAAGGCGACGAGCCGCCCGCCGCGGAAGATGGGCTTGAGCACGCTCACGTCCGACATGTGGCCCGTCCCCATCCACGCGTCGTTGGTGATGAGGAGGTCGCCCGGCCGCATGCCCTCTGGACCCATCGCGGCGAGGAAGTGGCGCACCGTCGCCGGCAGCGTGCCGATGAAGGACGGGATGGACCCGGTGTTCTGGGCGAGTGCCCGCCCGCGCGCGTCGGTCAGCATGCACGCGAAGTCGTTCGCCTCGTTGGCGAGCGTCGAGAACGAGGTGCGCACGATCGCCTTGGCCGCCTCATCCACGATCGAGATGAGCCGCGTCCAGAGAATCTCGAGCGTGACCGCGTCGAAGCGCTGGGCCGTCACGGTCACCCCGCCCCCCTGACGCGCGCGTAGCACCAGCAGTCGCGTGGCGTCGCGCTCAGGTTCGGGTGCATGTTCATCGCGCCAGCGTCATGACGATGTTGCCGCTCGGCGCCACGCGCGCGGTCGCGCCGGGGCCGACGACCAGCGTCGAGCCTTCTTCCTCGACGACGGCGGGGCCGGTGAATTCGTCGCCGGCGGCGAGACGATAGCGGTCGTAGACCGTCGTCTCGACGAAGCCGCCGGCCTGGGGGAAGTAGGCCGGCCGGCGGCCCTTGACCGGGTCGCCCGCGGCGCGGCCGCGCGGGCCCCGCAGCGCCACGTCGCCACCGGCGACAGGGGCGCGGACCGCGACGCGGATGTTGAGCTGCTGTCGTGTGGCTTCACCGCCATCGTAGGGGCCGTCGGGGAGCGTGACGACGAGGTCGAAGCCCTGGCCCATGAACCGGCCGTCGGCGAGACGCCGGACCGTTGCGGTCTCGAGCGTGAGCCCCGTGTCGGCCATGACCGCGCGCGCCTCGTCCTCGAGTCCCCGGAACGCCGTCTCGAGCGCCGCGCCGCTTCCCCGGTCGAGCCGGAGGCCGACGGTGGCGACACGGTCCACGCGCGCCGGCGCCACGAGCAGGCCGAGGGCCGAGGCGACGCCCGCCGACGGCGGGCAGATCACCCGCGCCAGGCCGAGCTTTCCGGCAACGCCGTACGCGTGGACCGGCCCGGCGCCGCCCGTCGAGAGCAGCGCGTAGCCGCGGGGATCGCGCCCGCGCTCGGCGATGTGCACGCGCGCGGCGCTCGCCATGTTCTCGTTGACGATGTCGTGGATGCCCCAGGCCACTTGAGTCGGCGAGAGGCCGACGCGCGGGGCCAGCCGGCCGATCGCCGCGCGCGCGGCGTCCATGTCCACCTTCACCTCGCCGCCGGCGAAGTACCCCGGGTTGAGGTAGCCGAGGAGGAAGTCCGCGTCGGTGACCGTCGCCTCCGTGCCGCCGAGCGAGTACGACGCCGGACCGGGCTGGGAGCCGGCGCTCCGCGGGCCGACGTTCAGGAGCCCGATCTCGCTGACCTCGGCGATCGAGCCGCCGCCGGCCCCGATCTCGATCAGCTCGATGGTCGAGATGCGGATCGGCAGGCCGCTGCCCTCGATGAACCGCTTCTGGCGCGCCGCCTCGAAGCTGTACGCGGTGAGCGGCTCGCCGCCGTCCACGAGCGAGAGCTTCGCGGTCGTGCCCCCCATGTCGAAGGCGAGGAGGTTGCCGCCGCTGTCGGGACGCCCGAAGAAGGCGGCGGCCAGGGCGCCCGCCGCCGGCCCCGACTCGAGCATCTGCACCGGTGTGCGCTGCGCTTCGGCGACGTGGGTGAGCCCGCCGCTCGAGCACATGAGGAGGAGCGGCGCGGGGATCCCGAGGGCCGCGAGCCCTCGCGCCATCACGTCGAGGTAGCGGTGGGCGAGCGGCTTCATGTAGGCGTTGACGACCGTGGTGGACGCCCGCTCGAACTCGCGGATCTCCGGCGCCACCTCGTGCGAGGCGGTCACCGCGATCCTGGGGTGGCGCTTCGCGATGATGCGGGCGGCTTCCGCCTCGTGCTTGGGGTTCGCGTACGCGTGGAGGAAGACGACGGCGATGGATGTGACGCCGGCCTTCACCAGCTCCGCCGCGCGCGCGGCGACCTCCTGCCGGTCGAGCCGTCGCGCGACGCTGCCGTCGGCCTTCGTCCGCTCGGCTACCTCGAGGCGGCGGTGGCGCGCCACCAGGGGCTCGGGCTTGGCGATGTTGAGGTCATAGAGCTCGTACTTCCGCTCGCGCCCGATCTCGAGCGTGTCGGCGAACCCGGCGGTCGTCAGGAGCCCGGTCGGCGCCCCGGTGCGCTCGATCAGGGCGTTGGTGAAGAGCGTCGTCGCGTGCACGACCCGCGTGAACCGCGAGGGCTCGAGCCGCCCGCCGTTCAGCACCGCCGCGACGCCGGACGCCACGGCGCGCGACGGGTCGTCGTGGGTCGTGAGGACCTTGCGGCTCCACTGGCGCCCGGTGTCGTGGTCGTAGACGACGATGTCGGTGAACGTCCCCCCGATGTCGATGCCGAGGGAGTAGCCGGGCACGGGAAGGACGCTAGGGCGGAGCGCCCGCCACGTCAAGTGGGCTGGTGTAGACTCACGGGCATCGTCTCGGACCTCGCCTGAACAGGAGGACGACATGCGCCCCACCTCGCGGCTCCGCCAGCTCTTGACGTCGGGCCAGACCCTGTTCGTGCCCGGCTGCTACAACGCGCTCAGCGCCCGCATCCTCGAGCACGTCGGCTTCCCGGCCCTCTACATGACCGGCTACGGGACGTCGCTCTCGCTGCTCGGCCTGCCCGACGCCGGGCTCGCGACGATGACCGAGATGCACCTGAACGCCCGGTACATCGCCAACGCCGTGCGCGTGCCCGTCATCGCCGACGCCGACAACGGCTACGGCAACGCCATCAACGTCATGCGGACGGTGCGCGAGTACATCGGCACGGGCGTGGCCGGCATCCACCTCGAGGACCAGGCGATCCCCAAGCGCTGCGGCCACGTCGCCGGCCGCCGCGTGATCCCGCTCGAGGAAGCGGTCGGCAAGTACCGCGCCGCCGACGCCGTGCGGCGGGAACTCGACCCCGACTTCGTCCTCATCGCTCGCACAGACGCCCGGGGCGCGCACGGCGGCTCGCTCGACGAGGCGATCCGCCGCGCGAATGCCTACCTCGCGGCGGGCGCCGATCTCGCGTTCGTCGAGGGGCCGACGAGCGTCGAGGAGGTCCGGCGCATCTGCCGCGAGGTGCAGGGGCCGGTCTTCTACAACCAGACCGGCGTGTCGCCCCGGTTCAGCCTCGCCGAGATGCAGGAGCTGGGCCTCGCGGTGACGATCATCCCCGGCGCGACCTTCCGGGCGACCATCGAGGCCGTCTACGACCTCGCCGTCGCCTTGCGCGACGAGGGGCCGCTGGCCGAGGCGCGGTTCGTCGAGCGGTTCAAGCAACACCCCCTCGGCGACCTGCACACCTTCGCCGGCTTCGACCGGATCCGCGCATGGGAGGAGCAGTACCTGCCGCCGGAGGAGCTCGAGAAGTATGCGGACTCGGTCGGCCACCAGCCGGTGCGGAAATGAGGCGGCCATACCGGAAGAATTCTGGCGCGATGCACGAGGCGACGATGCCGCGGCAGGCGAACGATCGTATTCTCTAGTTGAGATGGCCTACCACACCGAGTAACCTTCCCGCTCGGGAGGAGTCGAGCGTTGGCCACGCCCCTGACGATGTTCGAGAAGATCTGGTCGCGCCACGTGGTGGCCGAGGGCCCGGGCGGGCACGTCCTCCTGTATATCGACCGCCACTTGCTGCACGAGGGCTCGACCAGCGCCTTCGGGCGGCTGGCGAAGGCGGGGCGGCGGGTGCGGCGGCCGGACCTGACCTTTGCGACGGCGGACCACTACATCCTCACGTCGCCGGGTGTGGTCACGCTGGTCTGCGGCGACTCCCACACGGCGACGCACGGGGCCTTCGGCGCGCTCGCGTTCGGCATCGGCTCGACCGAGGTCGAGCACGTGATGGCGACGCAGACGCTCTGGCAGAAGAAGCCGAAGGTCATGCGCATCACGGTGGAGGGCCGGCTCGCGGTCGGCGTCACCGCCAAGGACGTGATCCTGGCGATCATCGCGAAGATCGGCGCCGGCGGCGGCGTCGGGCACGCGATCGAGTACGCGGGCTCGACGATCCGCGCCATGTCCGTGGACGAGCGCCTGACGGTCTGCAACATGTCGATCGAAGCCGGCGCGCGCGCCGGCATGGTGGCGCCCGACGAGACCACCTTCGCCCACCTCGAGGGCAAGCCCTTCGCGCCCAAGGGCGACGCGTGGCGCCGGGCGCTCGCCGACTGGAAGGCGGTGCCGAGCGACTCGGGCGCCGCGTTCGATCGCGAGGTGGAGCTCTCCGCGAGCGAGATCGCGCCGACCGTCACGTGGGGCACGAGCCCTCAGGACGCGCTGCCCATCACGGGGCGCGTGCCCGACCCGGCGGCGGTCGCCGACGGAGCGCGCCGGGAAAGCATGGCGCGCGCGCTCGCCTACATGGGGCTCACGCCCGGCACGCCGCTCAGCGAGATCGCGGTGAATCGCGTCTTCATCGGCTCCTGCACCAACAGCCGGCTGGACGATCTGCGCGCCGCCGCGCGCGTGGTGAAGGGGCGCCGCGCCGTCGTGCCCGCGTGGATCGTGCCGGGCTCGGGACTTGTCAAGCGCGCCGCCGAGGCCGAGGGACTCGACCGCGTCTTCGTCGAGGCCGGCTTCGAATGGCGCGAGGCGGGCTGCTCGATGTGCGTGGGGATGAATGGCGAGACGGCGGGCGAGGGCGAGCGGGTCGCCTCCACCTCCAACCGCAACTTCGAGGGGCGCCAGGGCAAGGGTGCCCGCACCCACCTCGTCTCGCCGGCGATGGCGGCGGCTGCCGCCGTCACGGGCCGGCTCACCGACGTCCGCACGCTGGTGGGCTGAGATGCAGCCGTTCACGAAGCTCACGGCTGCTGCTGCGCCGATCGATCTCCCGAACATCGACACCGACCGCATCATCCCCGCGCGTTTCTTGAGAAAGCCCAAGGAGGCGCCGGGCTATGCGAGCTTCCTCTTCCACGACGTGCGCTTCAACGCCGACGGCTCCGAGAAGCCCGAGTTCGTCCTGAACCAGGCGCCCTATCGCGGGGCCAAGATCCTCGTGACGGCGGAGAACTTCGGCTGCGGCTCCTCGCGCGAAATGGCGGTGTGGGTGCTCGACGCCTATGGCGTCCGCTCGGTGATCGCGCCGAGCCTGGGCGACATTTTTCACCAGAACTGTTTCAAGAACGGCCTCCTGCCCGTGATCCTGCCCGGCGAGGTTGTGGCCGGTCTTCGCCGGCAGCTCCACCAGCGGCCGGGCGCCGCGATCACCGTCGATCTCGAGTCGCAGACGGTGACGGCGCACGACGGCGCCCTCCACCGCTTCGAGATCGATCCCTTCCGCAAGGAGATTCTGCTGAGCGGCCGGGACGAGATCGCCCTCACGCTCGACTTCGACGCGCGCGTTCGTGACTTCGAAGCGCGTCACGCGCGGGAGATGCCGTGGGTGGCGCCCTGATGCGGGTCGCTCGCAGCCGCCCGTAACGCGAGGAGGACACCGCATGCGCCTCGAAATCCTGAATCCGCAGGCCCCGATGGCGGACGTCCCTCTCGCTGAAGGCGGCGATGCGAAGGAGGAAGCATGGCGGTAGCGCCGCGCGCACCCGTTTCGGTCATTGAGGGTACTACCGCCAGGCGACCGATGTCTACGCGGCGTATTCCGACGACGATTTCCGCCTCGGCTTCAACGCCGTGCAGATGACGCTCGGCGCCGGGGCCGAGTTCGCCGGCGCCCTGATCACCCCGTGAGGATCGTGTCGTAACGCCTGGATCGGATTGAGGAAACTCGACAGGGCAGGCAGCCCGACCCGTAAACGTTCGCGGGCCGTGCACGCGGATCACAGGGCGGGCAAGCTGTGCTACGATCAAATTTCCAAGGACGCGTATCGGCCCATGTGGTGGCCGGCGGGTGTCGCTCTCGAGAGGATCGGCGACCGGTGGCCAGAGCTCCTCAGATGCGGTCAGGCGCCCAGGGCCAAAGCATTAGTGGCGCCCGGACGATCAAGCGAGTGCTCGTGGTTGACGACGAGCCGATCATCGTCGAGCTGATGAAGGAAGCCTTCGGGTCCTTCCGGCACGGCCACGCGTACGAGGTCGAAGTCGCCCACGACGGCGCCGATGCGCTGATGGCCCTTCTCCTTCGCAAGTTCGATCTCCTGGTCGTCGACATGTACATGCCGCGGATGGGCGGGCTCGAGCTCCTGAAGCAGATGCGAACTCACGGCGTGCGCGTCCCGGTGCTCATGGTGACCGGCAATCAGAGCGCGAAGGCCGCGGCCGAAGCCATCAGCGCGAATGTCTTCGCGTACATCCCGAAGCCCCTCGATCTCGCGCATCTCGACCACATCGTCGCGCTCGCCCTGCCCAGCTCGCGCACCGTCGCCGGCCCGACACCTCCCGGCTGACAACCGCCCTTCGACACGACTCGCCAGTCAGGGTCCCCCGGATCCTCCGGGCCCGTTGGTAGGCATTCCGGGACCAGGGGAGATCAGTGTGGCGGGGTTGTCTCGGGGCGGCCCCGATGCGATAGTCGCCCCGTGAACGTCGAGCTGCCCTACGGCGAAGCGACGCTGACGGCGACGCTCCCTGACCGCACGCGGACGCTCTCCAACATCGAGGCGACGACGCTGACGCCGCTCGCCGACCTCGACGCGGCCGTGCGGGAGGCCTTCGCGGCGCCGCGAGGGTTGCCCCGCATCCGCGACAGCGTCAAGCCGGGCGCCGGCGTCACGATCGCGTTCGACGACGCGACGGTCGCCTCATACGGCCCGATCCGCGGCGTCGCGATCCGGGCCGTCCTCGAGGAGCTCGAGGCCGCAGGCGTCTCCCGGAAGAACGTCACGCTCGTCTGCGCGAACGCGCTCCACAGGAAGCTCCGCGCCTGGGAGCTCGCGCGGATCCTCGGCGAGGACCTCGTCCGCGAGTTCGGCCCGCGCCTCCTCTGTCACGACGCCGAGGACGCCGAGACGATCGTGGACCTCGGCAGGACGCCCGAGCACGGCTATCCCGTCGAGGTCCACCGGCTCGTCACGGAGTCGGACCTCACCGTCTACGTGAACGCCCGTCACAACCGCGGCTTCAACGGCGGGTGGAAGTCGGTGTGCGTCGGACTCTCGACGTACAACTCGATCAAGGTCACGCACACCCCCGACGGCATGTCCATGTCGGTGCACGGCAACCGCATGCACGAGGTGCTCGACGAGATGGGCCGCCATCTCGAGCGGCAGCTCGGCCGGCGCGTGTTCAAACTCGACACGCTGCTGGCGGATCCCTACCGCCCGGCGAAGGTCATTGCCGGCGGCGTGGACGAGACGCGGCGGGAAATGCTCGCGGACGTCGCCGGCATGTTCCCCGCGCGTCGCGGTCTCGCGCGGGAGCGGTTCGACGTCCTCGTCTACGGCGTCGCCGACGCGAGCCCGTACGCGATCTTCTGCCACGTCAACCCGATCCTCACGCTGATTTCCTCCGGGCTCGGCTATCTCGGCGGGCTCATCGAGGCGGCGGGGAAGCCCGGCTGCACCGTGATCATGGCGACGCCGGTGCCCGAGCGCTGGGACCGCGTCGCTCACCCGTCCTATCGCGAGGTCTGGGAGCGCATCCTGCCCCAGACGCTCGACCCGTACGAGATCATGCGCCGCTTCGCCGACGACTACGCGCGCCGTCCGGACTATATCGACGCGTACCGCAACGGCTTCGGCTTCCACCCGGTCCA